>JAHEKN010000172.1 GCA_024638305.1 Gemmatimonadota bacterium | reverse complement strand
TCCTCCGCCTGGATCCGCCGGAGCAGGTCCAGGATCACACCCCACTCCTCCGGCTCGCTCTCGGCGTCGAACGCGGGCACCTGGCCGGCGCGCTCGAACTCGAGACCCTTGTGGACCAGCAGCGTGGCATCGCCACCGTCGTCCACGATCAGGTCCGGGCCGGATCCGTCGGGCCAGACGAGCGCCTGCTCGGTGCACCACCAGTACTCCACCAGCGTTTCGCCCTTCCAGGCGAACACCGGGATGCCCTGCGGATCCTCGGGCGTGCCCTCCTTGCCGACCACCACGGCTGCGGCCGCGTGGTCCTGCGTCGAGAAGATGTTGCAGGAGACCCAGCGCACGTCGGCCCCGAGCTCCGCCAGCGTCTCGATCAAAACCGCCGTCTGCACCGTCATGTGCAGCGAGCCCATCACCTTCTTCCCGGCGAGCGGCTGGGCGTCGGCGTACTCACGCCGCACCGCCATCAGACCGGGCATCTCGACCTCGGCCAGGGAGATCTCCTTCCGCCCCCACTCGGCCAGGCCCAGGTCGGCCACCTTGAACCCCGGCCGCGCCGTCTTCCGCCCGGTCCTCTCTTCGGTCAGAACTGCGTTGTCCACTCGAGTCTCCTTGTCGGTTGTCGCTTATCGGTTGTCGCTTTATCGGTTGTCGCTTTCTGCATCCAAGCTCGCACCGGTCGCCCCGCGAAGCGCGCGTCGGTGTGCTGCGGTGATTCGGTCACTTCCGGGCCGTGCCCACGAAGAGCAGGGGCCCGGCCGCGCGCGTATCGGGGACCAGTCCCCGGTGGCGGTACTCGTCGAATCCGGCCGCCGCCGACCACGCCGCCATCTGGGCTTCGCCGAAACCGGTCCACGCGTGTCCCATGGTGTGGCGGTAGTCCTCGCGCGAGTGCTCCCGCATGTCGACCACCACCAGGAGTCCTCCTTTGCGGAGTGCCCGGTAGGTCTCCTGGAGCGCGCGTTTCGGTTCCACCACGTAGTGGAGCACCAGCAACAAGACTGCCACATCCAGCACGCCGGACTCGATCGGGAGCGCCTCGAGCTCGCCCTCCCGGATCTCCACGTTGTCCAGCTCGGCGAGCCGGCTGCGAGAGGCGGCGAGCATCTCGGGTGACCGGTCCACCGCGACGACGCGCGCCACGAACGGCGCGACGGTCTCCGAGAACGCGCCCGTCCCCGAGCCCAGGTCTCCCACCGTCCAGGTCGGATCGAGCAGGCCGAACAGGGCGGAGAGCTCGGTCCGGGCTCCGAACATCTCAGCCCTCAGCCGGTCCCAGTCCTCCGCGGCCTCCGAAAAGAACTCCTGCGCCCTTCCACGCCGGGCGGCGAGCACGCTCCGCGCTCGCTCGGCGTCCTCGTCCACCCAGGGCGTGCCGGAGAGCATGCCCCGCACCACCCGCCACAGCTCCCCCGATTCCCCGTCTGGGGCGGGCATCCGGTAGTGCCGGCTGGTGCCGTCCTGGCGCCAACGGATCCAGCCCTCGTCCGACAGCACCTTGAGGTGCCGGGACACCGTGGACTGTGGCAACTGCACCACGGAGGTCAGCTCCGTAACGGTGAACTCGTTTTGATCCAGGAGCGCGAGGATCCGCAGGCGGTTCTCATCCGAGAGCGCGCTTAGGCGGGCCTGCACGTCCGTGGGGGCAATAGCTATATCCATATATCTGAATATAAGGATAGAAGAATCGTGCCCAGGAGGGAAGTGGCCCGTCTTGGGGCCCGAGCTTGCGTCCCGCTCCCGCCGCCCGGAATCTCCGTCATGCGCCTTCCATCGCTCGAACGGCTGGTGGGAACCGCCCTGGACACCGCCCGCCGCTTCCCGGTGGCGCTCTGGTCCGCGGTGCTCACCGCCGTGCTCCTCCTCGTCGTGGTGGAGGACCCGGTGTCGCTCGAGCTCCTGGTGCGGGGCGCCATGGCCTCGGCGCTGCTCGTTCCGCTGACGTTCGCCATCGACGTCTTCACGGAGCGGCCCGGACGCGAGCGCCTGCGACGCCCGCTCTTGGGGGCGGCGATCCTGGCGGCCGGCGTGTTCTTCCTGGCGTCTCGGGGGTGGGGCGAAGCGGTGGTCGCGCCGCGCTTCGTCCAGCTCTTCCTGGCCGCCCATCTGCTGGTGGCGTTCCTGCCGTTCGCGGGGACGCATGAGGACGGGGCGTTCTGGCAGTTCAACCGGGCGCTGTTCCTCCGGTTCGCCGTGGCCACGCTCTACACGGGAGTCCTCTACATCGGCCTGGTCTTGGCGCTCGTTTCCGTCGACGCCCTGTTCGGCGTGGACGTGCGGGACGAGACGTACTTCCAGCTCTTCATCCTGCTCGCGGCGGTGGCCCACCCATGGACGTTCCTTGCCGGGGTCCCCAGGGACGTGCCGGCCCTGGAGCGCGACCGAAGCTACCCGGCCGGCCTCAAGATCTTCTCCCAATTCGTGCTCATTCCGCTGGTGACGGTCTACCTGGCCATCCTCACCGCCTATCTCGTACGCGTGTTGGTCACACAGGAGTGGCCGAGCGGCTGGATAGGGTGGCTCGTATCGAGTGTCTCCGTCGTCGGCACCCTGGCGCTCCTGCTGGTGCATCCGGTGCGGGATCTGGATGAGAATCGCTGGGTCAACGGGTACGCCCGCTGGTTCTGGGTGGCCCTGATGCCGTCCATCGTCATGCTCTACATGGCCATCGGTCAGCGGATCGCACAGTACGGCTTCACTGAGAACCGCTACTTCCTTCTGGTCCTCTCGGTCTGGATCTCGGGCATCGCCGTCTACCTCGCGTTCACCCGGTCGCGGCGCATCCGTTGGATTCCCATCTCGCTTTGCGCAGTGGCGGTGGTCACGTTCATCGGGCCCTGGAGCGCCTATTCCGTGGCGGAACGGAGTCAGGTCGACCGCTTGCGAGCCCTTCTGGCCGCCAACGGGGTCACGGACATTGGAGCGGCCGCTGGCGCCGCGGCAGGCGCCCCATTCGAGGACGAGCGCGAGATCAGTGCCGTCCTCCGCTACCTGATCCGGACGCGTGGGCACGAGCCGGTGGCCGCGCTGCTGGGCGAGGCGAGCATCCGTGAGCACGCCGCCGATCCGGCCACGACCGGATATGTGGCGGAGCATCGGCGTTACTCGGACGAGGACGCCAAGTTCGCTGCCGAGTTCCTGGGCGTGCGCTACCTGAACCAGTGGCAAGGGCCGGAGATCTACGTGTCGGCGCGAGCCGCGCCCGCCGTGTGGCCGGTGCCGGAGGGTTATACACACACGCTGCGGACGGGGGGCTTCCCCTCGAGCGGGGCCTCGGCCCAGATCGATGGACACTCTCTCGAATGGAGCTTGCCGGGAGGATCGGTGCTGCGGGTCACGGTCGACGGGGGGAGCCCAGTGGCTTTCCAGCTGGGAGCGCTGCTCCCATCGCTAATGGAGGCCCCGAGCAACCAGCCGTGGAATATCGAGCTTCCGCCGGAGCGCATGACGTTCGAGCGGGAGACGGCCGGCGTGCGCGTGCGGCTGCACCTGCACAGTCTCGGCGGACGCATCGAGGCCGAGACCCTCACCGTGCAAAACGTCGACGGCGACCTGTTCGTGGCCTTCCCGGACGTGCCCTAGAGCGCGCGACTGCCGGTACGCGGAATCGCACAGGCTATCCGCGCGACAGCACCACGTAGCGCCCGTCGTCGAGCGGCAGCATGAGGAGCGTGCTGGTCGAGCCGCACATGGTGCAGTACGCGTGCGACCGGTCCAGAACCTCGAGGTTGGCCAGCTCGCCACACGCCTTGCAGGTCGTATAGACCAGAGGCCAGGGCTCGTTCTTCACGGCATTGCTGCGCGCCAACCGGAACCCCATCACGATGCTCGGAAGCCCCGAGATCGGGCACTGGGTTCCCTGGCACCCCACCCCGAAATCGAGGCAGACCAGGTCTCCCCCGTCCGGGACATTGGCCTGGGCCCCGTGCGCAGGAGCGTCGGTGACGGTCAGCTCCACCTGCTTGTTGCAGTAGCTGCAGAAGGTCGTGCGCCTTTCCATGGATCCTCCGATTCGGCTGCGGGTGCGGGGACGAGGTGACGGGGGGTGGCCGTGAGGCCAGTCGACTCCCCGGGCTCGGATATGTGGTGGACGAGGCGTGCCCCCGGGACTGCTCCCTTCAGTAGGCCCTGCCGCTGCTCCGGCGCGGCCCCGAACAACGCGGTCGCTACGGCATCGGCTCGCCAGCAGCGGTGGTCCGCGACCGTTACGCTCCGGGTGCCGCCCTCGAACGGTCGGCCGGTCCTGGGGTCGAGGACATGGTGATACCGGCGCCCAGCATGCACGAAGAAGCGCTCGTAGTCGCCAGACGTCGCGAGGGCTCCGTCGGACAGAGGGAGTCGGGCGACCACGCCGGCGGGGTCGTCGGGGTCCCGCACTCCGACGAGCCAGGGATCGCCATTCGGCGACGAGCCCAACGCGTAGAGGTCGCCGCCCAGGTTGACCAGGCCGTCCGTGATGCCCCAATCGCGCAGGGCTCGGACGGCCCGGTCCACGCCCCACCCCTTTCCGATCCCTCCGAGGTCGATCGCCAGCCCGGGCGCGTGTGCGCGGATCAGGGTCCGGCCTGCGGACCGGTCCACCTCCAGCTCCCGGTGGAACCGCCTGCTCGCGAATACGGCCGTCTCGGGCTCCGCGGGGGGGGCGGACCGGGCTCCGACATCCCAGAGCTCGGTGGCCCTGCCGAGGCAGGGGTCGAACAGGCCACCCGTGAGCGACGCGAGCTCGAGAGCGGCATCCAGGACCCATCCGGTCTCGGACTCCACGTCCACGGCCGACCCAGGCGGTGCCGCGTTCACGCGCCCGACGTCGGAATCCGGACGAAAGCGGGTGAGGAGGTCCTCGCTGCGGCGGATCTGGTCCAATGCCGCGTCGATGGCGCGCTGCGCGTACCTGGCGTCCCGGTGGAGAACGGATACCTCGGCCACCGTGCCCATCGCCGGAATCCGCCGTCGCACGAGCGCGGGGCCGCTGGACCGGCGAACGATGGGGATTGCGCTGACCACGAAGATCCCCACCCCCAGGGAGAGCACCTCGCGGCGGCTGGGAAGGCGCCCCCCGGCCTCGGTCCGCGCTGGATCCGTCGACCCGGCTTCCGTCGAGCGATCAATCGATTCCATGGCTTCCATGTCCGGCCTCCGAATCTTGTGCACGACGCCCGGTCCTGCCGGCGGCTCCCGTCTCAGCGCCCGCGGTCTCCCCCGGCCCGAGGCCACACGTGGCGCCGCACTCCCCGCAGTCGCCTTCACACCCGGGCCGCATTCGCACGAGCCCCAGGGCGGCGAACAGCACCGCCATGCCCGCAACGGCTGCAACTGTCTCGATCATCCGACACCTCCGTCCACTTGCACGTGCTCACGCATGCCCGTCACCCCGTGAACAGCCCGGCAAAACCCATGAACGCCAGGGACAAGCTCCCCGCGACGATGAGCACCAGCCCCATGTTGCGAGCCACGCTGGGGACGGTGGCCAGCTCCGTCTGCTCGCGGATCGACGCCATGAGCACGAGCGCGAGCGTGAGTCCGAGGCCCGCACCCACCGCGAACGCGAGCCCCTCCAGAAAGCCGTAGCCCCGGTTGGTCTGAAAGATGGCCAGCCCGAGGATCGCGCAGTTGGTGGTGATGAGCGGCAGGAAGATCCCGAGCTCGCGAAAGAGCGCTGGGCTGAACTTCTTGATGGTCATCTCCACGATCTGCACGAGCGACGCGATCACGACGACGAAGGAGATGATCCGCAGGTAGGGGGCCGGTCCCAGGACGTACGTATTGAGCCCCCACGCCGTGATCGACGTGATCACGAGCACGAAGACGTTGGCTGCGCCCATGCGGAGCGCCGTACCCACTTTGGCCGAGACGCCCATGAACGGGCACAAGCCGAGGAACAGGGCCAGCGTGAAGTTGTTGACCAGCATGGCCGAGATCAGGATCAGGAAGAGCTCCCCCATCAGGCCGCCTCCTTCCGGGTGCTGGTTCTCACGCCATGCGGCCATTCCCGGACCGCGGGACGCTCCTCCGCCCGGCCTCGCCACCATGCGAAGCCGAGCAGGATGAAGCCGAGCGTGAAGAACCCTCCCGGTGGGAGGATCATCACCACCCAGGGCTCGTAGCCCGATCCCAGCACGGGAACGCCCAGCAGCGACCCGTTTCCGAGCACCTCGCGGACCGTTCCCATCAGGAGCATGGCGACGACGAACCCCACGCCCGTGCCAGCCGCGTCCAGGAGTGCCCTGCCGACGGGGCGCTTGGATGCGAACGCCTCCTGCCGGCCCAGGATCATGCAGTTGACCACGATCAGGGCGATGAACGCCCCCAGCGCCTTGTGGATGTCCGGCACCACTGCCGCGAGGACCATGTCGGCAATGGTCACGAACGTGGCGATGATGAGGATGTACGCGGAGATCCTCACCTCATGCGGAATAACCCCCTTGAGCGAGGACACCAGCAAGCTCGATCCCATGAGGACGAAGAACGTGGCCAAGCCCATGGCGAGGCTGTTGGCGACCGTGTTGGTCACCGCGAGCGCGGGGCAAAGACCGAGGAGCTGCACGAGTACCGGGTTCTCGCGCCAGACGCCTCGCAGGAGGTCCTCGCGACCGGTCGTCGTCTTCACGGCGCGCCTCCTCCCGCGGCCCGCGGATCCCAGAAGGTCCGGAGCTCGACGTCCAGTTCCTCCACGCGATGGTTGATGATGTCCACGATCGCGCGGGACGAGATCGTGGCGCCGGTGATGAGCTCGACTTCACCGTCGGCCCCGGTCGCTCGATCGCGCTTCACGCCGAACAGCGGGGTGCGCGCGCCACGGAAGATCCGTACGAACGCCGAGTCCTTCTCGATCTTGTCCCCGAGTCCCGGCGTCTCCTTGCTCTCGAGGACCTTCATCCCGAGAACGCGCCCCGTTCCGGGATCGTACCCGAAGATGAGCCGGATCACGTCCTGGAATCCCGGCTCGCCGCCCTCGATCGCCAGTCCGAGCGGACGCTCGTCGGTCCCGTACCCCAGGTAGACCCGGTCCAGGCCGGTGGTGTCAGCACCCCCTGGCTCGGCCGTGAAGCGTCCGTCGATCAGGAACAGCGTCTCGTATCGCTCTGGGCCGCCCAGCACCTCGTGCACCGCCTCGGCGAGCACCCGGGCGCGATGGGCCTGTATGGCCGGGTCGGTAGCCTGGAAGACAAGCACCAGCAGCAGGCCTGCGAGCGCACCGGCCACGGCCAGCGTGGACAGCAGGCGCCAGGATGGAGGCCCGTCTGGCAGCACTCCGCCCGTGGCGCCATCGCCCACCCTACCCCCGCCACGCCCCTGCGCGTCGTCCTGCCGTCCCGACCCGGTGGGGAGCCGCTCGTTCACGTGGTGGCCTCCCGCCGGGGGTGGCCGAACACCCGGGGCTGGGTGGCCCGGTTGATGAACGGCACCAGCGCATTCATGAGCAGGATCGCGTACATGACGCCCTCGGGGAGGCCGCCCCAGACGCGGATGAGCACGACCAGGGCGCCGATCCCGATCCCGAAGATCCAGCAGCCCGCGTCGGTCACCGGGGAGGTAACCATGTCCGTGGCCATGTATACGGCTCCCAGGATCAGCCCACCGGAGAACAGCATGAAGACCGGACTCGCGAAGCGCGTGTCGTCGATCGCATACAGGAGGGTGGAAAGCGCCGCCACG
>JAHEKN010000171.1 GCA_024638305.1 Gemmatimonadota bacterium | reverse complement strand
TCCCAGCGTGTATCCGTCTTCGGCCGTCGGAGTGGGCGCGTGCGTGAATGCGATCATCCGACCGTTCGGCGCCCAATCGAAGTCGCCACCTACCGAGAAACTCCCCGGAGTGAGCGCTCGACCCCGGCGTTGTTCGGTTTCTGCGTCCAGAGCGACCACGTAAAGCCGTGTCATCTTGGGGTCGGCGTCGATCACTCTGGCGTCGTCCTTCTCCCGCTCCCGGCGCTTGTCCTCGTCCGACGGCGGGTCGGTCATGGTGAACGCCAGGCCGGTTCCGTCCGGGGACCAGCGGAACGCTCCGACCGAGCCCTGGACCTCGGTCACCCGTTGCGCTTCCCCGCCGTCGACGGGGATTCGCCAGATGTCGCGCGTTCCCGCCCGGCTCGAGGCGAACGCGATCCACCGCCCATCCGGAGACCAGGCCGGGGACGTCGCCGAGTGCTCGCCCTGGGTGAGCTGGCGCGTGCCGCTCCCGTCGGCCTGGGCCAGGTGGATGTGGGTCCGCCACTCGCTGGTCTCCCCTTCCATGACGGCCGCACCCACCTGATAGGCCACGAGGCGCCCGTCGGGCGAAGGCACCACCGAGCCGACACGCTTGATCTGAAGCGCCAGCTCGGGAGTCCATGTATTGGCGTCCTGCCCCTCGACGGGAGCGGTCGGCGCGAGCGCGAGCAGCACGAAGACCAGAATTGACGGGACCCCTCGGCGTGCGAGCATCGAGACCTCCTCCATCGGCGGTGGGGCGCGAACCTCTGCCGTAGGCTAGCGCGCAGGCCCGGTGCACGCGACAGGGGACGACCGACCGGAACCACGGACCAGCCCCCCGCCTTCATCAGCCACGACGTAGCGGGACCCGCCGCGTGACTGCGGGTATGGTTGCCCGAGCGATTCGAGACAGGTCAACACAGGATGGAGCGAGTCATGGCGACGAAGGTCCTCACGTTCCCCGGGGCCCACGGCAACGAGCTCTCCGGGCGTCTGGAGACCCCCGCGGACGGGCGTGCGCTCGGATACGCCCTGTTTGCCCACTGCTTCACCTGCGGGAAGAATCTCAAGGCGGTGGTCAACGTCAGCCGCTCGCTCACGGCGTCTGGACTAGCGGTATTGCGGTTCGATTTTACTGGCCTGGGTGACAGCGAAGGCGATTTCGCGAACACGACCTTCTCCTCCAACGTGGCCGATCTGTTGGCGGCTGCGGGCTACCTGGAGTCGGAGTTCGAAGCTCCCCAGTTGCTCGTAGGGCATTCCCTCGGGGGAGCTGCCGTCCTGCATGCGGCCAAGTCGCTTCCGTCCGTGCGCGCGGTCGTCACCCTCGCGGCACCCTCGGCTCCAGATCACGTCCTACGGCTGCTGTCCGATTCCATCGACGACATCGAGCGGGACGGGTCGGCTCGCGTCGAGGTCGGCGGACGGGCCTTCCGGATCAAGCGGGACTTCCTGGAGGACCTGGACCGGACCCGTATGACGGAGGCGGCGGTCGGTCTGAAGCGTCCGCTCCTCATCATGCATTCCCCTGTCGACGAGATCGTGGGCATCGAGAACGCGCAGGAGCTCTACCTTCAGGCCAAGCACCCCAAGAGCTTCATCTCACTGGACCGTGCCGACCACCTGTTGTCGGACAAGGCCGACTCGGAGTACGCCGGTGCGGTGATCGGCGCCTGGGTGAAGCGGTACCTCGACGTGCGTCCCGAGCCGGCTCTGGAGGATCTCGCGGAACAGGATCGGGTCGTCGTGCGCACGGGTCTAGAGCACTACCCCACGGACGTGATCGCGAGCGGGCACGCCATGCTCCTCGACGAGCCCACCGCGGTCGGTGGCCAGGACCTTGGACCTTCACCCTACGAGGCGCTGGGGGCGGCTCTCGGAGGATGCACGGGGATAACGCTCAGGATGTACGCGGACCGCAAGGAGTGGCCGCTCGAAGAGGTGATCGTGCGGATCCGGCACGACCGTATCCACGCACGGGATCGGGACGAGGAAGGGCGAATGGATCATCTCCAGCGCGAGATCGAGCTGGCCGGTCCGCTCACGGACGAGCAGCGCGAGCGCCTACTCGAGATCGCGGGCCGCTGTCCTGTCCACCGCACACTGGACGCCGGCGTGAAGGTGTCGACGGCCCTCCGGGTCGACTGAATCGCCACGAGAGCCGGTTCGCTCGTGGATGGCCGGCTTGTTTAGCGGGGTGACCGGCCTTTTCCGGTCGCCGACCCGCTCCAATCCGCTGCCCGATCCGTGGTGCGAACGCTTCAACCCGTGACACCCACGCAACGACCCTCCGGTGCACGAATTCGCACAAGTCGTTGAATCGCCGTCACCTGACGGTTTCCGGCCCTCCCGGCACGATGAGTGTTGGAACTACCGCCCGCGGCTCGTCCGATTCAGCCGCGGAGTACTTTGGACGGAGTGTTTGCAATGCTGAAGACGTGGAATCGCTTCTGGGCCGACGAATCCGGACAGGGGCTCGTTGAGTACGTGCTGATCGTGGCCCTCGTGTCGATCGGGGTGTCGGGTGTGCTGGTCCTCTACCGGAACCGGATCGGTGGCGCCTTGAATACGGTCGCGACGGACCTGTCCAACCAGCCGTCCTCGCCCTACTCGACCACCTAGGAGAGCGGGCTACGGCCCGCGGGCTGTGTGAACGGCCCGGGCGGCAGCGCTGACCTGCGCCCGGCCCCCGGCCAGGGCTCGGTCGTCTCGCGGTAGCGTGGCCGCGTGTTCGTGGTCCGGTCAGGCCGCTCGGCTCGAACCTGGCTTCGCCAGTTCTCATCTGGCCGCGCACTCCAAACGTGACGAAGCCCGCGACGCTCAGCGCCGCGGGACTTCGCCAATCGGGGCGGCCAGATTCGAACTGGCGACCCCCTGCTCCCAAAGCAGGTGCGCTACCGGACTGCGCCACGCCCCGTGATGGGCTGGAAGCTATAGAGGGACCCGGGGTCACGGAATGGTGTCGGGCCAGCCCCCGCCACGGCACTCGCCGGGTCCCACGGGCCCGCGCCCGCTCACGGGAGCTCCTTCGTGCCGGCTTCGAGCGCGTTCACCAGCACGGCCATGTTTCCCGGCGGGTGGGCGTTGTCGCGCATCATCTGGTGCAGCGCCCCCACCTCATCGAACCTGCCCGTTCTCGAGAGGCATGGGTCGATGCGGCCGTCCCGCACCAGATCGTTGAAGGCGGCGCACTGTTCGGTGTTGGCGAAGTGCGATCCCTGGAGGCGCTTCTGCCGCATCCAGAGGTAGCGCAGGTCCACATCTGCCGCGTACCCGGTGGTCCCGGCGCAGATGACCACCATGCCCGCGTTGTCGCACACGTAGATCGACGTCGGAATCGTCGCTTCGCCCACGTGCTCGACGACGATGCGCGGGTTTCGCTTCTCCCCCAGGATCTCCCAGAATCTCTGCCCGAACGCACGGGCTCCCTTCGCCCACTCGCCGAACGCATCGGCGTCGCCGAAGTCCGGCAGGCGGCCCCAGTGGCCGAACTCGTGGCGGTTGATCACACCCTCCGCCCCCATCCGCAGGCAGTGGTCCTTCTTCGAGTCGTCCGACACGACGGCGATCGGCACGCCACCGAACGCGCGTGCGATCTGAGTCGCCATCGACCCGAGTCCCCCCGCACCACCCCAGACGAGGACGGGGTCCCCCTCCCCCACCACGTTCGGTGGCCAGCCCATCAGTTGTCGATAGGACGTGGCGCCCACCAGCATGTACGCAGCGGCCTCTTCCCAGGTCAGATGCTCTGGCTTGGGGAAGCACTGGTAGTCGTCGACGCGAGCGAACTGGGCGAACGAGCCCCAGTTGTCCTCGTAGCCCCAGATACGAGCGGAGGTCGACGTCATGGGGTCCGCCCCGGCGCGGATGTCGGCGGCGTTCGGGTCCCAGCACGCGCAGGAGAGCACCACGAAGTCCCCGACCGCCACGTCTTCCACGTCGTCACCGACGGCCCAGACGACGCCCGACGCGTCCGAGCCCCCGATGTGAAAGTCCTCGGTGGCGCCTCTGCGCTGGCGGGCCGCGATCACGTCCACCGGCTCGCCCAGAGCGGCCCAGACGTTGTTGTAGTTGATTCCCGCCGCCATGACCCAGACCAAGACCTGGTTTCCGGAGACCGGGGGAACGTCCACCACCTCGGCTGCAAAGGCGTCCCGTGGCTCGCCGAACCTCTCCTGACGGATGGTGGCTGCGTGCATGCGAGCCGGAACCGTCCCGCGCGGTGGTGTCTGCCCGAGCGGGTAGAGGTCCTTCGGTGCCGTCATCGCGGGCATCTGATGTCCGGAGTGGGACCCGCCGCGGCATCCTCACCGGGAGCGACGGAGCCCTGGTTGTCGGGTCGACCGGGCCTGGCCGGAGCCCCGCGGATCGTTCGCGGCGCAACGGGCGGGTCGGCCAAAGATGTGTGACGCTGGACCGGCGAAATCCGTGCCGCGGTCATGGCCCGCCACCTCTAGTCGGACCCTGCCTCCGCCAACTTGCGCAGGTACTCGAACGGGTAGATCCCCGTCGAGTGGCCATCACTCCACACGAACGTCAGAGCATAGCGACCCACGTAGTGGATCTCGAGCGGCATGATGTGCTCGGCCACCCGGCGCTCGTCGAGGATCCGTGCGCCCGTCATCTCGTCCACGCATCCCGCGCAGGGACAGGCGATACGCAGCGCCCGGGGCACGTATTCCGATGCGACTCCGTCCCCCCACTCGATCCGGAGGCGCTGCCCATCTGGGGTGGGGCCGATCTCGGACGGGGTGAACCGCGGCTCACTCACGCGCGGTCCTTGCCAGGTGCTCCGCCAGCGCCCGAAACGCCGCACCCCGGTGGCTGCGGTCGTTCTTCTCGTCGTCGGTGAGCTCCGCGAAGGTCTTGCCCAGGAGCGGATCGAAGAAGATGGGGTCGTAGCCGAACCCTCCCCTTCCCTGCGGACGCCCGAGAATCAATCCCTCGGCTTCGCCACGGAACCCCCACTCGCCTTCTTCCGTGACGAGCGCCGCCACGCAAACGTACTGGGCCTTCCGTTCCCCGAGCAGCCGGTCGTCGAGCCGCCGGAGGAGGTGGCGGTTGTTGGCAAGGTCCAGCTCGTGCCCGCTGAGTCCTTCCCCGTCCGGCGCGAACCGCTTGGTTCGCACACCTGGCGCGCCCCCGAGCGCCACGACCTCGAGGCCGGAGTCGTCGGCCACCGTGGGAAGATCCGACCTCTCGTGGAAGTAGCGCGCCTTGGAGAGCGCGTTCTCCTCGAAGGTGTCGAAGGGCTCCAGCCCGTTTTCGGCCGGGTCGGAAGCGATCCCGGCCGCGTCCAGATCCACGAGGTCGATCCCTGGCCACTCCCGCAGGATCCGCCGCACCTCCCGCACCTTGTGCGCGCTCCGCGTGGCCAGCAGCAGTCGCATGGTCAGCCCGACTCCAGGGCTCTCCTCTGCGCTCGGACCAGATGCTCGATGCCGCCCAGGGCCGACGTCAGCAGTTCGTCGAGCTGGTCTCTACGGAAGGGATCGCCTTCCGCCGTGCCCTGGACCTCCACCAGACCGTTGCTCTCCGTGGCCACCACGTTCATGTCCACCTGCGCCCTCGAGTCGGCCGCGTAGTCCAGGTCGAGGACGATCTCGTCGTCCACGATGCCCACGCTCACGGCGGCCACCATCTCGCGGACCGGGCTCCGCACCACGAGCCCCTCCGTGAGGAGCCACTGTGACGCCAATGCCAGTGCGACCGCCCCACCCGTGATCGACGCGGTCCGCGTGCCGCCGTCGGCCTGGAGGACGTCGCAGTCGACTGTGACGGTGCGGGGCCCCAACGCGCGCAGGTCCGTGACGGCCCGCAGCGACCTGCCGATTAGCCGCTGGATCTCCTGCGTGCGCCCCTTCGCACCCGTCCGCTCGCGCCGGGAGCGGGTGTGCGTGGCCCGCGGAAGCATTCCGTACTCCGCCGTCACCCAACCCGACTCGGACCCCGTGCGCCAGGGCGGAAGCGACTCCTCCACGGACGCCGTGCAGAGAACCCGCGTGTGCCCCATCGCGATCAGGCAGGAGCCCTCGGCGTACGGTGCCGCGCCGAGCTCGAAGGCCAGGGAACGGAGCTCCGATGGGGTCATCGACCGGGACCGAACGTGCTGAAGAGCAGCATCGCCACGAGCAGGATCGCCACCCAGAACACCATCAGCCCGGCCGGGAGTGACCGCGCCAACGGTCCGCGTGGGCCGTGGTGCCTGACCGCGCTCCCCATGACGGCCCGCACCGCACCGATCCCGGCGCTACGGAGCGCGCCGTCCACGCTGGCGATCACGCCGCTCGCTCCCCGCACTACGAGGGGACCCAACCGCCTGTAGAACCAATCGAAGTCGAGATTGACCGAGGGCACCTCGGCCGGATACAGCTTCCAGAGCTTGAGCGCGACCACGGCTCCGATGGCGAAGAACAGGAGCTGGAGCTGCGTGAGGACGTGGGTGGCGTCGTACGGATGGTAGTCGACCGGCCAGGGGAGCCGATCGTAGAGGATGGAGGGGAAGATCCCGATCGCGATGCAGAGCGTGGCCGACACGCTCATCGCGAGGATCATGTTGAGCGGCGGCTCCTTGGTCCGAATCCCCGAGTCGTGCGCGAAGAACGCGTAGAACGGGATCTTGATCCCGGCGTGCTCCACGACGCCCGCCGACGCGAACAGCATGACCGGCCACACCCACGTGTAGTGCTCTTCCAGCAGCGCCGACATGATCATCGACTTGGACACGAACGCGTTGAAGAGCGGGAACGCGGAAATCGACGCCGCGCCGATGATGCAGAGCGTGGCGGTGATCGGCATGGTCTTGTAGAGCCCGCCCAGCTCCGACGCCTTGGTCTTCCCCGTCATGTGGAGCACCGCGCCCATCGTCATGAAGAGGAGACCCTTGAACAGCACGTCGTTGAACGCGTGCGAGACGGCCCCGTTGAGCGCCAGCTCAGTCCCGATGCCTACGCCCACCACCATGAACCCGAGCTGGTTCATCATGCTGTAGGCGAGCACGCGCCGGAGATCGTTCTCGATGACGGCGTAGAAGATGGGATACACCGACATGAAGGCGCCCAGGTAGATGAGCATCTCCGTGCCGGCGAATCCGCGGGCCAGGGCGTAGATGGCCACCTTGGTGGTGAAGGCGCTCAGGAAGACCGTGCCCGTGGCGGTGCCCTCCGGGTAGGCGTCCGGGAGCCAGTTGTGGAGCATGGGGAACGCGGCCTTGATCCCGAGCGCGAAGAGGATCAGTCCACCCCCTGCGCCGGCCAGCCCCACCGGGCCGAACTCGATGCTCCCGGTGGCGTGCGCGCGCACGATCGCCCCGGCGAGCAGGATCACACCGGACACGACGTGGATCAGCAGGTAGCGGATCCCCGCCTGCACCGACTCCGGCGTGCCCCGGGTCCAGATGAGGAACACCGAGCTGACCGCCAGGATCTCCCAGAACGCGAAGAACGAGAGGAAGTCTCCCGCGAACACCGCGCCGAGGGCGCTCCCCGAGTACACCACGGCCGCCACGTGCTGCGTGGTGTCGTAGTCCTCCTTGCGAAGGTGGAGCGCGTACAGAAGCCCGATGAACGCGCCCAGATGGAAAAGCGTCCCGAACAGGAGGCTCAGCCCGTCCACCCGGACCGGGGTCAGGGTGAACCCGAGCAGCTCCACTTGGAGCTCGTACCCCTCGGGCAGC
>JAHEKN010000170.1 GCA_024638305.1 Gemmatimonadota bacterium | reverse complement strand
GCGCCCCCGTCGTCGCGTTGATGCACAACGCGAGTCCGTTCGGCCGGTCGCCCTGGATCCAGGGCGGCGAGGACTACGCGTCGCGGATCGGAGTCGATGTCACGCTGTACGAGATGCCGCGTGGCGCGACCGATTTCACCGGGGAGCTGTCACGCATCGCGAGCTCCGGCGCCGCCTACGTCGTGTTTCAGAACACGTCGGCGCCGGCGGCGGTCGCGCTTCGCAACGCGCGGAGCCTGGGCGTCGACGCGCAGTACATCTGTCTGAACTGGTGCTCCAACGCGCTCCTGATGGAGTTGGCGGGAGACGCCGCCGAGGGCGTGATCGGCGCGATCCCGTACGCGCCGCTCACGACCGACGCCGCGGGGGTGGAGCCCATCCGCGCGTATCTGGCCTCCCGGGGCGACTCCTACGAGACGAAGACGAACGCCTACACGCAGGGCTGGTGGACGTTCGCCGTCTTCGCCGAAGGCATTCGTCGTGTTCTCGAGGGCGGGCAGGCGCTCAACGGAGAGAACATCAAAGCGGCGCTCGAGACCCTGACCGGTTTCGACACCGGCGGGGTCACGGTGCCCATCACCTTCACGCCCGAAGACCACCGGGGCGCCAAGGGCCTCCGGCTATTCCGGGTCGAACGCGGGGTTTGGACGCCGGCAACGGACTTCCTGACGGCGCCCCGGTGAAGGCCGACCCGGGGAGCGGGTCGGCAGTGGCCCCTTCGACCGCCGAGGCGCCTCTCCTCGAGCTCAACAACGTCGAGGTGCTGTACGACGATGTGATCCTCGTGCTTCGCGGGCTTTCGCTGGCGGTGTCCGAGGGTCGGATCTCCGCGCTGCTGGGCTCCAACGGGGCGGGCAAGACGACCACGCTCAAGGCCATCTCCGGCTTGCTCGAGGTCGAAGATGGCGAGGTGACGGATGGGACGATCCGGTTCGCGGGCGAAGACATCCGCGGCTGGTCGGCGGATCGGATCGTCCGACAGGGGATCTTCCAGGTCGTGGAGGGGCGCCGCGTGTTCGAGCACCTCACCGTGCAGGAGAACCTCGTCGCCGGTGCGTACACGCGCAGGGACCGCGGCGCCATTCCGTCGGACATCGATCGCGTGTACGGGTACTTCCCGCGGCTCGCGGAGCGACGCGGCCAGAGCGCCGGCTATCTGTCGGGCGGCGAGCAACAGATGCTGGCCCTGGGGCGCGCGCTCATGGCCCGTCCACGGATGATGCTGCTCGATGAACCGTCACTGGGGCTCGCGCCCCTGCTGGTGCGGGGGATCTTCGACATCATCGCGCGGATCAATCGCGAGGAAGGCACGACCATCCTCCTGGTCGAGCAGAATGCTCGGCTGGCGCTCTCGATCGCGGACTACGGGTACGTGATGGAGAACGGTCGCGTGGTGCTCGAGGGCACGGCCGAAGAGCTCGGCGGGAACGAGGACGTCCGCGAGTTCTATCTCGGGCTCGATGACGTGGGTCGTCGCTCGTACCGGGACGTGAAGCACTACCGGCGGCGGAAGCGGTGGCTCTCGTGAGCCCCGAGCGCGTGTTCTGGAGCGAGATGGAGACCGTCCACGATTGGGCGGCTCACCAAGATCGGCTGACCGCGCGAGCGGTCCGCTACGCGGCCGAGCACAGCGCCGAGGCGAGGGCACGGCTCGAGGAGGCCGGAATCCGCTTCCCCGGTGACATCGGCCTGGCCGATCTGGCGCCCGTCCGCGTCCTCGCCAAGGACGATCTGCCCGAGCTACAAGCCGCGCACCCGCCGTTCGGCGGCATGCTCGCCGTGGGTATCGGCGAGCTTCGGCGGATCTATCAGTCGCCGGGGCCGATCCACGACCCGGAGGGTCGTCGCCCCGATTTCTGGCGCATGGCCCCGGCCCTCTGGGCGGCGGGCTTTCGCCCAGGCGACATCGTGCTCAACACGTTGTCGTATCACCTCACACCGGGCGGCCACATGCTGGATGCGGGGCTGCGTGAGGTCGGGTGCGTGGTCATCCCGGGCGGGGTGGGGAACAGCGCCGCACAGGTGTCGCTGGCGGCCGACGCGGGCGCGCGGGGCTATGTGGGCACGCCGCAGTTCCTCCTCACCCTCCTCGAGACTGGCATCGAGCGCGAGACGGCCGTCGGCTTCGCCAAGGCGCTGGTCACGGGGGCTCCGCTCCCACCCGATCTCCGAGCCCGTTTGCAGGACGACTTCGAGGTGGATGTCTTCCAGGCCTACGGGACGGCCGACGCAGGGACGCTGGGATACGAGTGCGCAGCCAAACAAGGTTGGCACGTCGCCCCCGGCGTGGTGGTCGAGGTGCTGGACCCCGGCACCGGTGAGGCCGCGGAACCGAACCAGCCGGGCCAGGTCGTGGTCACGAGCCCGAACGACGTCTATCCGCTCGTCCGCTTCGGCACGGGTGACCTTTCCGCGCTCGAGCTGGCCGCATGCTCGTGCGGCCGGACCTCCCCGCGCCTGACCGGGTTCCTCGGGCGCGTCGGTGAGGGTGTGAAGGTGCGCGGCATGTTCGTGCACCCACGGCAGCTGGCGGGCGCCCTGGCCGGCGATCCCGAAGTGGCCAGCTACCAGGGCGTCGTGACCGCGCCGGATCACCGCGACTCGCTCACGGTCTCGATCGAGCCCGCGGCCGGACACGCACCGGACATCGATGCGCTCGCCGCGCGTCTGACGGCGGCGGTGAAGCTCCGGGTCGAGGTCCGGGTCGTGCCCCACGGTTCGATCGAGGAGGATGCGGGACACCTGGTGGACGCCCGCTAGCTCGGCGCCTCAGGACGAGGGGCTAGCGGCCGGCGGAACGCGGTTGCCCGCGATCCAGACCGACTCGATCGCCCGCGTGTTCTCGATTCGGAGCAGCGGATCCTCGTCGAGCACGATCAGATCGGCCCAAGCGCCCGACTCGAGCGTCCCCACCCCATCGAGCCCGGCGCATCGCGCCGCAGCGCCGGTCGCCGAGACGAGGATCTCCATCGGGGACATGCCCGCTTCGGCCATGAGGCCGAGCTCCATGTGCTCGAAGTAGCCCTGGAAGCGGCCGGGCGGACCCGTATCGGTCCCCATCGCGATCGTGACCCCCGCCGCCGATAGCACGCTCAGATTACGCTGGGCCTGGACCAACGCTTCCTGGTAACGCTGGGCCGAGGGGCTGGCCCGGATCGCGGCCATGCGCTCGGGATTCCGCAACGTCTCGAGCACATCCGGCTCGGCCTCGGCCAGAAAGAACGGGTCCTCGAACCACCCCGGTACGGATTCGTAGACGAACGTCGAAACCTCTCGCATGAGCGTCGGGGAATAACACACGTCATCCTCGACGAGCCGCTCGGCCAAGGCGACGTCGACGTCGCGGTCGCGCACGCTGTGGACGATGAAGTCCACGCCGGCGTCGAGCAGTTGGTGGGCGTCCGCGAGGTAGAACAGGTGTGCGGCCACCGGCAGCCCGAGCTCGTGGGCCCGGTCGATCACCGCCCCGAAGACGTCGCCCGGCATCTTGCGGGTCCGACCCAGGTTGTCATCGACCCGGATCTTGATGAAATCGACCCCGAGCGCCGCGTTGCCATCGACCCTCTCGACGGCCTGCTCCGGTGTGTCGCCGGTCACGACGGCCCCGGCCACGAAGAGCCGGCTCCGGTCGAGCGCGGGCGTCTCCTGTTCGTCCCGGACCTCGACACCTTCGGCCGCGTCACCTCCGAGGCTGACGACCGTGGTGACACCGTATCTGGCGTAGAGGGCGAGCTGTCGCAGCACGTTGTCGCGCGAATAGTGCCCCCCCTCCAACCCGAGTGTCTCTCCCACGTGGCCGTGCGCGTTCACGAGGCCTGGAACGATGAACTTGCCGCTCGCATCGACGACCCGGACACTGCCCGGGATCGAGACCTGGTCTGACGGACCGACCGCCGTCACCCGTCCGTCGCGCACGAGCAGGACCGCGTCCGCGACCGGTGGGGCGCCCGTCCCATCGATCAGGGTCGCTCCGACGAACGCGAGCCCCCCCACCTCGACGGACGGGGCATCGTCCGTCAGACAACCGAGTAACGCGGCGCTGACGACCAGGCTGAGGACCGGCTTGCTCGACATGGTCTTCTCCTCGGACAGGAAATGCCGAGGCTACGCTGCACGACGGGCCGGAGCCCCGCAACGGGGTGCAGCGGTACTCCCGGGGGCGCCGCGCCCCGAGCGGTTACCAGCCGTACGGGATGATGTCCCGGTCGGCGAGGCGCTCGGTCGCCGCAGCCACCTCGGGCCGAACTTCGACCCGCAACACGACGGCATTCTCGAACTCCCGCCACACCTCTGCCGCGCCTGCGACCCCGCGAAGAGCGGTCGGCTCCGTTTGCAGCATCTCCGCCACTCGATCGAGCGGGTCACCGCCGGCGAGGGCGTCGAAGGCGGGCCCCGTCACGGACCCGTCCCAGTGCCGCCGCTGCGCGACCACGTACCAGGTCGGATAGCCACCGATCCTGGCCGGCCCCCAAGCACGCGAGAAGGAATAGGCGACCGTTGGGGACAGTCCTTCTCGCATGAGCTCGACCCGTATCGGGTTGAGGATCCCCGCGAACGGCGGCGTGACGAGAAGATCCCCATCCTCGTAGACCTCGGCGAACGCCCGCGCGACGCTCTCGGAGTCCGCGAAGTAGCCGCCGGTGCAGAAGTTCTCCTCGTCGTGTCCACGGACGAACCGCGTCCGGTGATCCGCGTGGGCGAGGACCTGCGCGCTCCCCCACGCGGCGGCGAGAGAGAGAATCGCCAGCGCGCCCCAGCGTCGCACCCGGACCGAGTCGGCCTGCATCCAGGCGGCCCAGCCCGCCGCCCCCAGAAACAGCAGCGGCAGGGCCCAGTTCATCATCCGCGCCCGTGGCTTGAGCCCGCGCGTCAGCGTGAACGCGACGTACCAGACCACACAGCAGACGATGAGCCGAGCCCACGCATCCCCCCGGCGAAGGCCCCACAGGACGCCGGCCCCGAGGAGCGCCAGCGCGGGCCAGCCGAGCGGACCGAGCCCTCCGGTCCAGCACTCTGCGAGGAATTCGGCCTCCCGTCCGCCCATGCGCAGGATGCCATCCAGGGACTGCGGCTCCCAGGCCCCGGGGGAGGCGAGACTCCGTAGCCCGCTTCGCACGATGATCGGGCCGTAGAGCACGAGCGTGAGCCCCGCCCCCGTCCCGAGCGCTCCGGCCAGACGCCCCACGAACGGGGGATCATGACGCAGCCACAGCGCCCACAGCGCCACGCCGCCGAGCGGAAGTACGAAGCTGGGGCTCGTCCACATCCCGAGCGCGGAGGCCAACGAGAGCTCCAGCCACGCCTTGCCTCCACCTCCCGCGACCGCACGTCGCACGGTCATCAGGATCCACAGCAGGAGGACGAGCTGAAGGGTGTACCCGCGGGCTCGACCGGAGAACTCGACGAACGGCGGTCCCACCGCGATCAGCGCCGCCAGCGCCAGGCCGAGTAGCGCACCCCGCTCCCGCCGGCCGAGGGCGAACGCGATCGGGATCGCGGCCACGCCGGCGAGAAACGCGGGGGCCCGGATCGCGATCGGGTGGGGTCCGAACAGCTTCGTGCTGAACCACACGAAGACCGTGTGGAACACATGGTTGTTCGGCGCCGTGTAGTCGGAGACCACGTCGAGAAGCGAACGGGACGCGAAGAAGATGTACGTCTGCGACTCGTCGCCTTCGAGGGGAAGCCCGACGTGGACCCAGCGAAGCGCAATGCCGAGGAGCACGAGGCCGACCAGCGTCGCCCACACCCACGGCTCCGGACCGGGCGGCCGATCGGTGCGGCCCGGCGAACCGGCCCCGAGCCATGCTGCGATCGGCCCGCTCCACCGGCGGACCGCGACCCCCAGAAGCCCCAGCCCCGACGCACACAGAAGCAAGGCCGCGCGGAGCATCGTGGGGTTGGCATCGAACAGAGGCCGAACCGTTCGGTCCGGATCGACCGTCTGAACGAGTCGTAGCAGCGACGCATCGGGCAGCAGCGCGGTGGCCAGCGCCACGCCGGCTCCGGCGATCAGGCCCCATGCCGCGATGGTGACGCGCCTCTCGACCCGATCTGGACCCGTGATCACGCTCCCGCCGGCTGTCTTCCCACCCATCCCTTCCGTCTGCAACAGACGTTCAATTGTCATGCCAGTCAACGACTTGGACGGTTCGTCGTCCCGTCTTCATCTCCCGCTAAAGTCTCCGGGGAACCTGCCGATACTCGCGGCAGAACCCTGCCACACGGAGATGTACATGGCCTCGAAGCGACACCTGCGTTGGATTCCCTGTGCGATCGCCGTCCTGGCGCTCACCGCATGCCAGAACGGCACGGGTCCGGTGAACCCGGGACCGCCTCCGCCTACGACGTTCGAAGAGCCGTGGCCGGAGGACATGTCCACCGTGTGGACCGAGTCGTTCAGTGACGGGCTGGGCGATCAGGAAGCCCTACCGCCGGAGATGGCCGGACCGCCGTACGCGGACCCGGTGGCGTTCCCCGCCATCGACGTGACCGAGATCCAGCTGGGCGTGCGCGGGGATTTCCTCTACATGGAGGTGCGGTACGCGGGCCCGGTGCCGAATGACATCGTCCACGTGCAGCCGGACGGCGAGATCGAGGAGCAATGGGTGACGAACCAGGGCATGAACATCGCCCTCAACACCGATGACGATCAGGCTACCGGTGGCGGGGGAGAAGGCGTCCAGGGGATCGACATCTTCTTCGCGGTCGGGTTCGACTACGGCGTGCGACACAACGTGTACGCCAACTGGAGCTTCCCCGACTCGGATCTGCACCACCCGGAGTTCCACATGGACGGGGAGCTCGGTCAGGGTGGGCCGGGCTACGATTTCGCGCTCGTGCGATACGAGATCTCCCAGTTGCCCGAGGTGTTCTTCCCGATCGGACTCGAGGTCGAGATCGGCTCGTGGTCGGAGGCGGAGAGCTTCGATGCCGCCGGCGAGCTCCTGTACCACCACTTCGCATTCGACCGGGTGATCGACGAGGGGCTCTGGTTCATCGCGAACGGGCAGGGAGACGCGGACTCCCGGGTTTCGAGCCGTCCGAATCCGCTGGGCCGCTAGCCGCGAGGATGGTAGCGCGAGGGGCGCGCCTCACGGCAGGCCGCCCCGGTCCTAGGCGGGTCGCTCGCCTCGAATCGTGACGCGATACCCGGAGCGGGTCTCGGGCCAGTAGTCCCAGATGGCGTGGTGCTGGGTGCACCGGTTGTCCCAGAAGGCGATCGAGTCCTTCCGCCAGCCGAAGCGGCATTGGAACTCCGGCCGCCTCACGTGGGCGAACAGGAAGCCCAGGATCGCGTCGCCCTCCGCCGCCGGCAGATCCACGATCCGCGACGTGAACATCTCGTTGACGAAGATGGCTGGGCGCCCCGTCTCGGGGTGGGTGCGAATCACCGGGTGCTCCGCGCTGGGGTACGCCCGCCCGCCATCCTCACGACCGATCAGCCGGTTGACCTCTCGGTAATAGGGTCCCCCGTCGTGGATCGCGGTCAGTCCGTCGAGGCATCCCTTCATCCGGTCCGACAGCGCGTCGTACGCGGCGTACATGCTGGCGAAGAGTGTGTCACCGCCGCTCTCCGGCACCGTGTGCAGTCGTAGGATCGAGCCCATCGGCGGTTCCGCTTCGCACGACACGTCCGTTTGCCACCGCTCGCCGGCCACCCGCGTCGACGTC
>JAHEKN010000169.1 GCA_024638305.1 Gemmatimonadota bacterium | reverse complement strand
ACGCCTGGCGGCCCCACGAACAGCAGATGGTGCCCCCCGGCGGCCGCTACTTCGAGCGCGCGCTTGGCGAGCGCCTGTCCGCGGACATCCTCGAGGGCGCGCGGTCCCGCTTGAGCACGCGGCGAGCCCGTCGCGACCGGCACGGGCCCATCCGCCGCCTCGCCTCGCAGGACGGCGAGCATGTGGAGCAGGTCCCGTACCCCGACGACGCGGATGCCCTCGACCACGGCCGCTTCCGCCGCGTTTTCCCATGGCACCGCTATGGCGTCGAGTCCGTCACGGCGGCAGCCCTCGGCGAGCGATAGCGCGCCGCGCACTGGCCGGAGCGTTCCATCCAGGCCGAGCTCCCCGACGAACGCCCACCCCGCCATGTCTTCGGCCCCGACGTGGCCGACGCCCGCCAGGAGTCCGACGGCGATGGGAAGGTCGAGGGCGCTCCCCACCTTCTTCACGTCGGCAGGGGCCAGGTTGACGACGATCCGCCGTGGCGGGACGGCAAGGTCGAGGTGCTTGAGCGCGGTTAGAACCCGGTCACGGCCTTCCCGCACGGACCCGTGCGGGAGCCCCACAACCGAGAAGGTGGGGAGTCCGGAGGAGACGTTGACCTCGACGCGAACGAGAAAACTGTCCACGCCGCTGAGCGCGGCGGACCACACCTGAGCGAGCATACGGTCCGACCAGTGACAGGGTGACGATCCACGGGACTGCGCGAGAAGCCTACCGGCGGCTCGTGCGCGTGGGGATGGCCGCGTGCGACCGCTTACGGGTCGGCCGCCCGAGATTTCCCTTTGCGATCCCGAATCCCAGGCGAACCCTGCAACCATGAGAGACGGTGGGGAGGGAGCCGTGGCTCGCGTCTCCGATTCCCGGCGTTCGTCCCGACCACGCTCTGTGCACCCCATTTCACGAGGAGGACGACGTGTTCAACATGGCAAGGGTCAAATGGCCCGACGGGCTCGAGGGCAGGGGATTCTGGACCAAGGACGGGAGGAAGATTCCCAAGTCGGATTTCAGGGCTCCCCCGGGCGCCAACGACTTCGAGATCACGTTGGCCGTCACCTGGACCAAGAACGGCAGACGCATCGGCGATGCCGAGCTTCCGCCAAGGGGAGCGAACGACGTGACGGTCGAGCTCACACCACCACCGCCGCCCAAACCGCCCCGGCCGCGCCGTAGTCCCGCAAAGAAGAAGAAATAGGGAGCGGACCCAGAGGTCGATTGGTCCCCAACATGCCGCAAACAACGGCGCCGCCCCCGCTACCGGGGGCGGCGCTTCAGGCGCGAGCTCGCGGCCCTGAGGAGCCCTCGGCCCTCAGCGACGTCGACGCCGTCGCCGGCGATCGTCGTCCTCATCCCCACTCCCGCCACCCAAGCCGACGCTCACACCGAACTGGTACGTGACCAGGTTCGCTTCACTGTACGTGGGATAGACCGTAATACTTCCATCGGGGTGATCCTCGATGTCCCCGCGGGTCAGGTATTCGGCCTCCCCGTTGTTGTGCCAAACGGTGGCGAAATCCAGGAACACCGGGTTCCGGCGCCCCCCGACGCGGAATTGCACACCCGTCCGAGCCCGCCAGGCCATGACGAGGTCGTCGAAGTTGGTCGTTTCGAACACGTCGTACTCGTGGCCCCAGTCGTCGAAGTCGCTGAGCGACGAGCTGGTCTGGAAGTATGCGAGCCCCGCCGAGACGCCCGCGTAGGGACGCAGCGCGCCGAAGTTCACGCCGACCTCGGGACCCGCGTCCAGGTAGGCGATGTTGTTTGTCGTTACCAGGTCGGTCACGATCCGGCAGCCGACCGTGATGCTCAGGCACACGGACTGGCGCTCCCGACCGTACTGGATGAACCCGGCATTCAATCGTAGCGACAGGAGCCCCGCCGGATCGGCCGCGACCCTGAGGTGCGTGTCGAACCCCCAGCCGTCGTCGACGAACAACGCGAAGTCCCCGACTGGATTCGCGAATGTCAGCCCACCACCCACGAACACGCGGGGGTTACCCACCCGCGGATAGCCGTCGGACCGGCGTTGCGCGTCGGCAGGCTCGGCCAGCGTCGCAGCGGCGAGTCCCGCTATCAAGAGCACCGCACGTCCATTCCCGGTCTTCATCCCATCATCCCCTCGCTCACGGGGTCGGGCGGCGCGTCCCGCCCAAGTCGATCCGGCACCCACCGGTCCGTCACTTCCCCTTGAAAGGCAACCCGTGTGCCGCTCGGCCGCGCGCCGGCCGGCGTCCGGACGGCCTCGACTAAGTACTTGGGGAAGCGGGAGTTGGGAGCACTCGCCATGGATCCGCGGAGCGACAGGTCCGTTCCGGGGAGTCCGTGGACGGATGCAGGGGTTGTCCCCCGGCGAGGACAGCGGCGTCCCGGCGTTGCCTGCCCAGGGGGAGCGCCGTATCTACAGTCCGGCCCAAACGTCCGGAGGAGTCGATGCGCGTTGCGGTACCGAAAGAATCCCGCCCGGGAGAGCGCCGGGTCGCGTTGATCCCCAGCGAGTGCCGGTCGCTCGCCCGCAAGGGGTTCGAGATCGTGATCGAGGGTGGCGCCGGACTGGAGGCGGGCTTCACCGACGCGGAGTACACCGAGGCAGGCGCCACGGTCGCGCGGGGTCCCACGGAGGCGCTCGCTGGCGCGGCCGTGGTGGCCCGGGTCTCCGCGCCCGCCACGGGGGCCAACGGAAGGCCGGACGAGGTCGCGGCACTCCCTCGGGGAACCGTCCTCATCAGCCATCTGAATCCGCTCGTGGACGTTGACACCGTGAGCAAGCTGGCGAGCGCCGGGGTCACGGCTTTCGCGATGGAAGCGGTTCCCCGCATCACGCGGGCGCAGAAGATGGATGCGCTCTCGTCCCAGGCGTCGGTCGCGGGCTACCGGGCGGCCCTGATCGGAGCCTCGGAGCTCGGGCGCTTTCTCCCCATGCTGACGACCGCTGCCGGCACCATCCGACCGTCCAAGGTCCTGGTGCTGGGCGCGGGCGTGGCCGGACTGCAAGCCATCGCCACGTCGCGCCGGCTGGGCGCCGTCGTCTCGGCGTTCGACGTGCGGCCGGCGGTCAAGGAGCAGGTCCAGAGCCTCGGCGCGAGCTTCCTCGAGGCCGAGCTCGACGAGGGGGCGGAGACCGAGGGCGGGTACGCCCGTGCGCTCTCCGAGGACGAGCACCAGAAAGAGCTCGACCTCATCGCTTCCCACATCGCGGAGGTGGACGTGGTGATTACGACCGCTCAGATCCCGGGTCGGCCCGCGCCGCTCCTCGTCACCAAGGCGATGCTCGACTCGATGAAGCCGGGCTCCGTCGTGGTCGACCTCGCGTCCGAGTCCGGCGGCAACTGCGAAGTCAGCGAGCCCGGGAAAACGGTCAAGCACGGAAACGTGAAGGTGATCGGGCCGGTCAACTTGCCGGCGTCCCTACCCGTCCACGCCAGCCAGATGTACGCGCGCAACGTCTCCGAGTTCTTGCTCCATCTGGCCCCGGAGGGAGAGCTCAACCTCGACTTCGAGGACGAGATCACGGCCCAGGCTTGCGTGTCCCACGCGGGCGAAGTCCGGTTCGCGCCCGCTCGCGAGAAACTCGGACTGCCGCCGCTCGAGCCGGATCCTCCCCCGGCCGCCCCAGTCGGCACCGAGGCGGCGGTCGACGCCGCCTCCGCCGACGCCGGCTCCCAAAACGACGAAGGAGGTTGACGACGTGGGTCCCCTGCTGATCGGGGTGTACGTGTTCGTCCTCGCCATGCTCATCGGCTTCGAGGTGATCACGAAGGTCCCTCCAACCCTGCACACGCCGCTGATGTCGGGCGCCAACGCGATCTCGGGGATCTCCATCCTGGGCGCGTTGGCCGTGGCATCCAAGGCGGACTCGACGCTCGTCACCTGGCTGGCGGTCGTGGCCATCGTGATGGCCACAATCAACGTGGTGGGCGGCTTCATGGTGACGGATCGGATGCTCCAGATGTTCAGGCGGAAGTAACCGATGGACATGACGACATTGGCCCAGATCGGGTACCTCGTCTCGGCGATCCTCTTCGTCTTCGGGCTCAAGCGGCTGGGCTCGCCCGCCACCGCCCGCGGCGGGAACCAGCTCGCCTCGCTCGCGATGCTCGTGGCGATCGTCTCGACGATCGTCGAATACGGGATCCTGGATTGGCGGACCGTCGCGCTCGGCATGGTGGTGGGCGGGCTGATCGGCGCGGTGCTGGCACGCACGGTCAAGATGACCGCCATGCCGGAGCTGGTCGGCCTGTTCAACGGAATGGGCGGAGGGGCCTCCGCGGTCGTGGCCACGGCGGAGTTCTACTCCCTGCTTGGGGGCTCCGGGGTCATGCCCGAGGGTGCGATGTCCGTCGACGTCGGCCTCACGATCTTCCTGGCGACGCTGATCGGGTCGGTCACGTTCTCGGGGAGCTTCGTGGCGTTCGGAAAGCTGAACGGCATGGTGCCGGGCCGGCCGCTCACGTTTCCCCTACAGAAGACGGTCAGCGGGCTCCTGTTCCTGGGCCTGATCGGCATCATCGGTTGGCAGCTCAGCGGAGCTGCCACGAGCGCGCCCTACCTGGCGGTGACCGGAATCGCGCTCCTGCTCGGCATCCTCCTGGTCGTTCCTATCGGTGGGGCCGACATGCCGGTGGTCATCTCACTGCTGAACTCCTATTCCGGGCTCGCGGCCTCCGCGGCGGGGTTCGTGATCGGCAACCCCATCCTCATCATCGCGGGGGCGCTCGTCGGCGCGTCGGGGCTCATCCTCACGAACCTGATGTGCAAGGCCATGAACCGCTCGCTCGCGAACGTGGCCTTCGGGGCGTTCGGCACGGACTCCACGGCCGCGAAGAAGCTCGCTGCCGGTGAGCGCCCGGTGCGTGACGTGGATGCGGAGCAGGCCGCTCTGGTGTTGGCCTACGCCCAGTCGGTGATCGTGGTGCCGGGCTACGGCCTCGCGGTCGCACAGTCCCAGCACGAGCTCCGCAAAGTCGCCGACCTGCTGGGCGAGCGCGGTGTGGACGTGCGCTATGCCATCCACCCGGTCGCCGGCCGCATGCCGGGGCACATGAACGTCCTCCTGGCGGAGGCCGACGTACCCTACGACAGGCTGTTCGACCTGGATGAGATCAACGGTGAATTCGCGAGCACCGACGTGGTGTTGATCGTGGGCGCCAACGACGTGGTGAACCCGGCGGCGCGCGACCCCGAGAGCGTGATCGCGGGGATGCCGATCCTGGACGTCGATCGGGCCAGGCAGGTGATCGTCATGAAGCGGTCGCTGTCGCCAGGATTCGCCGGTATCGACAACGACCTCTTCTACATGGACAAGACGATGATGTTCTTCGGCGACGCCAAGGCGTCGATGTCCGACCTGGTGCGGGAAGTCCGGGAGGCCTGAGGTGATGACCGGGCCGGGCGAACAGGGCCTGGGCGCGAACGAGATCCGCGTCCTGCACGCCGCCCTCCTCGGGGGACTTGTGATCTATGCGGGGGTCGCATGGGTGCTGGCGTCGACCGGGATGGTTCGGATCGACTGGTCGCCGGACGCGTTCGTCCGTTCCGTGCTCACGGGCGTCGTCGGTCTGGCGTCGTTTGCCGGCCTCAGGATCAGCCGAGGGGCCTACCAGCAGCAACCGTCCGCCAGCCGGGCGGAAGCCCTCTCGTTTTTTCGGGCGCGTTCGGTCGCCGGTTGGGCCCTGATCGAGGGAGTAGGACTGGCGGGGATCTGCGTCGGACTCGTCACCGCCAGCGGACGGCTGGTGCTGGTCCTGGCGGCGCTGGCCGTGGGGGGCCTGGTGTTGGCCCGACCGAGGCCCGAGCTGCTACGGGCGCTCTTGGATCGAATCCCCGAGGACGACGGCTGACCCCTCCGCCTCGGCGGCCTCCCGAAGCAGCGTCCATGCTCGCTCCACGTGCTCGATCCGGGTGCGAGCATTGCCGATGGCGAGGCGAATCCAGGTGCGGCCACGGAGCACCGTGTGACTCAGGAAAGCCTCGCCCGAGCGGTTCACGCGGTCGAGGATGCGCTGGTTGAGCTCGTTCGCGGCAGGGTCGCCCCGTCCACCGGCGTAGCGGAACACAACCAGCGAAAAGGGCACGGGCGCGGCGCGCTCCCACCCCGGCTCGCCGTCCACCCAGCTCGCGAACCGACGGGCCAGATCGATATGCCGCTCGATGCGGTTGCGGATACCGCTCGCACCGTACGCCCGCAGTACGAACCATAGCTTCAGCGCGCGGAACCGTCTCCCGAGGGCCAGGCCGTAGTCCATCAGATGGACGGCCCGACCGTCCTCGGCCGTCGTCAGGTACTCGGGCGTGAGCGAGAACGCGGCGGCGAGCGCAGCCCGGTCGCGGACGTAGAGGGCGGAGCAGTCGAGCGAGACGAACAGCCACTTGTGGGGATTGACGACGATCGAGTCCGCGCGTTCCCATCCGGTGAACAACGGGCGTCGTTCGGGCAGTACGGCGGCCGCCCCCCCGTAGGCGGCGTCCACGTGGAGCCAGAGCCCGTGCGCCTCCGCAACGTCCGCGACCGCGGCGATCGGATCGATGCTGGACGTGGAGGTGGTCCCAGCCGTGACGACCACCGCGGCCGGGCGCACCCCGGCTCGTAGATCCTCCTCGATGGCGGACGACAGGGCCGCCGGGTCCAGGCGGAACTGTGCGTCGGCCGGGATCCGGCGCAGACCGTCCCGTCCGAGACCCAGCGTCTGCACGGCTTTGTCCACCGATGAGTGGGCCTCAGACGAGGCGTACACGCGGAGGCTGGGCAGACCCGACAATCCGGCCACGGTCGAGTCGGGGGCCGCCCGATGCCGGGCTGCTGCCAGAGCGTACAGGGTGCTCGTCGAAGCCGTGTCGTTAATGACGCCGAAGAACCGGTCGTCCAGGCCCACCAGGCGGGCAAGCCAGCCGAGCGCGACCTCCTCGAGCTCCGTGGCGGCCGGCGAGCTTCGCCAAACCATGGCGTTCACGTTGAGGGCCGCTGTGAGGAGTTCTCCCAGGACGGAGGGCGGGGTCGACGAGATCGCGAAGTAGCCGAAGAACCCCGGGTGGTTCCAGTGCGTGGACGCCGGCGGCACGAGCGCCTCGAAGTCGTCCAGGATGCGCTCGAGCGACTCTGCGTCTTCCGGTGCGGACTCAGGAAGCGACCCCCGGAAGTCACCGGGCTGCACGTCGGCGAGCACCGGCCAGGGGCCTCCATTCTGGACGTACTCGAGCGTCCAATCGAGGGCTCTGTGCGCGGCGCCCGCGAGCTCCTGTTCCGTCCAGGGGTCGCTTGGGGGCGGGGATCCGCCCCCTCGGGTCGACGTCAGCTTCTCCCCAGGAGGCTGAGCAATCGGTCGGACTCCTCACGCAGCCCGGACAACTGATCCTCCACTTCCGCCCGCAGCTCGTCCGTGAGAACCTTCGGTGCCCCGCTCCCCTGGAACAGGGCAAAGAAGAGCGCGTCGGTGTGTCCCACGGAGGCGTAGGTCACCGCCCGGTCCGCGATGCGGTTGAGGCGAAGGATCTCGCGGAGGAGCATCGCAGGAGATCGGAGGCGTGGAGGATCCGTGAACAGTTGCCGGATCAGGGACTCACGAAGGAGCTGCACCTCTTCGATGATTTCGCCGGCGGCCAGGCTCCGCATCGCGCCAACCGACCCGTAGAGCTCCGCGACCTGCCGGAGCAGCGGCTCGAACTGACTGCGATACGGCCCCAGGCATCCCGCCAACACGACCAGCGTGACCTCGTAGAACTCGCGGATGAGTGCGACCAATACGGGGTCGGGATCGTCCAACCGCGCCACCACGTCCGCGCTCCAACGG
>JAHEKN010000168.1 GCA_024638305.1 Gemmatimonadota bacterium | reverse complement strand
TCCGCGAAGGGGGCGTCCTTGGGGTCCAGGTCGAGGATGCACCAATCGGGTCGGCTGAGCGTGGCCACCCGGCTGGACCAGACGTGGAGCGGAATGGTGGCGCTGTTGGCCAGGTAGAGAAGCGCCTCCAGCTCCTCGCAGATGAAGTAGTGGAGCTCGCGCTCCGAGCCCTCGCTCCAGATCACCTCGGTACGCACCCAATCCGGCGCGAAGCCGGGCGCGTTCTTCTGGAAGAAGGACTTGCCGTCGATGCCGTCCGGGTAGCGGGTGAGCACCACCGGGCGGTCGGCCAGGAGCGGCAACAGCCAGGGGGCGACCGATCGGTAGTACTCGATCAGATCTCCCTTGGTGTAGCCCTCCTCCGGCCAGAAGACCTTATCCAGGTTGGAGAAGTGGACGACCTTCTGCTGCGTGTCGTCCGTCACCTGGACCGGCTCCTCCAGGGGGTGTCCCTCGTCCTGCCGAATACAGTCCACGGGCGGCTTGTCGTCCCTCAGTCGCAGGAAGGACGGGTGCCGTAGCATCCCGTCGCCGGTCACCTCCTTGTAGGCGACCTCGACCACGACCTCGGGCTCGACCCAGTGGTGCGCGGCGCCCTTGGGGACCGGCCCGGAACCCGGCGGATCCGCCCCTTCGAGCGGCTCGAGCAGTTCGCGGATCTCGCCCAACTGCGCGTCGCTGAACCCGGTTCCCACCCGGCCGCCATAGACCAGCTCCCCGTCGTCGTACTGCCCCAGGTGAAGCGCTCCGAACCCGCCGCGGCCGCTCTTGGCTTCCGTGAACCCCACCACCACGAAGTCGTCGGTGCGGATGGACCGGACCTTGATCCACTTGGTGCTCCGACCCGCGCGGTAGGGAGATCCGGCGTCCTTACCCACCATGCCCTCGAGCCGTAGCCGGCCCGCGTGCTCGAACATGGCCTCGCCTTTCTCCTCGATGTGGTCGGAGTAGCGGATCGGTCCGGTGGTCGGAAGCAGGGCGCGAAGGAGCGACTTCCGCTCGGTCAGCGGAAGCGCGCGCAGGTCATACCCGCCGAGCGCCAGGAGATCGAAGGCGTAGAAGGTGGCCGGAAGCTCCATCGAGCTACGCAGCACGTCGGTCCTGCGGCGGAGCCGCCCCCGCTTCTGGAGCCGCTGGAAGCTCGGCAGCCCGTGCTCGTCGTGCACCACGGCCTCGCCGTCCATCACCAGGCCGGGGTAGGGGAGTCCGTACACGGCGCGCTCGATCTCCGGAAACGTCAGCGTGAGGTCGTTCCCGTTCCGGGAGATCAACCGGGCGCGGTCGTCCTCGCGAACGGCCAGCAGGCGGTACCCGTCGTACTTGATCTCGAACACCCAGCCCTTGCGTGAGAAAGGCTTGGCGCGGCTCTCCGCCAGCATGAAGGGGGGACCCGACAGGTCGACTTCCCGTAGGGGCGCTCCCGCCGCTTCGATCCGCTCCTCGAGCTCCGGCCAGCGGGTCCGCCCCTTGGTGACCTCCTCCGCAGTGAGCCCCGAGAAGATCGAATCCTGCGGATAGCTTTCGGTGCTCTCCTCCCGTGCCCAGCCGTCGCGCTCCTTGATGAGGAGCCAGTCCTGTTTCGTGCGGACCAGCGTCCAGCGGCCCTGGAGCTTGTGACCCTTGAGGTTGAAGAGGAGCTTGCCTTTCTCCATCCCCTGCTCGGGATCCTCGAGTGGGATCCAGACGCCCAGATCCCAGACGATCACTCCGCCCGCGCCGTAGTTGCCCTCGGGGATCACCCCCTCGAAATCGACGTACTCCAGGGGGTGGTCCTCGGTATGGACGGCGAGCCGTTTGTCGGCTGGATTCGGGGAGGGGCCCCTCGGGACGGCCCAGGACAGGAGGACGCCGTTCAGCTCCAGACGAAAGTCGTAATGGAGTCGGCTGGCCTTGTGCATCTGCACCACGAAGCGGCTGCCGCCGGGAAGGATTTCGCCGCCGAAGGGCTCCGGGGTCGCGGACGCCGATCGTTTTGCGCGATACTCACTTAGGCGGTCCGATTTCGGCTTTCTTGCGGGCATAAACATCAGATTATACCATTCACTTCCATGAGCGCACGTCCGATCGCCACATCGACGATCTCCTTCGGGCTCGTGTCCCTCCCGGTCAAGCTTTACTCGACCGCGGAATCCTCGTCACGGATCTCCTTCAACTGGCTCAACAAGGAGACCGGGAACCGGGTGCGGCAGCAGTACGTGGACCCCGCGTCGGGGGACGTCGTGCCGCGCGATGAGATGGTCAAGGGATACGAGTTCGCGAAGGGGCAATACGTCGTTTTCGAGCCCGATGAGCTGAAGGCGCTCGAGGCCCAGTCCACCAACACCATCGAGATCACCCAGTTCGTTCCCGCCGATCAGATCGAGCGCATCTACTTCGACAAGGGCTACTACCTGGGCCCCGACAAGGGAGGAGCCCGGGCCTATCGGCTCCTATCGGCGGCGCTCGAGCAGACCGGTCGCGTCGCGATCGCGAAGTACGGCGCGCGCGGCAAGATGTACCTGGTCATGATCCGTCCCATGGGGGACGGACTCGTGCTCGAGCAGCTCTACTATCCGAGCGAAGTCCGGTCGATCGAACAGGTGCCGCTGGAGGACACGGATCTGAACGATGCCGAGCTGAAGCTCGCCATCCAGTTGATCGACCAGGCCTCCTCCGACGCGTTCGACCCGTCGGCGTATCACGACGAGGTGCGCGATCGGGTGATGGAGCTGATCCAGAAGAAGGTCGACGGCGAGGAGATCACGGTCGCCCACGAAGAGGCGCCCGAGACCAAGATCATCGACCTGATGGAGGCGCTCAAGGCCAGTTTGGCCGAAGGCGGCGACGGGGCGGAGCGCAAGCCGCCCAAGCGTGCCTCCAAGTCGACGGACGACAAGGCGAAGAAGAAGAAGGTGTCCTCCGGCTGATGGGCTACCGGACAACCGAGATCGCCGAGGTCGTCGGCTTGTCGGACCGCCAGGTCCGCTCCTACGTGTACGCGGGGCTGGTGCGGCCGGAGCGGGGGCCGCGTCACGAGTACCGCTACTCGTTTCAGGACCTGGTGCTACTCCGCATGGGAAGCCGCCTCAAGCGCTCGCGGCTGTCGGTCCGCCGGGTGGCGGAGGCGTTGCTGAAGCTCCGGGAGCAGCTCCCCGCCGAGCGCCCCCTGTCTTCCGTCGAGGTGGACACGCTCGGGCGCGCGATCCTCGTCCAGGACGGGGACGGCGTGTGGGATCCCCAGACGGGCCAGAGCTACTTCCCGTTCTCGCTTCGATCGGAGGAAGGAGGGGAGAGCGCGGAGCCGCAGGGGCCGCTCCCGGTCGTCGTTCCCCTCCCCATCGCAGCCCGCCGCGTCGCCCAGACGGACGTGGAGTCCGCCGCCTGGTACGAGCGAGCGCTCGCCCTGGAGGAGGGCGACCCCGAGGAGGCCGTCGACGCCTACCGCCAGGCGCTGGCGCTCGACCCCACCGACGCCGATGCGCGAGCCAACCTGGGCCGCCTCCTGCACGCGCAGGGTGCGCTGGCCGAGGCCGAGGCCGAGTTCCGTCAAGCACTGCGCTACGACCCGGACCACTCGACCGCCGTGTTCAACCTGGGCGTCGCGCTCCAGGACCAGGGGCGTTTCGAGGAAGCGCGGGAGGCCTATCGCCGGGTTCTGGAGATCGATGGCCGATTCGCTGCGGCGCATTTCAACCTGGCCACGGTGTCGGAGCTGCTGGACGACAGGCCGAGCGCGGTCCGGCACCTTTCCGAATACAAGCGGCTGCTCTCGACGCCCTGACCCGGCCGCCGGTCAGGCGAGACTCTCCAGAAGCTCCACCGCTGCCGTTCGACCGAAGTCGCGGGCTCGATCGAGCGCCGTTCGGCCTTCCCGGTCCGTGAGGCCCGGGTCCGCCCCCGCGTCGAGCAGGACGCGCAGCAGCTCCAGGTTGCCGGCCGCTGCCGCGGCCCGGAGTGGGGCCCCCGATCCGTCGGCGCCGTCCACCTCGGCCGGGTGGCCCTCGACCCGAGTCCGCACCCGGCCGGTCTCGCCGAGCTCGACCAGGTCAACCAGGTCCACCGCGGCGTTCTCCAGCAGGTAGGCCACCACGTTCAGCCGACCACCGTGCGCCGCCCACCCCACCGGCGTCGCGCCGAACTGGCGCTCGCGGAGATCGACGGCGGCGCCGGCTTCCACCAGCAGACGCACCAGGTCGAGGTGCCCACCCCACGCCGCCTCGTGCAGGGCCGTCATGCCGTGGTTTCCCCGCGCGCTCGGGTCCACGCCCCGGGACAGGAGCGCCCGTGCGATCTCCGTCTCGCCGGCGATGGCGGCGAAGTAGAGGGCCACCTCGGGGGTCTCGCGTGCGGTCCGCGGGGTTCCGTCGAACGCCTTGAGTCCGCCTGGATCCGCGGTGGGTGGGGACCCGGGGCGCACCCACGCCTCCACCAGATCCAGCCGCCCAATCCCTGCCGCGAGCGCCGCGTTGTCCACCCGCGCACCGCACTCCGCCAGGGTCCGTGCGGCATGGGGATACCGGAACAGGAGCGCCATGGTCATGGGTAGCCCGTCGGCTTCCGTGCCGTCGAGCGACTGACCGGACTCGGCGTACGCTCGGACCAGGGCCTCCATGAGCCCGGCTTCGTCGGGGTGACAACTGGTTACGAGTCCGACGAGCGGCGTCGAGCCCGGCCCGCCGCCGTAGAAGTCCGCGGTGGCGTTGAGGTCGGCGCCGGCTTCGACGAGCAGCGTCGCGATCGCTACGGCATTCGGCGGCACCCGCTGTCGGTGGTCCTCGACGCCATTGCTGGCGGAATAATGCAGGAGCGTCGCGCGATGGGGTCTGGGGGAGCGCGCGCGGGCCAGCTCGCTGTCGAGCGCGAGTAGCTCCCGCAACGCGGCCTCGTCTCCTGTTACGACGGCGTCTGCCGCCGCCTCGAACCGTGCGGCGTCCGACTCGGGATCGGCGAGCGCGGCCAGGTATTCGGTGAGCGAGCCCCAGTCGGCGAAGCGGGCATCGCGGGCCACTACGAGCTCGGCGTCGTCACGTGACCAGGCCCGCAGAAGCACCTGGCGCTCGGCCAGGCCCCGGGCCTCGGGATGGTAGTGCACGAACCGCCGAGCCGCCTGCTCGTCGCGTTCGCCCACCGCCCGCAGCAACTCATCCGCCCGAGCCCGGTAGTCCGCCAGGGGAGAGCGGTCGGGGGCTCCCACACCGTCCGTCACCCGTGCCACCAGCGGAGGCTCATTCCCCCCGGTCCTTGAGGGCCGCCAACCGCTCCTCCATGTCCACTGGGAGGAGGAGCTCGTCCTCGATGGCCGCGATCTCCTCGGCGTGCCGCCACGCGATCTCGAGCGACTTGAGCTCGCCCTCCAGCGCGTGCCGCTCCTGCTCTTCGTGCAGGGCCATCTCCAACGCCAGCTTCGAGGGCCGGGAGAGGTCGCTCAAGTACCCGGACTCGGGAAGCGGGTCGCTCCCCTTCGCCAGGCGCCGGCGTCGCTGCCTATCGGAGAGGCGTCGCCTCTTGGGACTGCTCGCGCGCGCCTCGTCGACGGCCCGGCGAATGAAGCGCTCGGGATGTCCGAGCTCCTCGATCCGCCCCACCGCGTCCCGCACCATGTCCTCCTTGGCACCGGTGTTGTTGAGCGCGGGCATGATGATCCCGGCCAACCGTCGGGCTTCGCTGCCGTCGTACAGCGTGGCCGACGTTCGCTTTCCGGCCCAGAGCTCGACGCGGAGCTCTCCGGACCCGTCGGTGACCAGACGGGTGGAGTTGAGCTGCGGGAGCTTGAGTTTGTGTAACTCGCCGGAGGAATCCCGGAACTTGACTCGGGTGCGCCCATTTCTCCAAGCGTTCACGAAGTTGCCCGACTGGCCGAGCAATACGCCCGAGATTGCGCCGGTTGCGAGTCCCCCGGCTACCACCCCGCCCACCACCGCCGCGCCGAGCGCCGAGTACCAGATGTACCGCCTGCGCCGGCGTCCGAACTGGTCCCCGTAGCGCCACGCCGCGAACTCCTGCCGCAGCGGGCTTCCGACGCGGACCAGGTCGAGACCGGACGGATGGCGGGCCAATCCCACGTTCTCGGTGGTGACCCGGGTGCGGAGCCCCCGAAACGTCCGCTCGCAGTCCTCGACGGCCTCCCAGCGCTCCTCGAGCGGTGTCAGGTTCCAACGCTCGCAACGCCGGCAGACCACCCAGAGCCGGCCCCGCACCGAGTCGAACGCCAGCCGGCGCCCGACCGGGAAGGTCTCGATGACTTCGTTGCCGTCGAGCTCGCGGCTACAGAACAGGCAGTGGCGGTACATGACGTCCTCCGTGTCCTTCTGCCGGCTATACGGCTGGCGCCGGTCCCGCCTTCACGGACCGCGAGCTCGGGTCGGGGGCCGGGGCAGGTGGCTCAGGCGAGGTCCGCGGACCGGAGGAGGCGGGGAGGACGGCGGTGGCGGGTGGCCTGCTCGAAGCCGTAGGCGATCCGCAGCAGAACGGGTTCGCTCCAGGCCCGTCCCCAGAACGAGATTCCGACCGGGAGGCCGAACACGAACCCGGCCGGAACGGTGATGTTCGGGTACCCGGATATCGCGGCCGGGGAGGAGCTTCCACCGGTGAAGTGGTCGCCGTTGACCAGGTCGGTAGTCCACGCGGGTCCTCCGGTGGGGGACACCACCGCGTCTAGGCGATTCTCGTCCATCAACGCGTCCACGCCCTCCGGTCCCGAGAGGCGCGTGGCCTCCGCGAGGGCCTCGAAGTACTGCGGCTCCGACAGCGGGCCCTTTGCCTCGGCCTCATGGAAGATCTCCTGGCCGAAGTAGGGCATCTCACGATCCGCGTTGGCCTCGTTGAAGGCGATCAGGTCCGCCATGGTCCGCATGCTCGAGCTCGGGAGGTCCGAGAGGTAGGCGGCCATGTCCGCCTTGAACTCGTAGAGCATCACCTCGTAGGAGGGACCGTTCATCAGGGTCCGATTGGGCACCTCGACCGGATCCACGATCACCGCGCCGGCGGAACGCATGGCGGAAATGGCATCCTCCATGACCGCATCGACCGCCGGATCGGAGCCGAAGAACTCGCGCGCCACACCGATGCGGGCGCCCCGGAGCCCGTCGGGGTCCAGGAACTGCGTGTACTCCGAGTAGGCGCGGCCGTCGCTCGCACCCGTGGCGGGATCCTCGGGATCCGCCCCCGTCATGGCGCCCAGCAGCAGCGCGCCGTCCCTGAGTGTGCGCGCCATCGGACCGGCCGTGTCCTGCGTGTGCGAGATCGGGATGATGCGGGCTCGACTCACCAGGCCCACGGTCGGCTTGATGCCGACGAGGCCGCACGCGGAGCTCGGACACACGATCGAGCCGTTGGTCTCCGTGCCCACGGCGAGCATCGCCAGGTTCGCGGACGCGGCCGCTCCGGACCCCGAGCTCGAGCCACACGGATTCCGGTCCAGCGCGTAGGGGTTGGCGCACTGACCCCCACGGGCGCTCCAACCGCTCGACGAGCGCGTGGAGCGGAAGTTGGCCCACTCCGAGAGGTTGGCCTTGCCCAGGATCACGGCGCCGGCCTCGCGCAGTCGCGCGGCCACGAACGCGTCCTGCCGGGGTCGGGCCCCGACGAGCGCCAGCGAGCCTGCCGTGGTCTCCATGCCATCGGCGGTAGCGATATTGTCCTTGATCAGCACGGGGACGCCGTGCAGCGGCCCGCGCAGGCGTCCCGCCGCCCGCTCCTCGTCCAGCGCCGACGCGATGGCGAGCGCGTCCGGGTTGGTCTCGATGACCGAGCGCAGCTCCGGGTCCACCGCGGCGATACGCTCCAAGTAGAGCGCGGTCACGCCGGCCGC
>JAHEKN010000167.1:2459-7812 GCA_024638305.1 Gemmatimonadota bacterium | reverse complement strand
TATCTGGACTGGGAGTTCGTCCAGGATCCGCAGCTCTCCCCGGACGGCAGGCAGCTGATCTACACCCGCGAGTGGATCGACAAGGTCAACGACCGGCACGCGAATCAGATCTGGATCATGAACGCGGACGGCACCCGCAACCGGTTCCTGCTCGACGGTGGATCCCCGCTCTGGTCACCGGACGGAACGCGCATCGCCTATGTGAAGGAGGGAGAGCCCGAAGGAGCCCAGATTTTCGTGCGCTGGATGGACGCCGAGGGAGCGGAATCCCAGATCACGAGGCTCACGGGGAGCCCGTCGGGGCTGCAGTGGTCCCCGGACGGGCGCTCCATCGCGTTCAACATGCTGGTGGAATCGCCGCCCGATCCCGCGTGGCGGATCGCGATGCCGGACCGACCCGACGGAGCCGACTGGACAGCACCGCCCCGAATCGAGGAGCGCCTCAACTATCGCCGCGACGGCCAAGGGTGGAGCCCGGTAGGGTTCCGGCACATTTACGTGGTTTCGGCCGATGGGGGCACGGCGAGGAAGATCACCAATGGCGACTACGATCACGGCGCGCCGCAATGGATGCCGGACGGGCGGTCGATCGTCTTTTCAGGACTGCGCGTGGCGGATGCGGAATACCAGTACCGAGAGTCGGCACTCTACACGGTTGACGTGGCGTCCCGCGAGATCCGCCAGATCACGGATCGTCGTGGGAGCGAGACCAACCCGGTGCCCTCCCCGGACGGACGGACCATCGCGTACCAGGGCAACGCCTTCACGACCGACACGTACACCGAGTCCGAGCTCAGCGTCATGCGGGCGGACGGGACGGGATCGCGCGTGATCGCGCGTGAGTTGGGCCGGGGCCTCGGCGATGTGACCTGGGCCGCGGACGGCAGCGGCGTCTACTTCACCGCCGCTGTTCAGGGCACGTCCAACCTGTGGTTCGCGCCGATCGAGGGGGAACCCCGTCCGGTCACGCGCGGCAACCACATGCTGACCACGAGCGACATCAGCACGGGTGGCTTGGCCGTCGGGACGCGGACCTCCTATCAAGAGCCCGGCAGCCTCGTGGCCTTCGACGTGCGCCGGCCGCAGAACATTCGTGTGCTCAAGACGACCAACGAGGCGATCCTCTCCGAGGTTCAACTCGGAGACGTCGAGGAGATCTGGTACGAGTCCGTGGACGGGCTCCGGATCCAGGGCTGGATCAACAAGCCGCCGGGCTTCGATCCCGCGCGCGAGTATCCGCTGATCCTCCGCATTCACGGCGGCCCGCACTCGATGTACAACGCAGGCTTCGATTTCAAGAACCAGGATCACGCGGCCAACGGCTACGTGGTGCTCTACACCAACCCGCGCGGCAGCTCGGGCTACGGCTCCGAGTTCGGCAACGCCATCAACTTCGCCTACCCGTCCATGGACTACGACGACCTGATGGTGGGCGTCGATTCCCTGATTGCTCGTGGGTACATCGACGAGCGCAACCTGTTCGTGTACGGCGGCTCCGGGGGCGGCGTGCTCACCTCGTGGATCGTGGGGCACACGGATCGCTTCACGGCGGCGGTCTCGAAGGCGCCCGTCACCAACTGGATCAGCTTCTTCGGGACAACGGATGGCGCCAGTTGGTACTTCGACTTCGAGAAGCACTTCTGGGACGACCCAACGGAACACCTGCAGCGTTCCCCGATCATGTACGTGGGCAATGTGAGCACACCGACCATGCTCATGACGGGTGAGCTGGACCTGCGAACCCCCATGGAGCAGACGGAGCAGTTCTACCGGGCGCTCAAGCTCCGCCAGATACCCACGGCCATGGTGCGTCTCACGGACGGCTGGCACAGCAGGAGTCGGCCGCCGACCAACTTCATTCGCGTCCAGCTCCTGCTCAGGAACTGGTTCGAGCGTTACATGGTCAGGGATCCGGTCACGGACGGAGGGCAGACGGAACGGGGGCGCTGACGCCCGTCAGCCAGGAGCCGTGCGTGCGGCCCGGGGACCACGAGGCGTGATACCCGGCCGGCTCACCGCCCGGATGTCGTTGGATCGCTGATCGCGAATGAGAATCCCATCCGGGTGGTCTCGATTGGCGCGAACAGGGGCGCGGCCTCTCCTTTCTGGTAGCCGACGAAGTAGGTCATGCCGCGCAGTGTCACCTCGGCCTGAACATCCCACAGGGCGTGCCAGCTCCCATCTGCCCCCGCCGGGTCGTTCCAGAGGTTGGCGTGGCGAAAGCGGACCAGGTTGACATCGCCGACCGGGACCCGCCATTGGACCTCGTAGCCCACGCGGCCAAATCCCCCCTCCAGGTCGGCCGCCTCGCGGTCCAACGCGCTCCCATACGCGGCGAGCACCCGCAGCCGTGGAGCCAGTGCCGGACGGTAGGCGCCCGTCTGCAGGTTGACGTTGAACGGGAGCACGAACGCCAAGCTCGCGTTGGCCGAGATGTCGAACGCGTCGAATCCCTGGTCGCTCTGACCTTGCACGGTGAGGGTGATCGGCAGCCAGTCTCCCGGCCAGAGATTTCGAGCCACGCCGGCTTCGAGCGTAAGGTGATTGAAGGCCGCGCTGTCGTTCGTTGCGACCTCCCCGTCCCAGGTGAGCTCGAGTCGGGTATTACCGCCACCTCGGACACGAAACATCCCGCCGGATAGCGAAAGGCCGAGATCATCGAACCCACCCTCGCCGGCGGGCTGCTGACGGATGAGCGGCGTGGCCTCCACATGGAAGAAGGGTCGCTGCTCAAGATATTGCTGCTCGAGATCGACCAGTGCCGGGAGGATCGCGTTGACGATCGGAGGCGAGTCACGCGGGTCTGCCAGGGAGCCGTCGGCGGCTACGGTCGAGAGCCTGTAGCGACCCTGACCGACGTTGAGGCGGAAGAACTCGTTGTCCTCTTCAATCCGCTGTTGTGGGATGGTGATCATGAGGACGACGCCGCGACCTTCGTTGTCTTCGCCGATCCTGAACTCGGCAGGCAGTTCCAGCGGGTCGCACACTGGCATACCGTCGGCCAGTTGACACCGCTCCACGTTCCCGACCGCGTTGGCGTCTCCTTCGGCCGTCCTGAAGACGGTCATCGTCGTTTCGGCGTTCGGGCCCGTGATGACGCCGGTGGAGAGCGTCGAGGAGTCGGACAGGAAGTAGACGGAATAGTTCACCAGTTCGAGGAAGCCCCCGGCGCCCCCGAGCTCCGCCGACACGCCCACGCCTGGCTGGATTTCGGCGTACAGGGTCTCCTGTGCCTGGCTAGGGGCGTACCCAGCCGACGCTAGAACGGCCGCGAAGGCTGTGACGGTGCCGACGATGCCCGCCCCGATGCGTCGGTATACGGGTCGAGTACGGCTTCGATGCACCCTGATCATCGAGCTACCTCATCACCCGAGGCACGTGCCAGGCGCAGAAGTCCCTCCACGTGAACAGCTCCCCCCCTGGCTGCTTCGTCGTGCACAGCCGCTGGAGGAAGATCGTGATGCTGGTGTAGCCCTTGCCCGAGAGACAGCTCCTCATGCTCTCTCGGAAGGTCATCATGACATCGTTGTACGGGGGGCCGTGGGGACAGGTGTCGTCGGCGGCCTCGACCAGCTCATTCGCGACCCGGTCCAGGAACGCGCTCCCATTGGCGTCGGTGATCTGCGGATAGAGGCCAACCCTGTGGCAGCCCTCGAGCACACAAGACCGGACGTCTTCTTCCTTGGTGGCCATCGAAGCCTCCACGAACTCGGGACGACATGCGCGTTGAACGCGCGCCCGCAGGACTGCAAGGCCAAGGGGGGGACCGACAACGTGGTCGGCACGCCGCCAGCCTCGCAAGGCGGCCCTCCTTGGCCTTGCCTGCTAGGCGAGGATCAGGATCAGGATGATCACGACCAGAATTGCGATCACGATCCAATACCAGGCGAAGCGCCCGATGCCCGGGAGCGGAAGCTCGGGTACGTCGTCCTCCTCCTCCAGGCAGACGGACGGCCGCCCGGGCTGCGTGACCGATACCCCGGGTCCCCGGCCGCTGCCGGGGTCGTGGAGCACCTCGACGGTGTAGCTCCCATCCCAGTTGTCGGTGACCGGCCCCTGCGGCGTGCTCCCGGGGACCCCCGCGATGTCGAAATCCAGGGTGCCACCCGGACCGAGGGGATTGCCGTAGCGGTCCCGAGGGAACAGCGTCACGCGCACCCGCACGGTGCCGCCCGGACCCGTGCCGATCACGGACGTGGTGATGTCGGTCGCGTCTTCATCGATGCCCACACCGACGTGGATGGACCAAGTCGCTTCGCGCATGCCGGCGCAATCGTGCCCGTACGTGCCGACCGCCCGGAGCGTGTGGTTCCCGGGGACCCTCAGGAGATCCGTCAACCGCCGACCCCAGGGCCCCACGTGCTCGAAAGCGCCCGTGAGCTCCCGGTCCCGGTTGAGATCGAACCAACGTTCCGTGTAGTTGAACAGTGGCTTCCCCTGCTCCGCCTCCACCGCCACCAGGGTTGCCTGTTTCGCGGGCAGCATGTCTCCGTCGACCTCGGCGGGCGCCCGCAGCCCGGTGCGCGTGAGCACGGTCCCCGCACCAGTGTCAGGGCTCGTGACGGAGAGACGGACAGACGCGTCGTGGACATCCTGCCCGTCCCGATACGCCAGCCGCACGAGCGGCGTGAACACGTCGCCCGTGTGGTAGTGGCGGGTTGCGCGAACCGGGGTCATGACGGGGCCGCCTGCCGCGATGACGTTCATGAAGTAGCGGAGCGGAACGGGCGGCGGCGGGAACTCACCGCCCACGGCCGGGCGTCGGAAGCGAACGGACCAGAGGCCCGCCCGCTGGCCGGCGTGCGGAAGTGGCACTTTGAGGAATGACCACGTCCGTCCGGTGCTCGACTCCACTCCCGGGGTCGAACCGGTGATTTCGGTACCGTCCGGCGCCGCCAGGACGATCTCGAGGTCACCGTCCGCTCGATCCCAGCCGACCACCACGGTGATGCGCTCCTCGTCGCACACGGCGAACTCGACCGGCTCCGACTCCCTCTGGTCGCGGGGCAGCTCGAACGTCGGGTCGGTGAGCGTGCCGGCCTCGAAAATGTCGCCGAAGGCGAGTGCGAAGAACTTCTTGAGGTCGAGACCGTCCCCAGCGCGCGTATAGGCGCCGCCGGTCGATTGTGCCAGGTCGGACAGAATGGCGCCGTCCAGATTGGCCTCGGTGCCGAGACCGATCGCGTGCACCGTGGTATTCCCGATGTCGCTCACGGCCGCGTCGATCAAGGGCGGCGTGTTCTGTAGGCCGTCCGTCAGGAGCAGGATCGTCTTGGCGTTGGCTCCCGGGACCCCCGCCAGCTCCGTCTGGGCGGTGTCGATCCCGGCCCCGATGCTCGTCCACCCCCCCGGG
>JAHEKN010000167.1:0-2449 GCA_024638305.1 Gemmatimonadota bacterium | reverse complement strand
GGTCAACCCCCCCACTGCGCCCCCCGAGAAAGGAGCGGGTCCGATGAGCTGGTTCTTCTGCCCCGGATTCACGTTGCCGAGCCCCTCGTCCACCGAGGCCGAGGTCGAGAAGGAGACCAGACCGGCTCGGTGGCCGACATTGGCTTCGATGAGCTGCACGAACAGCGATGCCGCGTCCTTGGCTTCCTCGATCTTGGATTGGCCCGTACCGGCGTCTCCGGACATGGAGCCGGATCGGTCGATCACCAGCACTACGTCCTGGTCGGGTGACGGTGCGGGCGTGGCCGCGATGTCGGCCAGCACCGAGGCAGACGGGAAGTAGTGGAGGTTGCAGTCCGACCCGAAGGACAGGACACCCACGTAGCGGCCCATCATGTCGAACAGGCCGGATCCGGAGCTGCCGCCACTCACGTCGATGTCCACCCCGATCGAGCTCGCGTTCGCGGAGTTGACCGTCTCCGAGCTGGTGTGCGGTGGCGCGAGCTTCTTGACGGCGCCGTTCGGATGGTGGATCCCGAAGATCTGCTCGCCGACCGCCGGCAGGCTGTTGCGCATCGGGATCACGGGGATCCCCAGGCCCCCTGGAGGGATGTCGATCTGTAGGACCGCGTAGTCCATGCCCGAGCCGTCGTTCCAGCGGAACTTGAGGTAGCCGGTGACCTTGTGGAACACGGGGTTGTATCCGCCGGGGGCGTTCCCCGCGCAGGTCGTCTCGTAGTCGAAGGTCACCGAGCTCGTGGGCCACTCGGTGTCGATGCTGGCCAGGCAGTGTCCCGCGGTAATGACCGTGTCCGGACCGATGAGCGTGACGGAGCACGTGGAGACCGCTGTGCCGTGCACGGTCACGATCATGCCGCAGCTTGCCGCCACCTGGCGCCGGATGTCGCCACCGGGCGTGCACCGGACATTCGCCCAGGCGGGCGGGGTGTTGCAGAACCAGAACGGATCGTACGTGGGCTCGGTGAAGGAGCCGTCGAGCAGGAACGGGTCGGAGTTGGACACGCTCGGGTGACCCGGGTCTCCGGGCAGGCTCTCACCCCGTCCATACTGCTGCAACTGGACGCTGCCCGTGAGACCGCCATCGGCGATGTAGCGGATCGGAATCCCGCCAGGGAATGCGTCGTGGTTGATGGGCCGGGTCCAGAACTGCGAGCCGGCCGACGCCTCGAAGACGTCCGTGCCGTAGCCGAGGTCCACCTCCAGCCGATTCCCGGCCGGAATGGACGCGGCGCCGAACTGAAGCATCACGAACTTGGTCCCGCCCGGGGCCGGCGTATGCACGAAGTCGAAGCTCCAGGTCGTGCCGGCAGTGGCTGGCAGACCGGAGTCCGGGCCGATCTGGATGGCCGGGGTCACGAGCTGTACGGTTCCGGTATTGTGCGACATGGCTCCGTCCTCTCCGTGTGTATCCGGGGCACGACCAGGGTCGATCGGAGCGGCCGACCCCCAGGGGAGGGCCGGTAGTCCAGGAATGCCCGCGAGAGGGTCACCCCTCCACGTTACATAGACGCGCAAGCGGGTCTCGCAGCAGGACAGGCTTCGGTGTTGTGGCTTGGACTCGAGGTGGGTGGAGCCCGGTTCTGGGGCTGCCCGGAGGCGGCCGCTCTCCGGTGGCGGCCGGTTAGGCCGTTTCCCTCGAGGGCTCGGCCGAGTGGGCACGGGCGGATGGCCACATGTGCAAGTGGAAATGCGGTGGACGGAGGCCTCTCCACCGACCAGCCGGAACCCCGAGCGCTACGAAGGCGCTCGGGGTCCGACCCGACTGTTTCAGCGGGTCCGGATGATCCGGCCCCGTCTACCTGGGCAAGAGTCTACTTGCAGTCCGAACTGAATTTGTCCACAAACGCCGTCAATTGGCCATTGGCGTTGAACGTGACATGAAATGTCTGGTGGACGACGAAGTTGTTCCCCGGACCCTGGCCGATGATCCTGAAGTTGTTGACGAAGGTGTCGGAGAACTGACCGTTGACGAACGAGCCGCCGAAGGTCTCCTGCGTCACGCCGGTGCCCTGGTACTTGTCACCTGTCGTTAGTCCGACGCCGGAAATGCCCTGCGGTTGGTTGTGAATCTTGATCTTGAAATTGTTGCCGTTGACGGTCGAATGGAAAAGCGAGTGCAGATTGCCGTCCAGGAACACGACCTCGCCGACGCCCCCGGCCGCGCAGGGAATGAACACGCCGATGCTGATCGGGATCTTCACGTTGTCCGTGGTCGTGGCGGCTGGGGCGAAGGCCGCGGCGAGTTGGACGTCGGTCCCCATTGGGACCTCGGTGGGATTGTCCGCGCATGCTGCAGTCAGGAACCCGAGCGCGGCGGCCACGAGTGCAGTGCATTGAGGCTTGCGCATACAGTCCTCCAGGCGGGGGGGAAGCGGAGGGGCTGGAGGACCACTTTGGGCTTGTGGGGGATACTGGCGCAAGCCGATCACGGTGGAGGGAGACACTCGTC
>JAHEKN010000001.1 GCA_024638305.1 Gemmatimonadota bacterium | reverse complement strand
TCCGATGCCACGCACGAAAGAGACCCATTGGCCGTCGGGAGACCACTGCGGGCTGCGGTCGTCTGCCTGGCCCGTGTAGGGACGGGCCCCGCTGCCGTCGGCCCCAACCACCCAGATCCGTCCGTTGCGCTTGTTCTTCTCCCAGTCGAGCTCGGAGCGGATGAAGAGGACTCGCTGGCCGTCCGGAGAGAGCGCCGGCGACGAGACCTGGACCATGTCGATCCCGTCGTCGATGGCGAACGGGCCCGCCGCGGGTTGCTGGGCGACGAGCGGGGCCGCCGCGAACGCTGCGACCGCCGCGGCGAGCTGTGTCCGGACGAACGCCCGCCAGGCGCGTCCCGTCGTGCTTCCCGTCATGATCCGACCTCGCTGAAAAGAGGGGAAGGGTAGCGCCCTTCCGTGAACCGTCTCGTGACCTCGTGGCGAACCCACTCGGCGTCCCGTGCGTATGTCACCCCGACCCAATCTGCGTCCGTGGGGACCACTCCGACCAGCGCCCCGGATGCGACCTCGTCCGCGATCGCCTCCGGCAGGCGGAACTCGGCTGTGGTGTCCCCGCCCACCCGCTCCAGGAACTCGCGGAGCCGCCCCGACAGTAGCGGCCACCAGGACGGGTCGAGCCCCCAGAGATTCATCGAAACGAGCGCGTCCGGAGAATACGCGGACTCACGGCCACTGCCGTCCCGTCCCATGATCCGTCCCTCGACGGCTCGCAGGTCGGATACCTCCTCGATCGACGTGAGCCCGCCGGACGGGTTCACACGGCATACGCCTCGGGAGACGCCTCCGGCCTCGGAGAGGGTGCGATCCAACCGGTAGCCGGCCACTACCGCGATCCCGGCCCCCCGTGTCGAGCCCGGCGGGCGCCGAGGCGGGTCTTCGAACTGCGCGTCCGTGCCCCCCGACACCGCGCGTACCACCGCGGCGAACGCCTCCAGCCCGTAGAGATCGTCCGCGTTGGCGATGATCGCCGGACCCGGTGGAGTACCCGCAGCGAGGACCGCGTGCGCGGTTCCCCAGGGCCGCTCGCGCACCGGACCGCCGGGCACGGCTTCGGACGGCTGGACGCGGGCGAACCCGGAGATCCGTTCCGGCAAGCGTCTCAGCACACGCTCGATCGAGGGGAGCAGCGGCACGCTCGTGACGACCACGACGCGCTCCACGCCGGCAACCACCGCGTCGAAGGCGTTGAGCTCGAGCAGCGTCTCTCCGCCGGGGCCGAAGGGCTCGAGCTGCTTGGCGCCGCCGAAGCGGGAGCCGGCGCCCGCCGCCAGCACGATCAACGTGATCTGCGCCACCGTCCCTCTCCCGCTACACCGACGCCCCGCTGTGCTGGAAACCGAACACGTACGCGGCGGCCACCCCGCCCAGGAAAGGTCCCACCAGGTAGAGCCACAGGGCGTCCGCCGACCCGCCATGCACGGCGTCCACGAGTATGGGCCCGAGCCCCACGGCCGGGTTGAAGGCGGCTCCTGAGATCCCACCGGCCGCGTAGGTGCCCGCCATCACCGTGAAGCCTATGGCAAGCCCGTAGTAGGAGTTGCCCTCGGTGTGCGGTGAGGCGGCCACGTTCAAGATCACGAGCGCGAGGGCGAAGGTGAACAGAAACTCCAACGTCAGAACCAGCGCGACCCCGGCATCCGGCCCCGGGGCTGGTGAGAACGTGTGCCGAGTCGCCCACACCGCCACCAGAGCGGCCACGATGGCTCCCAGGACCTGCGCCGCCCAGTAGCGCGCCATCTCACCGGCCGACATCGAGCCCCGGATGACGACCGCGAGGCTCACGGCCGGGTTGTAATGCGCGCCGGAGATGTGGGCCCCCATGTAGACCATCGCCAAGAGCGCGGATCCGACCGCGAGCGGCGCGAACCCGCCGTCCAGCCCCGCTGTGAGACCGATGGTCAGCACCAAAAAGAACGTGCCGACGAACTCGGTGACGAGCTTCTGCATTACGGTTGCTCCAGTGGCGAGCTGCCTAGGGCTGGACGACGGTCGGGGGAGAGGCGCGGGTGCGAAGATGCCCCGGCCGCGTCCGGCGCGGCAAGCGACCCTGGCTGGGCGACCCAACGACATCTACTAGTCATATAGTTGACAGACACCTCAGGGCTCGTCATTCTTCTACTATAGAACTAGTACTGAATCCGGCGCGCCCAACAACGAGGGGTCCGATCATGGCGGAAGGCGTGAGCTTCACCGACCGGGAGCTCGACGTCATGGAGGTGTTGTGGACGTCCGGATCGGCCACGGTGACCGAGGTCCAGGAACGCCTGGCCGATCCGCTCGCGTATACGACGGTGCTCACGGTTCTGCGCGTGCTCGAGGAGAAGGGGCACGTGCGGCACGAAGAGGATGGGCGTGCGCACCGCTACATCCCCCTGGTCGCGCAAGGGGAGGCGCGCCGGAGCGCCCTCGCGCGCTTGATCGGTCGTGTGTTCGACGGGTCACCGGAGGCTCTGCTCACGCAACTCGTGTCCGACCGTTCGCTGACGCCGGACGCGATTCATCGAATCAAGGGAATGCTGGACGAGCGGCTGCGCGACGGCAGCGAGGGGGAGAACCGATGATTGCCGCCTGGATGGTGTACGCGATCGTGGTCAGTGGGCTGTTGGCCGTGGCGGGGATCGCGGCCGAGCGGCTGCGGCGGACCTCCGCACGCCCGGCCCGCGCCGTCTGGCTCGCCGTGTTGGTCCTGGCCGCCGGGATCCCCGGATGGTCGGTTCTGGCACCGCGGGTTCCAGCCGTCGGATCCGGTGCGGAGACGGCGTCAACCGTGGTCTTTCTCGATCCCCTCCGGGTCAGCCTGGCTGACGCCTCCGTTCTCCATCTGCTCGATCTACCGCTAGTGGTGCTGTGGGTGATGGCGTCCACCGTGCTCTTGATCAGGACGTTGTTCGGTGCGGTTCGACTCCTGCGAGCGCGCCGGGTGTGGACGCGTGGGATCCTGGCGGGCATACCAGTCCTCGTCTCCCGCGACACCGGCCCGGCCGTGGCGGGCGTGCTGCGTCCGGCCATCGTATTGCCCCAGTGGCTGCTTCGTGCCTCCGCAGCCGACCTGGCCGTGGCTCACGAACGTGAGCACGTACGGGCCCGCGACGCCCAGGTTCTGGCCGCCGCTTCACTCCTGGTGGCGCTGATGCCCTGGAATCCAGCGCTGTGGTGGTCGCTCGCCCGTCTACGCCTGGCGGCCGAGATCGACTGCGACGCCCGCGTCCTGAGCGCGTTTCCGGAGCGCGCGCGCGACTACTGCGAGCTCCTCCTGAAGGTGGGCGCCAGGGGCGGACCTCCCCTCGGGGTGCCCGCACTCTCCGAACCCCCCTCGCTCCTTGAACGGAGGATCGACACCATGACCCGACCACCCGTTCCGCCGACTCGCGCACGCACGCTCGCCCTGTCCTCGTTGTTGGTCATCGCCATCGGCGGCGCCTGCTTCTACCCAGGTCCGGACGACCGCGGCATGGCCGATCCCGTGGCCGTGGCCGAGGACATTACCGACCTCGATGCGGAGATCACCGACGGGCCCACCTTTACGCCGTTCACGGTGCGTCCCCACCTCCAGAACGTCGAGGAGATCCGGGACCGGCTGGAGCGCGAGTACCCGCCTTTGGTGAGGGACGCCGGGATCGGGGGGACGGTGAACGTCTGGTTCCTGATCAGCCAGACCGGCAGGGTGCTGGAGACGCAAATTCAGCAGTCGTCGGGGCACCCCGCACTGGACCAGGCCGCCCTTCGGGTGGCCGGCGTCATGGAGTTCTCGCCGGCGCTGAATCGGGACGAACCGGTTGCGGTGTGGGTGGCGTTCCCGGTGACATTCGATCCCAACTGACGGGGGGCGTCAGCCCGAAAACACGCTCCGGAGCACGAAGCCCACGTTGGCGGGGCGCTCCGCGAGGCGCCGCATGTACCACGGGAACCAGGCGTCCCCGTAGCTGATGAGCACCCGCACGGGCGTGCCCTCCTCGGCCAGGGCCCGCTGGCCGGCCCTCTGGATGCCATAGAGCATCTGGACCTCGTAGCGAGGCCCTCCGTCCGCGTCCTCTGGCTCGCCGTCGCCCAGTGACGCCTGGATGCTTCGGATCAGCGGGACGTCGTGCGTCGCGATCCCGTGGAGGTGGGGATGGGTGGGGAATGTGTTGACCAGCTCTACCGCCAGGTCGTGGAACGCTTTGTCCACGTCCGCCTTGCGCTGGATCGCCGCGCTCGGCGGTTCCTGGTACGCGCCCTTAACCAGCCGAATCGGGACGCCCGCCCCGGCGAGCCGCTCGAGATCCCGCGGGGTCCGGTGTAGGTAGGCTTGGAGGCAAACACCCACGTTGGCGTGTTCGCTCCGCACCGCCTCGACCATGTCGATCGTCACGTCCACGTAGCGGGAGTGCTCCATGTCCACCCACGTGAAGCGTCCGTCCTCGGCTGCGGCCGCGACCACACGCACGAGGCCACCGCGGGCCACATCGGATCCCAGGTCGAGGCCCATGTGCGTGAGCTTCACCGAGGGCTGGGCCTTCAGTCCGGCTTCACGGAGCATTGCGACCACCGACACGTAGTGCTCGTGCACCGCGCGGGCTTCCTCGGGCGTGGAGACCATCTCGCCCAGGCACGTCACGATGCTCTCGAGGCCGGCGGCCTCCAGAACGGCCGCTTCCCGCAGCGCGTCCTCCGGCGTCTCGCCGGGCATGAAGCGTGAGACCGCCTTCCTGGCGAACCGGCGACGCCGGAACTGATTCTCCAGCCATCGGCTCTCCGAGCCTCGCAGGAGTGCAGCCCGCATCAGCCCCATCGAACGTCCTCGCTTTCGGGTTCCGGTACGGCGCCCCCGGGCGGCACCGTGCGCGTATCGGCGGGCAGGTTACTCGTCTCCGACCCGGCGCGCGAACGCACCCTCGATTGCCGCTCAACTTCCGGGCTGGTAGCATCGCAGCATTCCCCGCGCCACCTCTCTATCGGAGTCACGACATGGCGGAACAGCGTTCCCTGGTTCGGCGGATGATCGGAGCCGCCCTTCTCGACGTAAGCACCTACGAGGAGGTCGAGCACGATTCCAGCGCGACGGTCCAAGCCGGGATCGTGGTCGCGCTGGTGGCCGCGTGCCAGGCCATCGGAGCCTGGGGAGGACCCGGAGTCGTGGCCGGCGCCGTCACGGCGCTCGTGGGCTGGCTGCTCTGGGCGGGAATCACGTACGTGATCGGCACGCGCCTCTTCGACGGGCAGGCGACCTGGGGCGAACTCCTGCGGACGATCGGATTCGCGCAGGCCCCGGGAGTCCTCGCCGTGGCGGGCCTCATCCCACTGCTCGGCGGGCTCGTTGGGATCGCGCTCCTCTTCTGGATGCTGGCGGCCGGCATCGTCGCGATTCGTCAGGCCCTGGACGTGACAACAGGCAAGGCGGTGTTGACCGCGCTCCTGGGCTGGATCGCCTACGCGATCCTGGCCATGATCTTCTGATCGCGCTGTGAGGCTGCTCGCCCGGGGCCGGGGGCCGACCGGCTAGCTCCCCGGTCCCGTGGGCTCCACCTGCAGATCCAGCACTCGGAGGGTCAACGCGAGTCGGCCCTCGCTGATCCCCCGCAACCTCGCGATCTGCGCGTTCAGCAACGCCGCCAAACCGTCCCGCTCGCTCTCGGACAGGGTCGCGAGTTGCTCCTCCAATTCGAGGAGCTGCTGGCGCGCGATCGCCTGCTCCGCATCGGATATCGCGGTCTGGATGTCCTGGATTCCGAGGTCGACGAGGAAGGGGTGGACCATTCCTGCCACGGTCCGGTAGTCGGTCAGGTCGGCCTGAACCGCCACCTCGCGGGACCGGCCACCGAACATCAAGCGGCCTTCAGCGGTGACGCGCCGCAGCAGGTAGCTCTCGGCATCCAGATAGAAGCGGCCCACGATCGGCTCGAAGTGTCCCTCGGCGAACGTGCCTGGCGTGAGCCCGAAGTTGGCGTCCCCGAATTCATCGACGCGGACAACGAACACTGGGCGCCCCCTCACCTCGCCCCGTCCTTCCAGAACGGCCGCCTGGCCCCAGAGCCGGAAATAACGGAACGGGTCATCCCACGTGGACGTCCCGAGATGATCGACACCCTCACCGCCGACCGCACCGTCGGCCACGGCCGTCCGGCTGCGCCGCGGGGCGAACACGCGCCGTCCCGACACCTCGGTCGGGATCCACTGCACGGTCGATCGGAACCCCATGAAGTCCTGCACGACCGTGTAGCTCTCGACGCTGCCCATCCGAGCCTCGTAGCGGTCGAGGGCACGGTCGAAGATCTCGGCGCCGGTTTGCCCGGCGGTGACTCCGGCCCCCGCCAGCAGCGCGACGGCTGCCAGCAGCGCTGCCGAAGCGGGATGTCTCATGTCGGGCGTCTCCCGGGCGGTGGTCTTCTGATAACTTATCGGCGCGCAGCGGACCGCCCCACCCCCGTCGCCGCCCGGCCCGCCGAGACCGGACGGATCCGACCTCGGAGGCCCACCTTGCCCGTCAATCGCCCCGATGGGGATTCGCCCGACGGACCCGCCACGGCCGTCCTGGCTGCCATCCTCTGCGGTGGCCGGAGCCGCCGCTTCGGCGGTGGCAAGGAGAGGGCTCCGCTCCGCGGTCGGCCACTCGTGTCGTATCCGCTGGCCGCGGCCGCGGATGCCGGAATGCACGCGGTGCTGGTGGGCGGCGACCCCGGGCTGGCGGTCGAGCTCGGCGCCGCCCACCTCCCGGACGCACCGGGGCTCTCCGGGCCGGCCGCCGGGCTGGTGGCCGCCCTCAGGCACGCGGCCACACTCGGGCGCGACGGGGTGATCCTCCTCGGCGCCGACATGCCGCTCGTGTCGGCCTCGCTCCTGACAGGCTTGGCGGCTCGGGGCGTGTCGTCGGCCACGCCGGCACTCGCCCTGGAGAGCCCTCCGGGCCGGCTGCAACCCCTGGGCGCCTTCTACGCCACCACGTCCCTCGGTGCCGTGACCCTGGCCGCGCGTGGACCGCGGCCGTCCCTGCACTCTGTCTTCCGAGGCGCTGGTGGAGTCGCGGTCGATCCTGGTGCCCTGGACCTCTCGTCCGCGGACGTCGCTATCGCGCTTACGAATGTGAACACCGCGGCCGACCTGGCCATGGTCGAGGAGCAGCTCGGCTGAGCGAATCGGCGCCGTCGCCCGCCCCGGGGTACCGGCTCTCACCGGCAAGGCGTAGCTTTCTTCACCGAGGCGGCGCCGCCGCGGCGCCTCGACCCACCCGGCGTTGCACGCCGATCGCGGGGCGCTCATGGCCGACACTCCCGCACGTTCCCTGAGGTCCGGCGAGGCGACGATTCGCTTGGCCCGCCGCCGGCAGATCACGACGGATCTGGCCCTCCTGTTCGTGGTTCTGTCGATCCTGGCGCTCGCGCTCGTCCCGTTCATCAACCGCGAGCGGGTTGCCTCGATCGAGAGCCGGGTGCAGGACGAGCTCGAGCCGGCACAGCGGGAGCTCGCCGAGTACACGGCGACCCAGGTTCGGGGCATGGCCCAGGTGCAGAGTTTCCTGTTGTCGCCCGAGCCGCTCCGGAGGCAGGCGCACCGCGAGCGCTACACCGCGCTGAGGGCCCGGGGCGACTCCATCCTCGATCTGCTCAAGACGACGGCGGTCCCGCTGGGGTTGGAGGTCGAGCTCGTGGCGCTCGAGGCGGCCTCGACCGACTGGCACCTGAGCCACCTCGGAGTGCTCTCGGGCCAGGTGCCGAGGGAGCCGTACGACGCCTCGGCGGTGGCGCGCTACGAGACCCTGCTCGAGTCGTCACGCGTCGTTCGGGAAGGCTTGTTCCGACGTCTCGACGAGGCGCGCCGAGACATCGCCGCGGCGCGCACGCAGCATTTGGCCGTAACGTGGTTGCTGCTGGCCATCGCGCTGGTCGCGGCTCTCGGACTTTCCTACATCGCGCGCCGCCTGCGACTGCTCACCCAGGAGTCGGAGGGACGTCGACGCGCTGCCGACACGGCCCGTCGGGACGCCGATGCCGTGCTTGCCGGGACCGCGGACGGAGTGCTCGGCCTGGACCTCGAGGGGCGTTGCGTCTTCCTCAACCGCGCAGGGGCGGATCTGCTCGGCCGCGCCCCCAGCGACATGCTGGGGAAACACGTGCACGACATCGTGATGCACAGCCGCCAGGACGGTGCGCGCTTCCCCACCGAGGAGTCGCCGCTCACACGGGTGCTCGAGTCGGGCGACATGGGGTTCACGTCCGACGAGGTGTTCTGGCGGAGCGACGGCAGCCATTTCCCGGTACGGCTTTCGAGCCGCCCCATGATGGACGGGGGTCGCATTCGTGGAGCCGTGTTGAGCTTCGTCGACCTGACGCAGATCCGTTTGGTGGAAGCGCGGCTCCGCAAAGCGCTCCGCGCCCGCGACGAAGTCGTGAGCGTGGTGTCGCATGACCTGCGTAATCCGGTGGGGACCATCTACATCGCCGCTGACCTGTTGCTCTCCGTGCCGCTGCCAGAAGAGAAGCGCAGCGAGCACCTGACCGTCATCAAGCGGCAGGCGAAGCAGATGGAGATACTGATCAAGGACCTCCTGGACGTCTCGCGGATCGAAGCCGGCACGCTGCCCGTGCGGCCGGAACGGGACGATGTGGGACTGCTCATCTCCGACGTCGTGGAGCAGATCGGTCCACTGTCCATTCGGAGGAGCCTCAACGTCGAGCGGCGGGTGGAGGGGGGCTTGCCTCCAGTGCGAGCCGATCGCACACGGGTGAGGCAGGTCCTTTGGAACCTGCTCGGCAATGCGGCCAAGTTCACGCCGGACGGCGGCGATGTGACGGTCGGGGCCCGACGCCAGGGCGACATGGTGCGCGTGTTCGTGCGGGACTCGGGTCCCGGGATCTCACCGGAACACCAACCCCACGTGTTCGACCGCTTCTGGCAGGTTCGGCGCTCGGATCGGGAAGGGGTCGGCCTCGGGCTCGCCATCGTGAAAGGCATCATCGACGCGCACGGCGGACAGGTGGGCGTGGAGAGCACGCCAGGCGCAGGCAGTACCTTCTGGTTCACGCTGCCCGTGTGGGGGGACGGCGGCGGAGCGTCGCTCGATGTGGATTCGGGCGTCGGAGATCTCTCGCTTGCGCCTCCCCGGACCAAGGAGCGAGCGGCGGTCCCAGGGGCCGACCTCTAGCGATTCGACCGCGGGCGGCTAGCGCGCCGTCGTCCCCCTCGACGTGCACCAGCGGCGAAGCCGGTCCACCTCGTTCGTCGTGAACCGAGTCACCCCTCGCTCCCAAAGCAGCTGGGCCGTGCGCTCGTCGTTGACGGTCCAGACGGCGAGCGGGACACCAGCGGCCCGGGCCCGGGCCGTCGTCTCCGGGTGCTCGAGCACGATCCGGTAGTCCGGGTCGATCAGGGCGAGCGGGTCCCCCGTGGCCAACTCGACGGCGGCCTCGTAGCGGCCTGGGGCCTCGACGATGTACCCAACGGCGACCTCGGAGGCGCGACGCCGCACCTGCGCGAGCGCGTCCCAGTCCATCGAGATGAACACGGTTCGCTCCAGCCATCCCGCCCGACGCACCTCGCCCACGATGGTGTCGACGTGCCCGGGCTCGCGAAACGTTTTGATCTCCGGATAGATCCGGGTGGCGCGCCGGTCCAGGGCGGCAAGCGCGCCGCGGAGCGTGGGCACCGGCTCGCCACGGAACTCCTCGCCGAACCAGGAGCCCGCGTCGAGCACCGCGAGCCCCGCGTCGTCCGCTTCGGAAAACGCCCCTCGGCCGTCCGTGGTGCGCTCGAGCGTATCGTCGTGAAACAGGTACGGGGTGCCGCTCGCGGCCACCTGGATATCCCACTCCAGCGCTTGGGCCCCAGCGTCGAGCGCCGCCCGGAGCGAGGCCACGGTATTCTCAGGGGCGCGGGCGCTGTACCCCCGGTGCGCGATGATCTCGATGCTCTCCGGCCCGACGTCCGCGGCGACGCGCGCTTGGTCCCTCTCCGAGGGGGGGTTCACTCCGGGCCGCTGCCCAACTGTCGGTCGAACTCCTGTGCCTCGGAGAGCCTCCGCAAGGCTCCGTCGAGCTGTTCGATCTGACCTTCCAGGAGCGCCTGCCGGCGCTCCAGAATGGCGAGCGCCTCCTCCTGGCCCTTGGACTCGAAGAACTTGGAGAGCGCTTCCACGGTCGGCTTCAAGGCGAAGCGGGCGGTCAGTCCGATGACCGGAACCAGCACGACCGAGATACCCATCACCACGGCCACGAGCCCGGTGACGTCGATGGGGATGATCTCCATCTCAGATCCTCCGAAAGACGAGCGATCCCTTTGCTGCAGGCCGAAGGCGGTCGCGGCCGACGGCCGCAGGGTGGGGATCGGCGAGCAGTCGGGCAATAGGAGACCGCGCCAGAACCCGATGCGGCCCACTGGAGCGTCCGCACCCCAACCGAAGCGGCTCGGGCGGCGTCAAAACCTGTGGACGTCCCCGCCCGTAGGGATGGGCCAACTACCCGGAACGGAGAAAGAACCCGATGAAGCGAATCCTGCTCCTGGCCGCTCTCTGCGCCGCCGGAGTCTCCCCCACGGCCGCGCAGGACTTCCGGTGGACGGGAACCGTGGGCGCATCCGACTGGCTCAAGGTCGCCAACGTCAACGGCGACGTGGACCTGGTCCTTACGAACGGCTCCCAGATCGAGGTCGTTGCCGAGAAGCGCGTTCGCCGAGGCAATGCGGACGACGTGAGCATCGAAGTGGTCGAGCACTCCGACGGCGTGACCATCTGCGTGATCCACCCCAGCCGAGACCGGGGCGACACCCAGGAATGCGGGGGGCGCGACTTCGACCGGGTTCAAGCAGGCCGAACCGAGGTGAGCGTGCACTTCACGGTGCGCGCGCCGGCGTCGACGTGGTTCGAGGGCGTCACCGTGAATGGCGACGTGATGGTGGACGGTCCGCTCGACCGGGTGCGCGCAACCTCCGTAAACGGCGACGTCGATGTCTCGGCCGAAGGGCAGGCTCGGGCGACGACGGTCAACGGGTCGATCCGGGCCCGGATCGCCGGCACCACGCTGACCGGGCCGGTCGAGCTCGAGACCGTCAACGGCTCGATCGAGCTCGACCTGAACGAGGGGATCAACGCCGATGTGGAGGCGTCCTGGCTGAGCGGCGGCTTGGACACCGAGTTCCCCTTGAGAGTCCAAGGCCGTATCGGACGGAGCGCGCGGGGTCAGTTGGGGTCCGGTGGGCACACGATTCGGCTCAACACAGTCAACGGGAGCATCGATATCTCATGAAGACGTGGAGGGGGGCAGTCGGGGCGTGCGCGGTGTTGCTGAGCACGGTCGCGATGGCGGGTCCGGCCCAGGCCCAGGAGAGCTACGAGGTGTCAGGGGCCGACGTGGCCATCTACAACCTGGCCGGGGAAGTGGAGGTCGTGTCGGGCGCGGGTGACGCCGTGGTGGTGGAAGTCGTGCGGGGCGGAGCCGACAGTGAGCGGCTGGCGGTAGAGATCGGGCGGGTGGACGGTCGGCAGGCCCTACGCGTGCTGTATCCAACCGACCGGGTCGTCTACTCGCGCATGGGCAGGGGTTCGAACGCCAGCGTGCGGGTCCGTGGTGACGGCACCTTCTACGACAATCGCTCCGGCCGCGGCGATCGGGTGGACATCCGCGGCGGCGGCGACGGGCTCGAAGCCCACGCCGACCTCCGGATCCACGTACCGGCGGGACGCGCGCTAGCGGTCTATCTGGCCGTGGGAGAGGCGACCGCGACGGGACTGCGGGCCGACCTGCGGCTCGACCTCGGTTCGGCCACCGCACGGGTGGACGACGTCGAGGGATCGGTCTGGGTCGACACCGGCTCGGGCGCGGTCGAGGTGTCGAACGTGCGTGGCGACCTGTCGGTCGATACGGGATCGGGATCGGTGGTGGCGCATCGCGTGACCGGCGACGAGGTCACGATCGACACCGGCTCCGGCTCCATCACCGGATCGGAGATCGGAGCCCGCTCGTTCAACGCGGACACCGGCTCCGGTCGCATCGACATCGACGGCCTGTCGGCGCCCGACGTGGTGTGCGACACGGGGAGTGGCAGCGTCCGGCTGCGTCTGACGTCGGACGTGGACCATCTCGAGGTCGACACTGGATCGGGCAGCGTGGTCCTGGAGCTGCCCGCCAGCGTCGGGGCGCAGGTCGTCGTGGACACGGGCTCCGGAGGGATCGACGTCGAACTGCCCTTCCAGGTCGAGCGCGCCGAGCGCCGGCACGTGCGCGGCCAGCTCGGGGACGGCAATGGCCGGATCGCGGTCGACACGGGGTCGGGGGGCGTGACACTGCGGGCTAGCTGAGCCGACGCGGGACCCAATGGGGAGCGGCTTTCGCGCCCCATCTCGGCGGGGCTAAGGTTCGGGATGGCAGACGCTCGGCCGAACCGCACCCCGTACACGGTCCACGTCCCCGTGCGGATCCGGGACATCGACTTCGCGGGGCACGCCCACCACTCCGCGGCGCTTCTCTATTTCGAGGAAGCCCGCGCCGCGTACTGGCGCGACGTGGTCCAGGCCGGCGACGGTCTGGCCGCGTTCGGTTTTGTGCTCGCGGAGGTCCGAGTACGGTATCGGGCGCGCATCCGTTATCCCGGGAGCGTGGCCGTGACCGTGCGCGTTGTCACGCTGGGGCGTAAGCACTTCGACATGGCGTACGAGGTTCGGAGCGACGGTGGAGAGGTCGTCCTCACCGGCAGCACGACCCAGGTGATGTACGATTACGATCGTGAAGCTTCGATCGAGATCCCGGCTGCCGTGCGGGCGGGGATCGAGGCTCGCGAAGGGCCGTTCGGCCCCGCCGATCCCGGGGCGCTCTGAAAGCGCCTCGCGGGCTCGTCGTAGGGGTGAGTGCGCTGTCCGCAGCGCCTCCTCCGAGTTACGACGTGCCGCAGGAGTTGACCCTATTGGCGATTGCGGCCTAGTTTCTTGGTTGTTGTGCTCATCGATCCTCACGGGGATCTGTGCAGGGCGACGTACGGGCAGGGGACCTCTGGACCCCTCCTCGGTTATATCCTTTCGCGTGGGTGGTGTGGCGGGGAAACCAAGTCCCAACGGAGAAGGATGCATGGACCGTAGGTATTCGATGAGGCTGCGGGCTGCGGGTGTCGTCGCGCTCAGCGCTCTGGTACTTCTGCCAGTGGCAGTGCAGGCCCAAGGGGGCCAGCAGGTCACCGGCCGCTTCCAGGTGCTGATCCCGAATCTCGAGCCCATGAACGGAGCGAAGGACGGCTTCGGAAAAGACGTCGCCAAAGAGCTCCGCGAGATGATCGACGACCTGGCCACGCATCAGCCGGTCCAGGAGCGAGCGCTGAAGGCAGCCCTGCGCCAGTACGACATCGACGAGGACGACCTCAACTGCATCAGGGCTCGGCAGCTCGCCAGTCAGATGCAGGTCGCGGTCGTCGTGTGCGGATCGACGACTCCGGCGCCCGGGGACAAGATGTTCGAGGTCGCGTCGAAGTTCGTGACCGTTGAAACCGGTGAGGAGTTCGACGTGCCGGTGTTCACGGCGCAGGAGCGCGAAAAAGAAGGCACGGCGCGCCAGATCTTCGTGGCCTTCGAAACCCTGGTGCAGCAGCAGCGGCACGCCCACTTCTGTGCCGAGTACGCGCAGAGCCAGCAGTGGGACAACGCCCTCGACAACTGCAACAAGGCGATCGACCTCAACCCGACCGGACTCTCGTCGATCTACACGCGCGGGATGATCTACGTGAATCAGGAGCGTTGGGAGGAAGCTCTCGGCGAGTTCGATCATCTCCTCGAGATGAATCCGATTCACGAGAACGGTCTCAAGGCAGCGGGCGTCGCAGCCGCCCGTGCCGACCGCGGGGAGCTGGCGCTGTCCTACTTCCAGCGCTTCTTGGAGTTGAACCCGCAGGACGCCCAGGTGCGCATGAACATCGCGTACGACGCGGCCACGGCCGGAGACTCGTACGGCGCGATGGTGCTGATCGAGGAAGGGCTCGAGTTCGAGCCCGACAACATCGACCTGTGGCAGCAGAAGGCCGGATACGCCATGTCGGCCGCCGAGCGCATGTTCCAGCAGAACGGGAACACGGTCACGGAAGAGGGCAAGGCACTCTATCGGGCCTCGATCGAGGCGTACGACCGGGTCTTCGCAGCCCGCGCCGACCAAGTGAACGTCAGTCAGCGCCGCAACGTGATCTCGGCGTACCAGAGGCTCGGTGAGCTCGAGATGGCTCAGCGTGCAGCGGAGGAAGCGCTCCGGACCTGGCCCAACGAGGCGCAGTTGTGGTCGGTCAACGCCGACGTCCTCCAGAAGGTGGGACGGCTGGAGGAGGCCATCGCCGCGCTCGACCGCGTCACCCAGATCGACCCGGCCTACGCCAACGTAAGGGCCCGCAAGGGCATGTGGCTGCTCGAAGCCGACCGCACCGACGAGGCCGTGACCGCGCTCCAGGATGCCGTGTCGCGGGGCGAGCAATCGGCGGACAACATCGCCAACATCTTCTTCGGCAGCGGCTACACGAAGGGCGTGGGGCCGCAGAACTGGGGCATGGCCGTGTCCATGTTCCGGCATGCCGATCGGTTCGCCGAGGGAGACGACGTCAAGACCAAGGTCGGGTTCTGGCTCGGTTACGGGCTCCTCAAGCAGGGCGAGGCCATGCAGCAGCCGCAAACGCTGCAGACCGCGCAGCGCACCAGGCCGATGTTCGAGGAGGCGGTCCGGCGGCTGCAGGGGTCACGGCGGTATGCCGAGATCGAGACCTCGGTGAACGCGGGTCAGATCCAGAATCTCGTGAACGCTGCCAACCAGTATCTCGAGATCCAGGACGCCATCATTCGGCGCGGATCGTAGTTTGTAACCGGTAGGGCCGCGCCGCGCGGCACCTAAGCCGGCATCCTCTCCGGAAGACGCCTCGGGGCTTCGGCCCCGAGGCGTTTTCTTTGTCGTTTCTGACACCTTCGGGGCACCTTCGGGACCCGTTCCGGGCTCCCTGGCGAGGTCCCCGATCCCCTTGTCAGCAGTAGGGTTGCGTGCCTCCCACGGCATCTCTATCTTGCCCCACTGTGTCCCACAAGCTACCACGTTCTCCCACAACCGCGATCGCTGTGAGTGGGTTCCTCGGGCGTTACGAATATCAGCTGGACGACAAAGGGAGGGTTGGCCTCCCGGCCGGCTTCCGCCGCGCGGCGGAAGGCGAGTCGTTCGTCCTGCTCCAGTGGCGCCCGCCTTCGTTGACCCTGTTTCCGCAGCCCGCTTGGAAGAACGTCGAACGCCGGCTCCTGGAGTTCCGGCACACCGCCCCGGAGGAGTATGAGCACATCCTCTGGCTGGCATCGAGCGCATCCGAGGTCACGCCGGACAAGCAGCACCGCATCCTGATTCCCGGCTTCCTCCGCGACGCCGCCGGTCTCGACGGGTCGGTCCTCCTGGTGGGTGCGCTGGATCGAATCGAGATCTGGAATCCAAAGAGCTTCACCGACCAGGTGCGTCCGGGCGGGCCCGAGTTCGCACAGTTCGCCCATCAGATTTTCGGATGATCCGTCCGTGCCACCCACCTACCATCTGCCTGTGCTCACGGAGGCCGTGTTGAGCGCCCTCGAGCCTCTCGCCGACGGCATCGTGCTCGACGCGACCGTCGGCGGCGGCGGACACGCGCGCCAGCTTCTCGAGCGCTTCCCCCGGTCCCGCCTGCTCGGTAGCGACATGGATCCGGAAGCGCTCAGGGCCGCAGGAGAGGCGCTAGCCCCGTTCGGGGACCGCGTGAGGTTGCTTCACGCACGCGCGGATCACGTCGTGCGCGCAGCCGGGCTGGGGCCGGGCTCGCTGAGTGCAGCGTTGATGGATCTCGGTGTCAGCTCGCGGCAGATCGACGCTCCGGAGCGGGGGTTCACGTTCCGCCGAGGCGCGTTGCTCGATATGCGGATGGATCCCGAAGACCCCCAGTCGCCAACGGCGGCGGAGTTGCTCAACAGCGCGCCGGAGCGGGAGCTGGCGCACGTGTTTCGCGATCTCGCCGAGGAGCCGCGCGGTCGGGCGCTCGCGCGCCTCGTTTGCCGTCGGCGGGGAGAGCGGCCGTTCGCCACGAGCGACGACTTGGTCGGAGCGCTCGCCGCCGTCCTCGGTCGTGCGCCTTCGGCCCGGGAGAAGGCGCGCGTATTTCAGGGTCTGCGGATGGCGGTCAACCGGGAGGCGACCTCGCTGCGTGACGCCCTCACCTCCATCCGGGACGCCCTGGTCTCCGGTGGAACGTTCGTGGTCATCTCATACCATTCGCTGGAGGATCGAGAGGTGAAGCAGACCTTTCGTGATTGGAGCCGGGACTGTGTCTGCCCGCCCGATCTCCCGCTGTGTGCATGCCGGGGCCGGTCCCTGGGAACCGTGCTCACTCGCCGCCCGGTCTACCCCGACGAGGGTGAAGTGCAGGCCAACCCCCGCGCCAGGAGCGCCCGACTGCGCGCGTGGAGGGCCGCATGATCCGGCCTTCGGCTACCGTGATCGTCGCGCTCGGCGTCGCGGCGATCTTCGCCGCCTTGAGCGTGGTGGCCTGGCGGCAGGGTCGGGCACGCGACGTGATGACGGAGAGGGAGAGCGTCCGCGAGCTGCTCGCGCTGGAAACGGAAGAGCGCTCGGAGCTTCTGGACGAGATTCGCCGCCTCGAGAGCCGTCGGCACGTGGTGACCGAAGCGCGGGCACGCCTCGGTTTGCGCATCCCCGACGCGAGCGACGTGGTCCTGTTCCCGGCGGTCGACCGATGACGGCGCGCAGAAAGAGCCGCCCGGTTCTTCGCCGCCGCCTCGTACTTGCGGCCTGGCTGGTCGGGGCATCGCTGGTCCTCGCACGGGCGGCGCAGGTGCAGCTGCTCCAAGGCGGCACCTGGCAGGGCCTGGCGGACAACCAGCACCAACAGACGACGGAGGTTCCGGCTCCCCGTGGTGCGGTGACCGACCGAAATGGCGTGCTGCTGGCCATGAGCCAGGAGCGCGTGAAGGTCAGCGTGGCCCCGGGAGAGATCATCGAGCACGACCGCACGGTTGAAGTCCTGAACGACGTGCTGGGAGTGTCCACCGCGTCGGCGACGGCGGCGGTCCGCTCCGAGCGACGGTGGGTCGTGCTCCGCGGGGACTACCCGGCGTCGGTGAGGAGCCGGCTGGCGGGGAACCGCGGAGTCTACTTCGATCGACTCTCCCGTCGCTTCTATCCGAACGGCGCTCTGGGCTCCGCCCTCCTCGGCGTGGTGCTGGACGGACACGGGGCCGGGGGAATCGAGCAGGCGTTCGAGTCGGTGCTGCACGGCGCCTCCGGGAAGGAGATTCAGGCGCGGGACGCGACCGGTCGCGTGATCCCGGGCGAGTCCTGGGTGGTCGAAGCGCCGCGATCCGGGGGCGAGGTCGTCTTGACCATCGACCGCGACATGCAGGAGATCGCGTACGGTGCGCTGCTCGACGCCGTCGACAGCACAGGGGCGCGGGGCGGCGACATCCTCATCGTCGAGCCGGGCACCGGAGAGATCCTCGCAATGGTCTCGCTGCGCGACTCGACGCACGCGGGGCTGGCGGCGATCAACGCCCCCTACGAGCCGGGTTCGACGCTCAAGCCGTTCATCGTCTCCGGTCTGCTCGAGCGTCGCAAGATCGAGCTGGGCGACTCGATCGACACGGCGCCCGGTCACTGGACCGTGGCCGGCCGCACGATCACGGACGTGAGCGCGCGCGGGAAGATCACCGTGGCCGAGGCGCTTCGGTACTCGAGCAACGTGGGCGTGGCCAAGGCGGCCCAGGCGTTCGACCACCTCGAGCAGTACGAGACTCTGCGTGACTTCGGGTTCGGCCTGGCCACGGGGCTACCCCTGCCGGGTGAGCAGAGCGGAATCCTGCGCCACCCGGACCGTTGGTCGGCGCAGTCGCCGGCATCGCTCGCCATCGGCTACGAGCTCAGCGTGACCCCGATCCAGATGGCCATGGCCTACGGCGCGCTCGCCAACGGGGGCGTTCTCATGGAGCCGAGGATCGTCCGCGAAGTTCGCGACGCGACCGGGCGCCCGGTCGAGCGCTTCGCGCCGCGAGAGGTGAGGCAGGTGGTGTCTCCGACCACGGCGGCCCGCATCCGCGAGGTGCTGGTGAGCGTGGTGGAAGGTGGGACGGGCACCGCCGCCCGGCTGGCCGACTTCCGGGTCGCCGGCAAGAGTGGGACGTCGCGTGCCCACGGACCGGGAGGGTACACGGCCGGGAACTACTTCGCGTCGTTCGCCGGGTTCTTCCCGGCCGACGACCCGCAGCTCGTTCTCTACGTCCGGCTCGACCGGCCGAGGGGCCGGTACTACGGCGGATCGACGGCGGCGCCGGTCACGCGCGCGGCCCTGGAGGCCATCCTGGCGGCGAGTCGCGGTCATCTGGACCGCGCCGCGCTGGCGGGCGCGCGTCGGGAGGCGCGCCGGCCGGAGCCCCAGCCGGTTCGGTTCGCGTCCCTCACGCTCGACCCGGAGGGCTCGTGGTCGGCGCTCCCGGTACCAGCTCCGGCGACGCCGCTCGAGCCGGGCGTGCGCGGCGTCCGTATGCCGGACGTGCGGGGACTGCCGTCCAGGGTCGCCGTTCGTCGCCTGCACGCGTACGGGCTCCACGTGGTGTGGCCCGGCGGGACGCGGGTCGTCGGGACTCACCCGGCGGCGGGCCAATGGTCCCTTCCGGGCGACACCGTCCTGTTGCGTACGCGGGGCGCTCCGTGAGCGTCCTTTCCCTCCGGACGCTCGCGCACGAACTGGAAGCCGCCGATCTCCGAGTCGGAGCCGGCGAGGTACCCGACGTGCGCGTGTCGGGCGTGTCCCAGGATTCTCGCAAGGTCGGGCCCGGGGACCTCTTCCTGGCGTGGCGAGGCGAGGCGCACGACGCGCACGCCTTTCTCGCGGACGCGGCGGCGGCCGGTGCCGTCGCGGCGCTCGTCGAGCGGCCCCGCGCCGATGTCGCGATCCCACAGATCCAGGTCGTGAGCGGTCGGGCAGCGGCCGCGTTGGCCGCCGACCTGGTGCATGGATCGCCGTGGCGGGACCTGTGGATGACCGCGATCACGGGAACCAACGGCAAGACCACGACGGCCATCCTCACCCGGTGGCTGCTGGCCGAGGAGGGGCCTGCCGCAACGATCGGGACACTGGGCCTCACAGATCCCGACGGCACTGTGCGCCCCGGGACGGAAGACATCACCACACCGGGCCCGGTGGACGTGGCCGCTTGGCTCGCGGATCTGCGTGGCCGGGGCGCGCGCTCCGTGACGGTCGAGGCCTCTTCCCATGCGCTCGCCCAGTACCGCCTCCACGGCGTCCGCTTCGACGCCGCGGTGTTCACGAACGTGACGCAGGATCACCTGGACTATCACGGGGACATGCCATCCTACGTGGCCGCCAAGCGGAGCCTGGTGACCCTGCTCAAGCCGTCCGGCATCGCGATCGTGAACCAGGACGATCGCGCGTGGGAGGGGCTCCGCGGGCCGGCAGGCACGACGACGTTCTCGACGACTGGGAGCGCCGACCTCCGGGCGAGCGAAGTCCGGGTCGGGTCCGAGAGCACCAACTTCGCCATCGAGCACGAAGGCACGCGCGTCCAGGTCGACCTTCCCCTCGTCGGTGCGTTCAACGTGGAAAACGCGCTCGCGGCCACCGGGGCGGCGCTGGCTGCTGGGCGCGGCCTGAGGGACATCGCCATGCGTTTGCAGGGCGCGCCGCAGGTGCCCGGCCGTCTGGAGCGGGTGCCCGGGACGCCGTTCACGGTGCTGATCGATTACGCGCACACCCCCGATGCGCTCCGGCGGGCGTTGCAGGTGGTGCGGCCACTGGCGAAGGGACGCGTGATCGCGGTGTTCGGTGCCGGGGGTGACCGCGATCGCAAGAAGCGCCCTCTCATGGGACGGGCGGCCGCCGAGGGCGCGGATGTCGTGGTCGTGACCTCGGACAACCCCCGCACGGAGGATCCGGAGGCCATCATCGACGAGATCGTACCCGGCCTGACGGGGCACGACTTCCTCCGCATCGCCGACCGTCGGAGCGCGGTCCGCGAGGCATTGGACCTCGCCCGACCTGACGACGTGGTGGTTTTGGCAGGGAAGGGACACGAGACGTACCAGGTCCTGGGCACCGAGAAGCGCCCATTCGACGAGCGCGAGATCGTCCGCGACTGGCTCGAGGAGCGAGCCGCGTGACGACCCGTGCGTGGACGATCGCCGAGGTGGAGACCGTGTTGGGTCCGCCGGTCGGGGGCGTCTCGCCCGAGCGCTCCGAGTATGCCCGCGTGCGGACCGACAGCCGTGCCATCGAGCCGGGTGACCTGTTCGTGGCGCTCCGCGGCGAGCGGTTCGACGGTCACGATTTTCTCTCGGAAGCGGTGGCGGCCGGCGCGGGTGGCGTGGTCGTGGCGAGGAGGCCGGCCGCCCCGCTCCCGGTGAGCGTACCGCTCTACCTGGTCGACGACACGCTGCTGGCGCTCGGGCGGCTCGCGAATCACAGGAGACGCTCGCTCGCTGCACGCGTCGTCGGCATCACCGGCTCGGTGGGGAAGACGACGACCAAGGACCTCACGCAGGGTGCGCTCACCGAGTCGCTGCGCACACACGCAACGGCGGGGAACTTCAACAACCGCGTCGGTCTCCCGCTCACGGTCTTTGCGGCGCCCCCCGACACCGAAGCGCTGATTCTGGAGATGGGGACCAACGAGCCCGGCGAGATCGCCGAGCTCACTCGGATTGCCGAGCCCGACGTCGGGGTCCTGACGACCGTGAGCGAAGCCCATCTGGAGAAGCTCGGCTCGTTGGCTGGAGTGCTGAACGAGAAGATGGATCTCGTCCGAGGCCTCGCGGAGGACGGGCTCGCGCTGGTTGGCGACGACCCTCCCACGTTGGCGGAGGCGGCGCGAGCCACCGGACGGCGGGTGCGCGTGGCCGGTGTGACGGAGGCTGCGGATCCCGACCTGCGTGCCGAGCGGCTGGCGGCCTCCGCGGACGGCCGCTTCTCCTTCCTCTGGCGGGGGCGGACGGTCGAGCTCGCGATCCCGGGACGAACGACGGTTACGGCGGCGGCGCTGGCCCTGGGCGTGGCCGCGGCGCTGGGTGTCGAGACGGGTGCGGCGATCGAGGGTGTTGCCCGGGTGGCGCCGGGGGCGATGCGTGGGGAGGTGCGCCACCTGGGCAGCCTCGTGCTGCTGGTCGACTGCTACAACGCCAGCCCGCAGAGCGTCCGCGCCGCGGGCGAGCTGCTCGAGGAGCTCCACCAGCCCGGTGGGAGAGTCGCCGTGCTGGGAACGATGCTCGAGCTGGGGACGAGCTCGAAGCGACTGCACACCGAGACGCTCGCAGGACTTCGCGGCCTCACCGTGGATCGCTTCTATCTCACGGGTGAGTTCGCCGCGGTCGCCCGCGATCTGCAGGACCCACGCTTTCGAGTCGTGCCCGACGTCGAGGACCTGGCGAATGCGCTCTCCGCGGAGCTCATCGGAGACGAGGCTGTGCTCCTCAAGGCTTCCCGAGGCGTCCGTCTAGAGCGCGTGATCCCCCGTCTCGAGGAGCGTTTCGGGGCCGCCGCTGGCGAGGGGGTGGGCTGATGCTCTATCACCTGCTTCCCCAGCTCGCGGACGTGCACTTCGTATTCAACGTCTTCCGTTACATCACGTTTCGGGCAGCCGGCGCCGTAGTCACGGCCCTGCTGTTGGCCTTCCTGCTGGGGCCCGCGACCATCCGGCGCCTCCGGCGGCTCCGCGTCGGCGAGGTGGTGCGGGACCTCGGCCCCGCATCCCACAAGAGCAAGGCCGGCACACCCACCATGGGCGGCGCGCTCATCCTGCTTTCCGCCACCATCTCCACGGTGCTCTGGGCCGACCTCACGAACCCGTTCACCTTGGTGGCGCTCGCCGCGTTTCTCTGGATGGGCATCCTGGGGTTCCTGGACGACTACTTGAAAGTCGTGAAGGGGAAGCCCGATGGCTTGATCGGACGCTACAAGCTGGTGGGGCAGTGCACGTTCGGTCTGGCGCTCGGGATCTTCCTCATCGAGCAGCCCATCTGGCCGGTCGATCCCACCGCGACGATGGTCCCATTCTTCGCGGACCTCCAGCTCCGGTTCTTCGCTCCGGCGTACGTCCTGTTCGTTGTGGTCGTGCTGGCCGGCACGTCGAACACGGTCAACCTCGCGGACGGTCTGGACGGTCTGGCCGCCGGGCTGACCGCCATCGCCGCCGTGGTATTCGGCGTTTTCGCCTACGTCATCGGACGCGTGGACTTATCGGCCTATCTCGGCCTGTTCTATCTGCCCGGCGCCGGTGAGCTGACGATCTTCGCCGTGGCCCTGGCCGGCGCCGCCATCGGATTCCTGTGGTTCAACGCCCACCCGGCGAGCGTCTTCATGGGCGACACCGGCTCGCTCGCCCTGGGAGGGGCCATCGGGACGGTGGCGGTGCTGCTGAAGACCGAGTTCCTGCTGATGATCGTCGGCGGAGTCTTCGTGGTCGAAGGCGCCTCCGTGATCGTGCAGCGCGGCTACTTCGCCTACACGAAACGACGCTTTGGCGAGGGTCGGAGAGTCTTCTTGATGGCTCCGATCCACCACCACTTCGAGAAGAAAGGATGGCCGGAGAGCCAGGTGGTCATCCGGTTTTGGATCCTCGGCGTGCTTTGCGCGATGCTCGCGTTCAGCACGCTGAAGATCCGATGAGGGAGGAGCGACTTGACGGTACACACGTGGCCGTCGTTGGCCTGGGAGAGAGCGGAGCCGCAGCGGCCCGCCTCTCCTCAGCGAAAGGAGGGAAGACCTATGTCTCGGATCTACGGTCCGACGCCAAGACTCGCACTCGTGGAGATGGGCTCCGGGCCATCGGAGTCGACGTCGACGTGGGACGACACGACGAGCGCCGCATTGCGGCGGCGGATGTGGTTGTTGTCAGCCCGGGTATCCCCCCGGACGTGCCTCTCCTTGCCGGCCTGCGTGCTCGGAGCGTCCGTTGGATATCGGAGCTTGAGTTCGCCTTTCGGTTCCTCCGCGCTCCACTGATCGCGGTCACGGGAACCAACGGGAAGACGACCACGGCTGCCCTGACGGCGCATCTGATGCGAACGGGAGGCACTCGGGTGGCGCTCGGTGGCAACATCGGAGCGCGCTACGGGCCGGCGGCGTCCCTGCTGGCCATGGCGGAACCCCCGCCGGACTGGTTCGTCCTCGAGGTGAGCTCGTTCCAGTTGGCCGACGTGGAGACGTTCCGCCCGGACATCGGCGTGCTCACCAACCTCGCGCCCGACCACCTGGACCGGTACGAGACGGTCGAGGAGTACTACGCGGACAAGGCCAACCTCTTCAAGAACGCCGATCGGGGGTCCCGTTGGGTCCTGCCGCTGTCGGAAGAGGCCGAGCGCCTGAGCGCCGGTGTGCCGGGCGAGCGCCTTCACTTCGACTCGACGGGGACCGGGCACCGTGGCTCCTACCTCGACGGATCCACGTTGACCCTCTACCTGGACGAGCCCCGTGGCGTGCTGGAGAGGAGCGACGTGCCGCTCCTCGGCAGGCACAACGTCGACAACGCGCTGGCCGCGCTCCTGACGGCCGCGCTGGCCGGGGCGGGCGTGGACGCCCTCGGTGAGGGCCTGCGCACGTTCACGCCGCTCCCGCACCGGCTCGAGCGTGTCCTCGAGGCCGAAGGAATTCTCTGGGTCAACGACTCCAAGGCCACCAACGTCGCTGCCACCCTCTCCGCGCTCCAGAGCCTGGATCGTCCGATGGTCGTCCTGCTCGGTGGGGTCGACAAAGGTGAATCCTTCCATCCCCTCCGCTCCGCCCTGCGAGCGAAGGCCCGCGCCGCCGTGCTGTACGGCGAGGTGGCGAAACGCCTGGAGCGCGAGCTCGCCGGTGGGACCCCCGTTCGTCGGGTGAGCGGGGGCTTCGAGTCCGTCGTCTCGGCCGCCCACGGGCTGGCCAAGCCGGGCGACATCGTCTTGCTCAGCCCGGGCACGGCCAGCTTCGACATGTTCTCCGGATACGAGCAGAGGGGCGAGGCCTTCGTCGCCCTCGTGCACAAGCTCACGGGACGGACGCACTGATGGCGCCCCCGGTCGAGATCGCCACCGCCGGCCCCGTCCGCTACCCCGACGTGGGGCTCGGGCGCGGATGGGAATCGGCCGCGCTCCTGGGCGTCACGGTGCTCCTCCTCTCGTTCGGGTTGCTCACCCTCTACTCCACGAGCTCGCTGCTCGCGCAGCGGAGCGGCGACCCGGACTACATCTACGTGCTCCGCCAGGCGAGCGCGGCCGCGGTCGGCCTCCTCGCGCTGGTGGTGTGTGCGGGCATTCCCTACCGCCTCTGGCGGCGGCTTGCCTGGCCCCTGATGGGGATGTCGATCTTCCTGCTGGTGCTGATCGTCCTTCCCGGCACGGAGCCCATCGCGCCCCGAATCAACGGTGCGCGCCGCTGGCTCCGACTCTTCGGCGTGAGCGTGCAGCCCTCCGAGATCGCCAAGTTCGCGATCATCGTGTGGACGGCGGGCATGGCGCTCCGCAAGCAGGAGCACTTCCAGAGCCTGTCCCGGGGCCTCATGCCCTTCCTGTTGGTCTGGGGGGCCGTGCTGGTGCCGACCGCCCTGGAGCCCGATCTGTCCATGGCCGTCCTGATCGGTCTCCTGGGTGCGATCGTGGCCTTCGCGGCGGGCGCCCGCATCGCTCACTTCCTGTTTCTCGGGCTGCTGGCCATGCCCGTGCTGATCGCCCAGCTCGGAGTGGGGTTCCGGGGCGACCGGATCAAGGCCTGGATCGATCCCATGGCCGACCCCTCCGGCGCCGGCTTCCAGATCAAGCAGTCGCTGATCTCGATCGGCTCCGGCGGCCTCACCGGCGAGGGCTTCGCACAGGGCCGGCAGAAGTTCGGCTTCCTGCCCGAGCCGCATACCGATTTCATGTTCTCGATGATCGGTGAGGAGTGGGGGTTTCTGGGCGTGGCCGGCCTGGTGCTGCTCTACGTTTCACTGGTGCTCGTGGGATTCCGCATCGCGCGGCGGGCCCCCGACATGTTCGGCGAGCTGCTCGCAATCGGATTCTCGAGCCTGATCGCCGTCCACGCGCTGCTCCACATGTTCGTCGGCCTGGGGCTGGCGCCCACCACCGGGCTGCCATTGCCGCTCATCTCCTTCGGTCGCTCCAACCTGGTGGTGACCCTGGCCGCCGTGGGTGTGCTGGTCTCGGTCGCGCGGGCTGCATCGCGCCCCGAGCGCCGCGGCGGCAGGCGACGGGCCCGTGCCTGAGGCCGCCGCGGTGGAGCGCGGACCGGTGGTCGTGTTCGCCGGCGGTGGAACCGGCGGGCACCTCTATCCCAGTATCGCGCTCGCGGAATCGCTGGGGCACATCCGGCCGGACGTGCGGCCCATCTTTCTGGGAGCGGAGCGGGGCGTCGAGGCTCGGGTCCTGCCCGAGCGTGGCCTCCCTCATCGCCTGTTCTCCGTGCGCGGGCTGGACCGCTCCCGGCGACTCGCTAACCTGGGCGTGGTGCTCGATCTGGCCCGGGCCACGGGCAAGGCACGGGCCTGGTTCCGGGAGATCGAGCCCGCGCTGGTGACGGTGACCGGTGGGTATGCGGCGGCCCCGGGCGCGGCTGCCGCGCTCCTGGGTGGCATTCCCATGGTACTCCAGGAGCAGAACAGCCATCCCGGGGTCACCACGCGCCTCCTGAGCCGCTGGGCCCGGCAAATTCATCTGGCCTTCCCCGAGGCGGAGGGGCAGCTCCGTCGGGGCCGCAGCACCACCGTGTACGACTCCGGCAACCCCATCCGCGAGTTCGAGCCGCTGTCCAAGCCGGAAGCCAGACGCCGGCTGCAATTGCCGGAGGCGGGCAGCGTGGTCTACGCGGTGGGTGGGAGCCAGGGCTCGCGCGCTCTCAACGACTTGCTGCTGGCCGCCGTGTCCGCGATTCGACGTGGCGCCCTGGAGCGTCCCGACCACCTGAACCTCCTCTGGGTCACAGGCCCCAGCCACCTGGAAGGCGTGCGAAACGCGCTGGACGCCGAGGGGGAGTGCCCAGCGTGGGTTCACCTCCGGGGATACATGGACGATGTCGAGGCGGCGGTAGCTGCCGCGGACCTGGCAATCAGTCGCGCGGGCGCGATGACCACGTCCGAGTACCTGGCCGCGGGCCTGCCCGCGATACTGGTGCCGTTGCCAACATCCGCCGAGGACCACCAGAGCCACAACGCCCGAGTCCTGGAAAAGGCCGGTGTGGCAATACATCTGCCCGAGAAGGACCTCACGCCGGAGCGCCTGTGGGACGCCGTCCTCGGGCTGACCGAGAACGTGGACCGGCTCGCCGAGATGGCCGCGAAGGCCCGTGGCCGCGCCAGGCCGCACGCGGCTCGGGAGATCGCGACCCGGATGGCCGAGCTGCTGCCGCCGAGGGAACCATGAGCGAGCCCTGGCTGAGCGGTCTGAGCCCCGCGGGGCGCGTCCACTTCGTGGGCATCGGCGGCGCAGGCATGTCGGCGCTGGCGGAGGCCGTGAGCGCGGCCGGATACGACGTCACCGGCTGCGACGCCGCGGAGGGAGAGCGGCTGGCACATCTGCGCTCGCTCGGGATCGAGACGGCCGTGGGGCATGCGGCCGAGCACGCCGAGCGGGCGGACGCCCTGGTCGTGACGGCCGCGTTGGCCAGCGACCACCCCGAGCTCGCCGAGGCACGCCGCCGGGAGATCCCGGTGGTGAAGCGGGCTGCGGCCCTGGGCGCCTGGGTGCGGAAGGGGCGCATCGTGGCGGTGGCAGGGACCCACGGAAAGACCACCACGTCGGCGATGGCGGCCGAGTTGCTCGCCGCCGCCGGAGAGCGGCCCACGGCGTTCGTGGGAGGCACGGTGGCTCGCTGGAAGAGCAACTACCTGGCCGGGGACGATCGACTGTTCGTGGTCGAGGCCGACGAGTACGACCGCTCCTTCCTGGAGCTGGAGCCGGACATCGCCATCGTCACCAACGTGGAGGCGGACCACCTGGACGTGTACGGAGACCTCGCCGGAGTCGACACCGCCTTCGGCCAGTTCCTGTCGCGGGTTCGTCCGGGCGGAACCGTCCTGGTGTGCGGCGACGACCACGGGTCGTCCCGCATCGCCCAGTCCGTTTCGGGTCCAACGGTGGTGGCGTACGGGCTCAATCCCGGGCTGGCGTTGCGCGCCGTCGACCTGAAGACCGATGCCGGCGGAACCCGATTCCAGGTTTGGGACCGGGGAGAGCCCAGGGGCGAGCTCTTCGTGCCGCAGCCCGGCGTGCACAACGTGCGCAACGCCCTGGCTGCCGCCGGGGCCGCCCGTGCGCTCGGGGTGTCCTGGGACGCGATTCGCCAGGGGATTACCGGCTACGGCGGTGTCGGGCGCCGCTTCGAGACCGTGGGGGTGGTCGATGCGGTGCACGTGGTCGACGACTATGCGCATCATCCGACGGAGGTCGCCGCGACCCTCCGGGCCGCGCGCACGGCCTTTCCGGAGCGCCGGCTGGTGGCCGTGTTCCAGCCTCACCTCTTCTCCCGTACGCGGGACTTCCACGAGGAGTTCGGAGTCGCGCTCGCCGAGGCCGACGTCGCGTGGGTCACCGGGATCTACCCGGCTCGCGAGCGTCCCATCGAAGGTGTGACCGGCCAGCTGGTGGCGGAAGCGGCGAGGAAGGCGGGTGGACAGATACGGTACCGCGAGGCGCTCGATGGCCTGGCCGCAGCGGTCGCGGATGGCCTCGAGCCGGGCGACCTCTGCCTGACCATGGGCGCGGGCTCGATCGAGCGGGTCGGCGGCGAGATCATCGCGGCCCTGGAGGCCAAGAGGTCGGGGAGTCGGACGGGGGTGGTGAGATGAGCAGCGGCAGGAGCGGCAGTGGCCGCCGGCGCGGTTCGTCGGCGAGCCGGCCATCGAGGCCGGGCCGGTCGAAGTCGAAAGGAGGGCGGCGGTCGCGGCGGCGCCACGACGCGTCCCGCGCCCGTCGCTTCGTCCGCCCCGCTCTCGGGCTGATCGTGCTCGCGGTCGCTGTGGTCGCGGGTTCGCTGGGCGCGAGCCGACTCGGCGCGGCCGTGGCGGAAATGGAGCTCTTCCGCGTGACCACCGTCGAGGTCGAAGGGATCGAATACCTCGATCGGGAAGCGGTACTCGCGCTGGCGGCAATCGATACGGAGGCCAGCGTCTGGGACGACCCTGCTCCGTTGATCGAGCGGCTCGAGTACCACCCACTGGTCGTCCGGGTCGGCGTGCGGAAGCGGCTTCCCCACACCCTCGTGCTCGAGGTGACCGAGTCGGAGCCGGTCGCTCTGGTGCCGACTCCGACCCTCCGTCCGGTCGACCGGCAGGGACGTATCCTGCCCCTCGACCCCGCCGAGCAGCGGCTGGACCTCCCGCTCCTCCGAGTGTCGTTGGACCCGGAGCATCCGGACTTCACGTCCAGTGTCGCCCTTGCGACACTGATCGAGGAGGCCGTCCGCCTCAGGGACATCAACCCCGAGCTGGCGGCACGGGTGTCCACCATCGGCCTCGACGCCAGCGGGTCGGTGGTCATCGAGCTGTTCTCGCCCGAGGTCACGGTGCGATACCGCGCCCCGTCCACCGAGGAATGGTTGGCCATGGGGGTCCGGGCTCTCGCGGATGCCCGCAGCCGCCGTGGGGCGCAGCCGCGCATGCTCGATCTACGCTTCCCCGACCAGGTCGTGGTCGGTTTCGACGATGCTCCTTCGCACGGATGGACCAGATGATCCGCAGCAACCTCATCGCGGGGCTCGACATCGGCACCACCAAGACGTGTGCGGTGATCGCCGAAGTCTCTCCCGACCCCAGGGGGCGCGCCTCGATTCAGGTGGTGGGAGTGGGCCAGGCCAAGACCGAAGGCATGCGCGGTGACGTCGTGACGCACATCGAGGAGACCACCGACACCATACGCACCGCCCTACAGGGGGCGGAGCTCATGTCGGGGCACAGCGTCGACCGCGTGTACGCGGGGATATCGGGAGCGCACATCGAGGCCAGCGGCTCGCTCGGGATCGTGGCCATCCACGGGGAGGAGATCGACCGGGGCGACGTCGAGCGCGTGCACGAGGTGGCCCGGGCGGTCGCATTCGGGCCGAACCGGGAGCTGGTTCATGCGATCCCGCAGGAGTACCGCGTGGATCATCAGTCCGGAATCGTCGATCCCCGAGGCATGACGGCAACCCGCCTCGAGACCGAGCTCTACTTGATCACCGGGGGCACGACCGCGGCGGAGAACATTCGGCGGGCCGTCCAGAAGGCCGGGTACCGAGTGCAGCGGCTGGAGCTCGAGCCGCTGGCCTCGGCACGAGCCGTACTCACCGAGGACGAGAAAGAAGTGGGTGTCGCCATGGTGGAGCTTGGCGGCGGGACCACCGACCTGGCCGTCTACTGCGAGGGGAAGATCCGGCACGTCCGCATCTTCCCCCTGGGTGGGATGACCGTCACCACCGACCTCGCGCGGGGCCTGTCCATCCCGTTCGCCGAGGCCGAGCGCGCCAAGGAGCGCTACGGCGTGGCCGCTGCCGATCTGGTCGATCCCAAGGAGGTCGTCCAGCTACCCAGCCCCGCGCCGGGGGAGCTGCGCGAGGTCCCGCGCGAGCTCATCGCGCACATCATCGAGCAGCGCCTGGACGAGATCCTGGGGCTCGTCCAGCAGGAGCTGACCAAGACCGGTCTCATCTTCCGCCTGGGCGCCGGTGTGGTGCTCACCGGAGGTGGGGCCGACCTGCCCGGCGTGCTGGAGCTGGCGAGCCGCGTGTTCGCCGCTCCGGTGCGCATCGGGTTCCCCCGCGAGTGCCTCGTGGGGATGTCCGAGGCGGTGGCTCGACCCCGATTCGCCACCGCCACCGGCCTGGCCCTACGGGGCGCGGACCGGTTCTACGAGACGGGCGAGGGCGCGTCCACGTACGCGTCAGGGGTAGCCGCGAAGGTGGGTTCCTGGCTGCGGGAGTTCTTTTGATCTCTGGCTGCCGGAACCCCGGATACGGGTGGTGTTATGGGTCGGGTACACCATATGTTGTGGCCCGGCTCGAGGAGACGACGCACGAACGATGGATTCACGAGAGGATGCCCTGAATGGACCGGAGGAAGAGAGTCCGATGATCTTTGAGTTCGAAGACACCGAAGCGCGTCCGGCACGGATGGTCGTGATCGGTGTCGGAGGAGCCGGTGGAAACGCCGTCAACCGCATGGTCGACGAGGATCTGGACGGAGTCGACTTCGTCTCCGCCAACACCGACGCCCAGGCCCTGAAGCAATCGCGAGCCGCGGTCACGGTGCAGTTGGGCAAGAAGCTCACCCGGGGACTGGGCGCGGGCGCCCGGCCGGAGATCGGCCGGCAGGCCATCGCGGAGAGCGCGGACGAGATCCGCGGCCTCCTGAGCGGATGCGACCTCGTCTTCGTGACCGCCGGGATGGGGGGCGGGACGGGCACGGGCGGGGCACCGCTCGTGGGAGAGATCGCGCGCGAGCTGGGGGCGCTGACGATCGCCGTGGTGACGCGGCCCTTCTCGTTCGAGGGGCGCCAGCGCATGAAGCAGGCGGAGCAGGGGCTTCAGGAACTACGCCGCGCGGTCGACACCATGATCGTGGTCCCCAACGACCGCATCCTCTCCGTCGTCGGGAAGGGCACGTCGTTCCGGGACGCGCTCAAGAAGGCCGATGAGGTGCTGCTCCACGCCACACAGGGCATCAGCGATCTGATCCGCGTCTCCGGCGAGGTCAACGTCGACTTCGCCGACGTGCGGACGATCATGGCGTCCCGGGGTCCCGCGCTCATGGGGTCCGGCTTCGGCCAAGGCGAGAATCGCTCCCAGGAGGCCGCACAGGAGGCAATCTCGTCGCCCCTGCTCGACAATGTCTCGATCGGCGGCGCCAAGGGCGTCCTCATCAACATCACGGGTGGAATGGACCTTGCCATTGACGAGGTCACCCAGATCTCTACGATTATCCAGCAGGAGGCCGGGGACGAAGCCGAGATCATCTTCGGAGCGGTGCACGATCCGGCCCTCGAGGGCCAGGTTCGCGTCACCGTCATCGCGACCGGCTTCGATCAGACGACGGGCGAAGCGGGCTCGGTGATTCGACCGGAGTTCAAGCCGCAATCGGCGCCGCGCAAGGCGGTGGCGGTCGCGGGACGGCCGGTGGAGGCACCGCCGAGACCTGCGGAGTCCGAGGTGACGCCGTTTCGGCGCTTTCCCGAGAGGGTGGTCACCAGGGACCAGCTCGGTGAGCTAGACATCCCGACGTTCATTCGCCGCCAGATGGACTGAGGTCCTCTTCCGCCAGGTGGAGGACCCGCTCCGTCTGGCGGCTGCATCTTGGAGGACCATGCGCAGATTCCTGCCGACGGCGCTCGCCGTGTCGCTGGTCGCCGCGGGCGCCTGGATGGGTGTGGGCGCAGCGAGCGGCCGAGCCGTGGAAGCGGGCATGCTTCCGGTGCAGTTCGCGGTTCCGGCCGAGGTCGTCTCGGTAGAGGAGTTGCGCCCGGGTCAGACGCTGGGCGAGCTCCTGGAGGGGGCCCGCATGTCGCTCGCCGAGCAGCGGGCGGTGCTGCTGTCCTTCTCGGAGCACGCCAGCGCCCGCCGGATGCGTGACGGCACCGAGATCGTCCTCAAGCGCCGCCGGGACGACGGGTCGCTCCGCGCCGTCGACATCGAGCTCTCTCCCGACGAGACCGTCCGCATCGTGCGGTCCGACGGCGGCTGGCGCTCGCAGCTGGTCGAGACGCCGGTCTGGGTGGACACGGTCTTCGCGGCCGGAACCATTACCGACGTGCTCTGGAACGCCGTCGACGGGAACGCGGCCCTCGGGTCGATGACGACGGGGGACCGCGCCCAGCTCATCCACCGGCTGGACCAGGTCTTCCAGTGGCAGGTCGATTTCTCGAGGCAGATTCAGGAGGGCGACTTCTACCGGTTCGCGTTCGAGCGCGTGGTGAGGCCCGACGGCTCCATGCGGAGCGCAATGCTACTCGCGGCCGAGCTGGTCAACTCCGGGACCGCAATTCAAGCGATCTACTTCGATCCCTCGGGTGACGGAGAGGGTTCGTACTTCGACGGGGATGGCCTGTCCGTCCGACGTGCGTTCCTGACGAAGCCGCTCGAGTTCCGCCGCATCTCCTCCAGGTTCTCTTCTGGGCGCTTTCACCCGATCCTGCAGCGCTGGCGCGCCCATCGGGGGATCGACTACGCGGCCGACCGTGGCACCCCGATCATGGCGACCGCGGATGGCACGGTGCTCCGCAGAGGGAGGCTGGGTCAGCTCGGAAACGCGATCGAGCTGAGGCACGGCAACGGGTTCACCACCCGCTACGGGCACATGAGTCGGTTCGCGTCGGGAATCAACGTCGGGGACCGCGTGACGCAGGGACAGGTCATCGGCTATGTGGGCATGACGGGTCTGGCCACCGGCCCCCATCTGCACTACGAGATGCACCGGGGGGGACGGGCTCTGGATCCCCTCGCCGTGGATCTTCCGGCGGGCGACCCCGTGCCGGAGGAAGCCTGGGACATCTGGCAGACGTCGAGGGCCGCGCACCTCGCCTTGATCGAGCAGCTACCGCGCGAAGCACCGCCCACGATCGCCGACCTCACCGACGAGGAGGCCCAGGCCCTGAACGAGCGGGTGCGGACCGAGGGCGGTACGTGATCCTGCGGGGACGGGGGTGACGGCACTCACCGGTCTCGGGGTGGTGGCCGCCGCCCTGGCCGCTGTCGGATTCGCCCTCTGGACCTATCGCCGCCGCGAGGTGCGCGTTGCCGGGACGGACTTCCTCACGGCGCTCCGTGCCTTGGTGCTGGCGCTTACGGCGCTGTTGCTCATAAACCCGCGAATCCCCGGGTCGGGCGCACCCGGAGGCACCGCCGGCGAATGGCTGCTGCTGGACGCGTCGCTGAGCATGGGCGCCACACCCCCGGACGGAGAGAGCGGTTGGGACGAGGCCCTGGCGCTGCCAGCGGTCCGCTCGGCGGGCCGGACCATCCTCTTCTCATCCGTCGCCCGCCCGCTCGACGGGCCCTTGGAGAGCGCACAGCCGTTGGGTCCGGCGTCCCGGCTCGCCGACGCCGTTCGCATTGCGGCCGAGGGTGGGGCGCCCGCGGTCCGCATCGTGAGCGACTTCAGGCTGACGGATCTGGTGGAGGCGCTCGCTCTGGTGGACGTGGCTGGGATGAGAGCCGGCCTCCATCCGGTCGGCTCCGATCTCCCGAACGTCGGGATCGCCGAGGCCCTATTCCCCGACTACATCGCGACCGGTGACACCGCCAGCGCCGAGGTGGCCGTGTTCGCCTCGAGTGTGGACGGTGGGGACAGCGTGAGGATCGAAGTTCGCGACGAGGGCCGTCTGGTCGGTGCTGCCGTCGTGGCCGCACCGGGAGCGGGAGCTCTCCGCCGCGTGCGGATCCCCCTTCCGAGCCCGGCAGGGGACCTCGAGCTCCACCGCTACCAGGTCACGGCCAGCCTGGACGGAGATGCGTTCGCCGAGGACGACGAGCGCGTCGCGTACGTTCGAACGGACCGCCGACGGGGTGGGCTCGTGCTGGTCTCCAGGGCGCCGGACTGGGAGCCCCGGTTCCTCCTGCCGACCTTGGCCGACATCACCGGACTGGCGCCCGAGGGCTACCTCGACGTCTCCGGGGGCCGGTTCCTCAGGATGTCGACACCGGAGGGGACGGCGCTCCCCCCCGCCGACAGCGGCGCGGTGCGGCGGAGGGCGGGCACCGCCGACCTCGTGGTGCTCCACGGCGTGGGGGAGGACGATCCGTGGCTGCGCTCGCTCACGAACGGCGCGGCGCGCCTCATTCTCATTCCGACCACGGCCGAGGGCGCCGGGTTGGTGGATCTGTCCACGGGGCGGGCGGTCGGGGGCGAGTGGTACGTGGACGGGACGCTTCCGCCCTCGCCGGTCACCGCCGAGCTGACCGGGCTCGACCCCGAGGGCCTGCCGCCGCTCGGGCCGATTCTTCCGATCGCGGGCACCACCGGCTGGCCCGCCGCCCTGTACGCGGGGCGGTCCGTGGGCGGCCCCAGGGAGGCGGTCGTGGTGGTCAGCGCGGCCGGAGAGCGGCGGCGGGTGGTGGTTCTGGCCGGGGGACTCTGGCGGTGGGCCTTCCGCGGGGGCGCGGCCCTGGCGGCGTATCGACGCGTGTGGTCCGCACTGGCGGGCTGGGCGATCGGAGGCCAGGTGAGGGTGGCGACCGCCGACGTGGGCCCGGAGGCCAGCGTGGTTCCGCGCGGGCAGCCGGTTGCCTGGCGGGCGGCGGGCCACGAGGGCGGCCGGCTGCGCTTCACGGTGGAAGCGGCGGACAGTGTGGTCACCGACACCGTGCTCACGATCGGCGCGACCGGTCAGGCGCGCTCGGCGCCACTCCCTCCCGGCGCGTACCAGTACCGGGTCGCCGCAGAGGGCGAGGTGGGCTCGCTGGGGCAGGGCCGCTTCGACGTTGAGCGGTTCGTCCCCGAGCTCCGCTGGCCCGTCGCGGATCCCGAGACCGTCGTCCGCACCGCAGGCGTGAGCGGATCCACCCGGGTGGCGGGGCGCCGGCTGCGCACCAGCCCCGTCCCCTACCTCTTGCTCATGGCGGCGCTGTCCCTCGAGTGGTTCCTCCGCCGTGAGCGGGGGCTCAGATGACCGCGAGGACGGAAGCCGAGGGGCCGATCGCGTAGTGGCACGGCTCTTTCGAAAGAAGGCCGGCAAGCGGAAGGGGCTCTGGCAACGGGTCGTCGACTTCGCCAACACCGACGTACGCGTTGCGGTAACCGGTGTAGACCAATCCGGGCTGGAGCGGCTCGAAGAGCAGCTCATCGCCGCCGACTTCGGCGTCGACGCGTCCCTCGCGCTCGTCGACCGGGTCGAGGAGCTCAACCGGACGGGCCGCGTGCGGAGCGACGGTCTGGCACGGGCTCTCGGGGGCGGGATCCGGGAGATCCTGAACGAGGTCGCCCAACCGGAGCTCCGGAGCGCGCCCGAGGGCCCCACGGTCTACCTGTTCGTGGGGGTGAACGGGGTCGGCAAGACCACCACCGTGGCCAAGGTCGCGCAGCGAGTGCGGGCAGAGGGTCGCTCGGTGTTGCTGGCCGCCGCCGATACCTTCCGCGCGGGGGCGGTGGAGCAGCTCCGCGTATGGGCGGAGCGGGTGGGGGCGGAGTTCGTGGGAGGACAGGACGCGGGGGATCCGGCGGCCGTCGCCTACGACGCGATCGACGCTGCCGAGCGCCGCGGGATCGACGTGGTTCTGGTCGACACCGCGGGCAGGCTGCACACGCACCGCCACCTCATGGCGGAGCTCGAGAAGGTGCATCGTGTGATCGCAAAGCGGCTCCCGGGTGCACCCCACGAGACGCTGATCGTGCTGGATGCGACGGTCGGTCAGAACGCGCTCCGACAGGTCGAGGCCTTCCAGGCCGTGACCGAGCTCAGTGGGATCGTCCTGGCCAAGATGGACAGCTCCGGGAAGGGAGGCGTGGTCGTCGCCCTGGCAAAGGAGTACGGCCTGCCCGTCAAGCTCATCGGTACCGGAGAGTCTCTCGACGACCTCGCGGAGTTCGACCCCGTCGATTTCGTGCAGTCGGTCGTCGGGGGATAGAGTTGTAGGCGACCTGCCCACCAACCCCACCCTGCGAGCCAGGTGACGTTCTCTCTCCTCGACCGGCCGATCCAGTTCCTGAAAGGGGTGGGTCCGCGCCGCGCGGAAGCGTTCGCGAGGGTCGGCATCCGCACCGCGCGTGACCTGCTCTACACGGTGCCGCGCCGGTACGACGACGCCTCCACGGTACAGCCGATCCGCTCGCTCGAGGTCGGAATGGACGCGAACGCGGTGGGCCACGTGCGCAGCAAGGGAATCGTCCCCACCCGGTCGGGCCTCAGGATTTTCCAGGCGATGCTTCAGGACGAGACCGGCATGATCACCTGTGCCTGGCCGGGGCAGCCCTGGTTGGACCGGAGGATCGACAAGGGAGATCTCATCCTGGTGAGCGGCCCGGTGAAATTCTTCCACGGTCGCCAGATCCAGCCCCGGGAAATGGTGGTCCTGGCACGCGCGCGCGATGCGGACCCGGGGCTCGAGGAGGGCTCGGGACGGATCTTCGTGAGCTACCCCGCGACCGAGGAGCTACCCCAGTGGGTGCTCCGCACGGTGTTCGACGCCAACCTGGACGGGCTGCTCCAGAGGATCGGGGAGGAGGAGTATCTCACGCCGGAAGACCGGGCTGCGCTCGAGCTTCCGTCCCTGCCGGAAGCCCTCACGGCCCTCCATCGTCCGAGCTCCCTCGCCGAGGTCGAGGACGGGCGTCGCCGGCTCGCGTACGACGAGCTCTTCTTCCTCCAGCTCGTGCAGGCCCGGGCCCGGCGGCAGCGAGCGGGCGAGCGACCCGGCATCCGCTTCGAGCGGACCAACGAGCTCATCCGCCCCGTGCACGAATCGCTCGGGTTCGAGCTCACGGACGCCCAGGCGCGGGTGCTCCGGGAGATCTACACGGACATGACCTCTCCGGGCCGCATGAACCGCCTGCTCCAGGGCGACGTGGGGTCCGGCAAGACCCTCGTGGCCCTCTTCGCCATGCTGCTGGCCGTGGAGAGTGGGTTTCAGGCCGTGCTCATGGCTCCCACGGAGATCCTGGCGGAACAGCACCGGAGGCGGTTGGCGGAGCACGTGGCCCCCACGGGACTCGACGTAGACCTGCTCACGGGCCGGATGTCCGCCCCGGAGCGACGGGACGTGGCCGAGCGGATGGAGTCCGGTGAGGCCAAGCTGATCGTGGGCACGCACGCCCTCATCCAGGAGGGCGTGGCATACTCCCGACTCGGCCTGGTGGTGGTCGACGAACAGCATCGATTCGGAGTACGGCAACGCATGGCGTTGGGCGCTCAGGGGGACAACCCCGACTCGCTGGTCATGTCCGCCACCCCGATTCCCCGTTCGCTCGCGATGGCGCTCTACGGCGACCTCGACCTCAGCCTCATCGACGAGCTGCCGCCGGGCCGGAAGCCCGTGCGCACCCTCGTGCGCTATCCGTCCAAGAAAGGTGAAGTCCTGGACCTGGTCCGCCGGGAGCTGAGCGCGGGCCGGCAGGCCTATTTCGTCTATCCCCTCGTGGACGAGTCCGACAAGCTCGATCTCGCGTCGGCCACCCAGGCCAGCGCGGAGCTGGCCGAGGCGCTCGGGGAATGGGAGCTCGGACTGCTGCACGGCCAGATGTCGTCCGACGACAAGTACGACGTGATGCACCGGTTCCTGGCGGGCGAGATCCAGGTGCTGGTGGCCACCACCGTGGTCGAGGTCGGCGTGGACGTTCCCAACGCGACCGTGATGGTGGTGGAACACGCCGAGCGCTTCGGCCTCTCCCAGCTCCACCAGTTGCGCGGACGTGTGGGGCGTGGGGCGGACGACAGCTACTGCGTGCTGATCGCGGAGCCCGGCGAGCGGGCCGCCGACCGCCTGGCGGTGCTGAGGAAGACGCAGGACGGGTTCAAGGTGGCGGCCGAGGATCTCCGCATCCGCGGGCAGGGAGATCTGTTCGGCGCTCGCCAGCACGGACGCGGGGACATCCTGAGCTTCGCCGACCTGTCCGTCGACGAGCCCCTCCTGGTCGAGGCGCAACGACGGGCGCGCGCCGTGGTCGAACGGGACCCCGATCTGGACGCGCCCGACCATGGCCGGATCCGGACGCTGCTCGACACGCGCTATGCGGAGCGCCTGCAGCTGTTCGAAGTCGGGTGAGCGTCGTTGACACGGGTGTCGTGCGCTGTCCACCTTCCGAGCCGCCGGCGGGGGCCCCGGGGCCGGTGGCTCGCCCGCTCGACGGGCTTCCGACCAACGCGCCGGGGGCGTCCCGCGCGATCCTCCACACAGGCCGACCATGATCTCCCAGTCATTCGTCGAGGTTCGTGACCTCCACGCGCACGTCGGAGGGCACGTCGCCATCGGGGGGTGGGTCGAGACCACCCGCATCCACGGCAAGGTCGGGTTCGCGGTAGTGCGGGACGGGACTGGAACCGTGCAGTGCGTCTTCGTGAAGGCTGAGGTGGGCGAAGAGTGCTGGTCCGAGCTCGCGAGCCTGACGCAGGAGACCGCGGTGCGCGTGACCGGCGAGGTCCGCGCGGAGCCCCGGTCTCCCGGCGGGTTCGAGTTGGGTGTCACGGAGCTCCGGGTGGTGGGCCGGAGCGAGGAGTATCCGATCCAGCCCAAGGAGCACGGGGTCGACTTCCTGCTGGACCACCGTCACCTGTGGCTGCGCTCGTCCAAGCAGCGCGCGGGGCTCAAGGTGCGGGCCGAGGTAGAGCAGGGGATCCACGACTTCTTCTACGAGCGCGACTTCGTGCGGATCGATACGCCGATTCTGACCGGGTCGATCGGCGAGTCGGCCGGCACCCTGTTCGAGACCGACTACTTCGGCGAGCCCGCGTATCTGGCCCAGACGGGCCAGCTCTACGTGGAGACCGCCTGTCCCGCGTTCCGGAAGGTCTACTGCTTCGGACCGACCTTCCGTGCAGAGAAGTCGAAGACGCGTAGGCATCTCACCGAGTTCTGGATGCTCGAGCCCGAAGTGGCCTTCGCGGACTCGGACGACAACATGGACCTCCAGGAAGAGCTGGTCGTCCACCTGGTCGAGCGTGCGCTGGAGCGCGCGGCGGAGGAGCTGGAGGTGCTCGAGCGCGACCCGAACGCGCTCGCCAACGTGAGAGCGCCGTTCCCGCGCATCAGCTACACCGAAGCGGTCGAGCTTCTGCAGCGGGAGGGAAGCGAGATCGAATGGGGCTCCGACCTCGGGGGCGCCGACGAGACCCTCGTGGCCCGCCAGTTCGACCGGCCCGTGTTCATCTACAACTACCCCACGCAGGCCAAGGCCTTCTACATGAAGGAGAACCCGGACGACCCCCGCACCGTGCTCTGCAACGACCTGATCGCCCCGGAGGGCTACGGCGAGATCATCGGCGGCAGCCAGCGAGAGGACGACCTGGACAGGCTCCTGCACCGGATCCGCGAGGAAAACCTCCCCGAGGAGGCCTACGGCTGGTATCTGGACATCCGGCGCTACGGCACGTTCCCCCATTCGGGCTTCGGGCTGGGGCTGGAGCGGATGGTCGCCTGGATCACGGGGCGGCCGCACATTCGCGAGCTGATACCCTATCCGAGGCTCATCAACCGCCTGACCCCCTGAGCAAGCGTCTCCGACCGCGGGGCCATCTCGTATGAGCCGACTCCTGGTCCTGGACCTGAAGGATCGCCGCCCCGTCTGGGCCATGCCGCCCTGGGTCCCGAATGCGGTCCGGGACGCGCTCGGACCGAATTGGACGCTGCGCGAGATCGAAGCGGTGTCGGACGGGTCCGGGGACGGGGGTGGCCGCATTCACCCCGAGGTGCTCGACGCCGTCCGGGACGCCGAGGTCTACATGGGATACGGCATCCCGGAGGGCATCCTGGACGCGGGCGTCGGCCTCCGCTGGGTCCACTCGGGATCCGCGGGCGTGTACGGATCCCTGACCCCGACCATGCGGGCTCGCGACGTGCTGTTCACCAACTCCGCCGGCATCCACGCGGAGCCCATTGCCGACACCGTGTTGGGGATGCTCCTGTACTTCGCTCGCGGATTCGACGCGGCGGTGCGCGCACAGTCCGTGGGAGCGTGGGACAAGGCACCGTTCTACGATGGGGACCATCCGCCACGTGAGCTCGCGGGGGCCGTCGTGGGGATCGTGGGCTTCGGCGGCATCGGCCGTGCGGTCCACCGCCGGGTCTCCGCTTTGGGGTGCCGGACTCTGGCCCTCCGCCGCCGGCCACTGGCCGAGTCCATCGAGGCCGGCGAAGTCCTCTGGGGTCCCGCGGGACTCGAGCGCCTGCTGGCGGAGAGCGACTACTTGGTGCTCGCGGCCCCCGGCACCAGCGAGAGCGAGGGGCTGATCGGGGCCGACCAGATTGCCCGCATGAGGCCATCCGCCGTGGTGGTCAACGTGGCCCGCGGGCACCTCGTGGACGAGGGGGCCCTGGCCGAGGCACTGCGTGAGGGGCGGCTGCGCGGAGCCGGACTGGACGTGTTCCGAAAGGAGCCGCTCGCGCCGGAGAGTCCGCTGTGGACGCTTCCCACCGTGCTGATCACGCCCCACGTGTCCGCCGTCACGGACCGGTTCTGGCTGCGCGAGACAGAGCTGATCGTGGAGAACATCGGCCGATACCGGCGGGGGGAGGGCCTCCGCAACATCGTCGACAAAGAGGCGGGCTACTGACCATCCCCTTCTTCCCGCTTGACCTGCTCCCACAGCGCGTCGAGCCCCGCGAGATCCAGCGCATCGAGCCGCTGACCCGACGCCTGTACGAGTGATTCCACCCTGCGGAACCGCTCGCTGAACTTCCGGTTGGCGCGTTCCAGGACCACGCCCGGCTGGTGCCCCGCCAGTCGCACCACGTTGACGGCTGCGAAGAGGAGGTCGCCGAGCTCGTCGGCAAGGCCCTCTCCCGACCCGAGCGACGCACGGATCTCCTCGACCTCCTCCCCGACCTTGTCGAGGGCCGGCTCCGGCCTCGGCCAATCGAAGCCCACACCGCTGGCCAGCTCCCCCAGTCGATACGCCTTGTGGAGGGGATCGTACCCCTCCGGGACGCCGTCGAGGGCGCTTTCCCCATCCGACCGCTCGCGGGCCTTGAGCTCGTCCCACGGGACCTGGTCACCGAGCCCGTACAGGTGCGGATGCCGCCGCTTCATCTTGCCCTCGAGCGCGGCGACCACGGCTTCGGCGTCGAACTGGCGGCGCTCCTCCGCAATCACGATCTGGAAGGCGAGGTTGAGGAGCAGGTCACCGAGCTCGCCGGCCAGCGTCTGTGGGCTTCCTCCGTGGATGGCGTCCGCCACCTCGTGGGACTCCTCGAGCAGGTGCCGAACGAGCGACTCCGGTGTCTGTTCCGCATCCCACTCGCAGCTAGCGCGCAGGAAGCGGACCAGGTCTAGCGCCCGATCGAGCGTAGCCGATCGAGGCGCGTCCGGCTCGGAGTCGGGGGAGTGATCGGGCGTGCGAGGGGTCGTGGACACGACGGCCGTCCGTGCGAGTGGGCGCAGCCGGGACCGGTCCCGGCGGGGTTGCTGAGGGGGTATTTCTCTCCATCTTCCCACCGCATGTCAACGGAGCCGCGCACCCGCGCCTGGCTCGAGGTCAGCGCGTCGGCGCTCCGCGCCAACCTCGAGACCTTACGGTCCGGACTCCCCGAAGGGGTCGGCCTCATCCCGATGATCAAGGCGGACGGCTACGGTCTCGGAATGCTCCGAGCCGCCCGCGCGCTCGAGCCGGTCGCCCCGCTCGCGCTTGGCGTGGCGACCGTGGACGAAGGCCTGCGGCTCCGGGAAGCCGGCGTCGAGCGACGCGTCGTCGTCATGAGCCCCGTGCCGCACGGGTCGATCGGCGATGCGGTGGACGCCCACCTCGAGCTGTCCATCTCCGATCCGGATGCGCTAGCGGAAATCCGCCGGGTGGGGCGGGGCCGGGCCGCGTTCCACCTGGAGGTGGACACTGGCATGGGGCGGGCGGGCCTGGATTGGAGACGGGTCGGGGAGTGGGGGCCCACCGTGCGGGCCGCGGCTACCGAGCTCCGGTGGTCCGGTGTGTTCACGCACTTCCACTCGGCCGATCTCGCGTCCGGCGCGGCGGTGGATCAGCAGTGGCAGCGATTCCAGGACACTCTGGCTGCGTTGTCGCCTCTCGGGGACGACGTCCTCGTTCACGCTTGCAACAGCGCCGCCGCCCTCCGCTTCCCCGGTCTGGCCGCCGGCGCCATCCGGCCGGGGATCTTCATGTACGGCGGCCGTGCGGGTGACGGCCTGCCCGATCCCGCGCCAGTGGCAACCCTGCGAGCCCGGATCCTGCTCATACGGGACGCCCCGCCCGGCGCCACGGTCGGATACGGCGCCACATACCGGGCCGCCGAGTGGGAGCGCTGGGCCACCGTCGGGCTGGGTTACGGCGACGGCCTGCCGCGCGCACTCGGGAACCGCGGACATGGCCTCATCCGGGGCCGACGCGTGCCGATCATCGGACGGATCTCGATGGACGTGACGGTGGTAGACATCAGCGGACTGGAAGGAGTGGAGCGGGGGGATGTGGTTACCTTCATGGGCCGCGACGGCTCGGGGGAGATCAGCCCCGACGACGTGGCTCGCCAGGCCGACACCATCAGCTACGAGATACTGACCGGGATCACGTCCCGGGTTCCGAGAATCTGGATCGATGACGGAGGATCGTGACGCGACCAACCCGCGGCGCCCGACGAAGGGCGCCGAGACTGTCGACTCGCCGCACCCGCGCCGCGTCATGAGCCCCCATCGGGCGATGTTCCCCGTTCTCGTGCTCGGGGTCCTCGGCTGTCAGAACGAGACCCCGACCGATTTCGGCGGAGACCTCGTGCCGACGACTCCGACGACCGTCGAGATCGATTTCGACTATCAGGACTTCGCGACCGGCCTGGCCCTCTATGGCGGCTACGGCAACAAGAACGCGTTTCGGTTCGGGGGTGTCCTGAGTTACGTGGCCCACGACTTCGAGGCCGCGGCGCTCAACGCGCGCACCCTGATCCGGTTCGGTGGGCCGCCGCGCGGGGTCGTCGTTCAGGACACGACGGGCGCCACCGTCACCGATTCCACGCTGACGTTCCTCGGCGGGTCGATGCTCGTGATCGTCGATACGCTGCAATCCACGGTCTCCGGCGCGACCGAGATCGAGTTTGCCTCGCTACGGACCCGGTGGTCCTCCACGTCCGCAGGATGGACCCTGGCGATCGACTCGGTGGGTGAATCCGTCCCGTGGGGCGGGCCGGGGGCGGACCCGGCAGACCCGGTCGCCGTGGTCACGTGGGACCCCGCACAGGCCCTCGACACCATTCGGGTCACCATCGACTCGGCGACCGTGGCGCGTTGGACGGACACGACCGATCTGACTCGGGGCGTCCGCCTGTCGAGCGGTACCAGCGGCTCCTTGGTGGCGGTCCGGGGGGTCGCTCTCAGCGTGCGGGCCCGGCCGGCGTCCAATCCGGACACCGTCGTCGCGGTCGCCGTGGGCCTCGAAGACCAGACCTTCATCTACGACCCCCAGCCCCAGCCCCGGCCAGGCGACATCTGGGTGGGGGGCGCGCCGGCCTGGCGCACCGTGTTCACGATGTCCGTGCCCGAGACCCTGGATGGCCCCCCGGAGCTCTGCGCCGCGGTCGGATGCCCCCTGACTCTGGACCCCGACTTCGTGACGTCGGCCACGATCCTCCTCAACACGGCGCCCAGTCCTGGCTCGTTCCAGCCGACCGACACGATCACCATGATCGCGCTCCCCGTGCTGGCACCCGAGCGCCTGCCCAAGTCTCCGCTGGGGGCTGGCTTCACCGACGGGGTACGGCTCCTGCCCAGCTACTTCGGCGCCACGGGCGGCATCGAGCTCCGCCTCCCCATTACGGAGCACGTGAAAGCCCTGCTGAGCGAGCCTGCCGACGGCGAGGCGGCGACGTCCCCGACGATCGCGCTGCTGGCGCTGTCCGAGCCGAGCTCGCTCGGGCTGGCCGCGTTCGCGGGGCCGGATGGCGACACGCCCCCGAGGCTCCGGCTGGTACTGACCATCCCTCAGACGGTGGGCCTGCGATGACCCCCACGCGTTGCGTCTGTGTACTGCTCACGGTCGCTGCCGGCGGGTTCGGTCCGGCGGCGGCAACTGCGCAATCGCTCGTGGGCTCGGGGGGGCTGGGCGTACCGATCGAGTCGGTCGATTCGCGGGCGCGCGCTCTCGGTGCGGCTGGGCCCGGCCTCTTCGGAGCCACGCTCAGCCAGAACGACCCAGGCGGGATGGCCGACATCGTTCTCCCGATGATTACGGCCACGATGCAGCCGACCTGGGGCGACTACTCCCGCGGCGCGGCCAGTGGGGATCTGCGGGGCACGCGCTTCCCGGTCGTCGGAATCGCCTACCCGTTCCCCGGAATCGGCGTGTTCAGCGCGAGCTACGGCGCCTTCCTCGATCAGCGCTGGGCCGCGGAGCGTCCGGGCACGTTCACCATCGGTGGTCTCCCCGTAGCGGGGACGGACCGCTTCGAGTCCGATGGCGGCGTAGCGCAAATGCACCTGGGGTTTGCGCGGCGGATCACCGAGACCGTCGGCGTCGGCGTCACGGTCGGCCGGTACACCGGTAGAGTGGACCGCAGCTTCACCCGCACGTTCGACACGGCGTCCGCCTCGAGCGGTGTCGCGCCGTTCGAGGACGCCGACAGTTGGACGTATGGCGGTGGCCACCTCACCGTGGGCGCCGTATTCGATCCGATCCCGCAAGTTCGTGTCGGAGCGAGCCTGGGATGGTCGGGCGACCTGGAGGCCGACCCTGGCCCCGACACCGAAGGCGGCACGCTGAGCTTCGCGCTCCCGTCCGTCCTGCGGCTCGGCGCCAGTGGTGCCCTCACGACTCGGCTCATGGCCACGGTGGGGATCCAGCTCGCGGACTGGTCGAACGTGGATGCCGTCCTCGATACCACCAGCAGTGCCGGCCAGACGCTCGGCTTCGGCGCCGGGATGGAGTGGGGCGGCCCCCAGTTCCTCGGGCGGTCCTTGCCAGTGCGGATCGGATACCGGCGGCTCGAGCTTCCATTCGGGAGCGGTGGCCCAGACCCGGTGGAATCCTCGCTCTCGGCCGGGTTGGGCTTCAACTTGGCGCAGGTGGAGGAGTTTCCGCTCGCGGCCCTGGACTTCACGCTCGAGCGGGGTACTCGGACGGACGATCCGCTCGAGGAGAAGTTCTGGCGGGCGACCCTGACCCTGAAGGTATCCGGCCGCTGACGTTCCGGGAGCCCCGCGCATGACGGACGACACTCCGCGACGGAAGACTCCACCAGGAACGGCTCCGCCACGGGTCTACTACAAGACCTTCGGATGCAAGGCCAACCAGTACGACACCGAGCGGATGCGTCAGGAGGTGGAGGCGCGGGGCGCTGAGACCACCGATTCCCTCGCGCACGCCGATGCCGCGGTGGTGAATACTTGCACCGTCACGAACCAGGCGGATGCGGACGCCCGGCGGTACATCGCGAGGTTGGGCCGGGAGCATCCCGGGCTCCCGGTCGTGGTGGCGGGCTGCTCCGCAGCGCTCCGGGCGCCGGAGTATCGGAAGCAGGCTCCGGTCTCTCGGGTGGTGGAGGGCTCGGACGCCGAGTCCGTGGCGGTCGCCGTCCTCGAGTCGGGCGCCCCGGATGGACTCGTACAGCTGACCACGCGCCGGACGGGGCACGAGCTCGACCACGAGCCCATCGGCGGAGAGATTCTCAGGCAGCGCCTGGGTCGGACGCGTGGGTGGCTCAAGGTCCAGGACGGGTGCGACCGCAAGTGCTCCTTCTGCGCGACCCGACTGGCTCGCGGACAGAGCCGGTCGCGCGCTCCCGAGGAGATCGTCCGGGAGGCGGGCCTGCTCGCCTTGTCCCACCCCGAGCTCGTGATCACCGGCATCCACATCGGGCACTATGGGCGGGACCTCGACCCCGGATTGTCGCTGTCCCGGTTGGTGCAGCTGCTCCTCGATCGGGTCCCCGACGTCCGCCTGCGGTTGGGCAGCATCGAAGCGACGGAGGTGGACGATCGGCTCGTGGAGCTGCTCGCGACCAGCGGGGGCCGCCTGGCGCCCCATCTGCACATGCCGCTCCAGAGCGGCGCCGACCCGGTCCTGCGTGCGATGCGCCGATGGCACACCCGGGAGCAGTACCGGGCCGGTGCCCTACGGATTGCGGAGCGGCTGCCTGTCCTGGGGCTCGGTGCCGACATCATCACCGGGTTCCCCGGCGAGACGGAGGCGGACCACATCGCCACGCGCGAGCTCGTGCAAGAGCTCCCTTTTACCTACCTGCACGTCTTCCCCTTTTCGCCCCGTTCCGGAACGGTGGCGGCCGACCTCCCGGACCCGGTGCCGCAGCGGATCGCGGGAGAGCGGAGCCGTGATCTCCGGACCCTCGCGCTGGAAAAGGGGCGGACGCATCAGGCTCGCCGCGCCGGTTGCGCGGCGGTCGTCGTCGTCGAAGGCGACGGATCCACGGGCCTCACGGAGGACTACCTTCGCGTAGCCGTCCGTCACGGGACCGGCCTGAGTCCGACCTCCGGGCTGGTGCGCGCCACCCTACAGGGGCTTCCAGACCGCCTGTATATTGATCCGGTCCCTATCGCAGAAGCCTGATCGCGAGTCCGACACCGGCGATCCCTTCCAGTCCGATGCCACGAACCGCAGCCCAGCGATCTCAGCGCCCGAGCAAGCTCGATAGCGCCCGTCCGTCTCCAAGTGGGGCCCCTGGCGCATACGTCGAGACGTATGGGTGCCAGATGAACATCAGCGACGGCGAGCTGATGGAGGGGATCCTCGAGGGCGAAGGGTATCGGATCGTGAACCGGGCCGAGGACGCCGACGTCATCATCGTGAACACCTGCGCCATTCGGGAACACGCCGAGCGCCGGGTTCTAGGCAGGGTCGCCCACCTCCACGGGTTGCGAGAGGAGCGCCCCGAGTTGGTCATCGGCGTCGCGGGTTGCATGGCGCAGCGGCTGGGGGAGGAGCTTCTCGGCCAGGCTCCGCACGTCGACCTGGTGATCGGGCCGGACGGATACCGGACGCTCCCGGAGCAGCTCGAGCGACTGCGGGGACGGAAGCCCGGGGACATTCCGACCCCAGTCCGCAGTCCCGCTGCCCGGGCGGTCAGGAAACAGTTGGCCGTGCTCGACCTGGACCCCCGTGAGAACTACGCGGGGCTCGAGCAGCGCCGCAGCTCGGCCGTGGCGGCCTGGGTGCCGGTGCAGCGTGGGTGCGATCACCGATGCACGTTTTGTATCGTCCCCTACGTGCGGGGTCCGGAGAAGAACCGGACGGTCACGGAGGTGTTGAACGAGATCCGCGGGATCGCGGCGGGCGGAGTGACCGAGGTGACGCTTCTCGGACAGACGGTCAATTCCTACGAGAGCGCTGGCGTGCCCTTCCACGGGTTGCTGCGGAAAGTGGCGCGGGTCGATGGCATCCGGCGCGTGCGGTTCACGTCCCCGCACCCGAACGACGTCACGCCCGCGCTCATCGAAGTGATGGCGACGGAGCCCGCGGTTTGCGAGCAGCTCCATCTCCCGGTGCAGTCCGGAAACGACCGCACGCTCAAGCGAATGCTGCGGCGCTACACCGTGGGGCGCTTCCTGGAAACCGTGCGCAGCGTCAGGGAGGCCATTCCGGACATCGCTCTGTCCACCGACGTGATCGTAGGTTTTCCGGGAGAAAGCGAGGAGGAGTTCGAGGACACCCTCGCCCTGATGCACGAGGTTCGGTTCGACGACGCGTTCACGTACAAGTACTCGCCTCGAGAAGGGACCCCTGCAACGCGGCTGCCGTCGGATCAGTTCATCCCAGACGCTGTCGCGCAGGCCCGCCTCGAGCGGCTGATCGACGTCTGTCGCGGGATCCAGTCCGAGATAAATCGGGGCGAGGTGGGCAGAGCCGAAGAGTTGCTCGTCGAGCGTCGCGGGCGTGATGCGGGGACCTGGATGGGCCGCACGCGGCGCGCCAAGGTGGCCGTGTTCCCCGACGGCGGATCCCTCGAGGGGCGGTACGTGAGCGTCCGGTTGACCGGAACCACGGGAGCCACGTTCGTCGCCGAGCGTCAGCCGGCGACAGCGGCGGTGGAGCGTTGATCGGAAAGGGTGGTCTGGTCGCCGCCGTTCTGTTGCTCGTTCTGTCCACGGCGTTCGCGGTGCTCAACGGGCGGAGCTTCGTTTCGCTCGACTTCTGGGTGTTTCGGATGTCCCGCGTGCCCGTGTCGGTCGTCGTGTTCGGGGCGCTGCTCATGGGGATGGGGGTGATGCTGCTCGCGGGGCTGCGGAGCGATCTGCGGGTCCGGGAGATCCTCCGGAAGAGCCTCGAGGAAGAGGGCCGTCGCGAGCAGGAATGGCGCGACCGGAACCAGCAGGAGCTGTTCAGCTCGAACGAGGACGGCGCCGACTCCTGAACCGGTCCCCCGAAGGGGCCACACACGTCGCTTTCTCCAGTGAGGTCGAGAGAACCCCCACGGAGTAGGCGACAATCTCACGGTTTCGAGCGGCTCCAGTCCTGCCGATCGCGTTGGCGTACGGTGCGGGGATCGCGCTGTCGGTCGCCTCCTCGGAGTCGGCTGGCGGGCGAGCGGCGATTCCGCTCCTGGCGTCGGCGCTCCTGGCGGCCGCCGCCATCACGATGGTCCCCCGGCTCCGCTTGCTGCTCGCGCTCACGGTGGCCGCTGGTGTCCTCGGCGGGCCGGCCGAGCGGGGCTGCCGACGGGAGGCCGAGGCAGCCACCGCCTGGACCGGGCTGGTCGTGGACGCCCCGCGAGGGGGGGCGCCCTCCGCCCGCATCCGGATTCGGCGCGCGGATCCGCGCGGTTGCAGGGGCGAGGTGGACGTGTACGGCGCGCCTCGACACCCAGCGGTGTCCGCCGGCCGGTGGGTGGAGGCCAGAGGTAGCTGGCGGGAGCGCGCCCATCCGCTGGCCCGGCCGGTCTTCGTGGCCGATACGCTCGTGGAGACACGGGCGCCCGCGGGCTGGATACACGGGGGCGCTGCCCGGCTCGTCGGCCTCCGCGCGGCGCTCGAGCGGCGGGTCCTTCACCTTCTGCCGGAGCGCGCCCCACTGCTATTGGCGTTCCTCTTCGCGCGCCGGGACCAACTGGATCCGGAGCTGCGCGACGGATTCGTCCGCACCGGGACCGCACACCTGCTGGCGATCTCGGGCTTCCACATCGGGGTCGTCGCCTCGGTCGTGATCGCAGCCGGTACGCTGGTGGGCGCGGGCGCGCGGGCGCGGTCCACGTCGGCGGCGGCCTTCTGCTGGATCTACGTCGCGGCCATCGGGTTCCCGCGGCCCGCCGTGCGCGCGACCCTGCTGCTGACGGCGGTGGCCGCGTCACGAGGGCTCGGGCGACCCTCTCGACCCCTCGGCGTGCTGGCCGCCGCGCTTCTGGTATTCCTGGTGCTCGAGCCCGGCGGACTCGCGGCGGCGGGCACGCAGCTCACGTTTGCCGCCACCGCGGGCATTCTGATGCTTCGCCGCCCACTCGACGCCGTTGCCGAGGCCGTGCCCGGGCTGGGGCGGCCCCGATTTCGCGCGCTCCGAGCCGCGGTGGTCCTGTCGGTCGCGGCCACGGTGCCCACGATCCCCTTTCTGGGCTGGCACTTCGGCGAGGTGTCTTGGCTGGGGGTGCCGGCCACGGTGTTGTTGACGCCTCTGGTATCGCTGTCGGTGGTCGGAGGCGTGCTCCTGCTTGCGGTCGCCCAGGTTGCGCCAGCCGCGGCGCCGCTGCTCGCCGGCGGGGTCGATGTCGCCCTGTCGGCCGTGGAGCTCGTGGTGCGGGCGCTGTCCGCGCTGCCCGTGCCGGCCGCGCTGATCACGCGGGCGGGCGCCGTCGGACTCGGGGTCGGGGTGACCGCAGGCCTGTTCTGGGCCCGCCGGAGCGGCGCTCCGCTCTCGACCCCTGGACGGGTCGCGCTGGGTGCGCTGCTGTCTCTGTTGGGCGGTGTCGTCGGTCCGTCCGTCGCGCATCTGGCGGGCAACGGCGCCCTGGAGATTCACATGATCGACGTGGGGCAGGGCGACGCCACGCTGCTGCGCTCCCCCCGGGGCCGATGGCTCCTGGTCGATGCCGGCCCCCGGAGTCGTTCGTTCGACGCCGGCGTGCGCCGGGTCCTCCCATACCTGCGGTCACACGGCGTCCGCTCGCTCGACCGTCTGATTCTCACCCACGCCGATCTGGATCACGTGGGGGGGGCACCGGCCATCCTGGCCGGGGTCCAGGTCGATCGGGTGTCCGACCCGGGAGACGCCCGGGGCTCGGCCCCGTACCTGGCCGTGCTCGAGGCCGCGCAGGCGCAGGGAGTTCCCTGGATACCCGTTCACGCGGGCGCCCGCTGGGATTTCGACGGAGTCGAGATTCGGGTGCTGAGCCCGCCCCCGCGGATTCCGCCCACCGACCGGTCGGGGTCGAGCAACGACCGATCGCTCGTGCTCCTCGTGACGTACGGCGCGTTCGAGGCGCTACTGCCGGGCGACGCACCCAGCGCGGCCGAGCTCGCGGTCCTCGACCGGCTGCCGCCGGCGCTCGAGTTGCTCAAGGTGGGACACCACGGGAGCGCCACCTCGACCGCGCCGGAGCTGCTGGCCCGCTCCCGTCCACGGTTGGCGCTGGTATCCGCCGGCCGCCGCAATCGATACGGGCATCCCGCGCCCGGCGTGCTCTCTCGGCTCCGCCGCGCCGGGGCACGGATCCTGCGCTCGGACCTCCACGGGAACGTACGGATTCGGGCCTCCGACTCCGGGAGCTTTCGCGCTCTGACGCAGTTCGACCGGAGATAGGTGGCCACGCCGGACGGCACTCGCCGGCCGACCTACGGGCGGCACACCGCTTTCGGCGCGGCCTGGCCGGACCCTGTTACTTTCCTCAGGATTCCTCGAGCCGCACGGCCTTCCAGGGGCGCCTCCCAAACCCGACACAGATGCCCAGCACCAGCGTCGTCACCATCAGCCGCCACATCAACGATCAGGAGCGACGTCACCCCGACGCCACGGGGGCGTTCAGCAATCTCCTGTACGACTTGGCGCTCGCGGCCAAGATCGTCTCGAGAGAGGTGAACCAGGCCGGTCTGTTCGACCTGCTCGGATCGGCGGGAGAGACCAACGTCCAGGGTGAGACGGTGCAGAAGCTGGATCAGTTCGCACACGAGGTCATCTACAAGGCGATGGACCACGCGGGCCACCTGTGCTGCATGGCGTCCGAGGAATGCGAAGACATCATCGCCATCCCCGACCGCTTTCCCATCGGGGAGTACGTGCTGCTCTTCGATCCGCTCGACGGATCGTCGAACATCGACATCAACGTCTCGATCGGGACGATCTTCTCGATTCACCGCAAGATCTCGTCGGGGGAGCGCGGCACGCTGGAGGACTGCCTTCAGCGAGGCACGGAGCAACTCGCGGCGGGATACGTGCTGTACGGCTCGTCGACCATGTTGGTCTACACCACGGGGATGGGGGTGCACGGATTCACGCTCGACCCCTCCATCGGCGAGTTCCTCCTGAGCCATCCCGACATCCGCATTCCGGATCCCGGCGCCCGCTTGTACTCCGTCAACGAGGCGTACCGGGATCGTTGGTCCGACGAGCAGAGGCGCCTGGTGGACCACATGAAGGGGACCGGCCGCTACAGCGCCCGATACATCGGCTCGCTGGTCGCCGACTTCCATCGGACGCTGCTCCGGGGTGGAATCTTCATGTATCCTGCCGACAGCAAGAGCCCAGAGGGAAAGCTCCGGCTCCTATACGAAGCCGCGCCCATGGCCATGCTCGCGCGCGAGGCCGGCGGACGCGCCTCGGACGGAGTCCGCGACATCCTGGACATCGAACCGCAGTCCCTCCATCAGCGAACGCCACTCTTCGTGGGGTCCGCGCCGCTCGTGGACCTCGCCGAGCGCTTCCTCGCGGGAACCTCAGAAATCTGAGGAAACACATTTTTCTGAGGGTGGTGGAGCACCGGTCTACCCCCTAGAAAGCAAGGTAGATCAAGGCTTTTCTCGGTGGTGTGGCGCTGGCACTACTCTTGCTCCCCACTTCACCGGTTCTTTTCGTCCGTGCGGCATCGTGAATCACGACGTGCACCGAGTGCGCTGGGAACGTGAGCGCGGACTCACAAATCACCTCCAATTCATTGGACTGATCGAATGATGAAATCGCTCAGGTTCCTTACTCTCGCACTGCTCGGCGCATTTGCGATCGCGGCGTGTGACGAGGGTACGGATACCACGGCCACGGCGGTGGAAGGCACCGTACGGGGCACGGTCACGATCGAGGGCAGTGGGGCGTCGGGCGTGACGGTTACGCTGTCGAGCGGTGCGTCGGTGACGACGGACGGCAGCGGCGCCTACACGTTCAACAACGTTCCGGCCGGGACCTACGTGGTCGAGATCAGCGGGTTCCCGTCGGACGCGACCTTCGCGTCGACGGCGAAGACCGCGGTGGTCACGACGGCGGGTCAGGTCGTTACGGTGGACTTCAGCGGCTCGTTCGTACGAACGTCGTCGGTGGTGGGTAACGTGTCGGTGGCGGGCGTGGGCCCGCTGGCGGGCGTGACCGTGTCGCTCAGCGGAGCGGCAACCGGCTCGACGACGACGGACGCAGCGGGCCAGTACGCGTTCACGGGCCTCCGGGCCGGCGCCTACACGGTCGCGATCAGCGGATTCGACGCCGTGCAGTACACGTTCTCGCCGACGTCGAAGAACGCGACGGTGGGCGCGGGTGCCACCGAGGTGGTGAGCTTCTCGGGCTCGCAGGTGGCGACCGCGAAGATCTCGGGCGCGATGTTCCTGGACGAGAACGACAAGAACAACGTGTATGACGGTGCGGCGCTCGAGGCGTTTCTGATGGCTGCCAACGTGGCCATCACGCTGAAGGGGCCCAACGTCGGCAACTCGCAGACCGTCCAGACCGACGCGAACGGTCAGTTCATGTTCACCGACCTGGTGGCCGGGACGTACTCCGTGGGGATCAACCCGGCGGACCCGGACATCCCGAGCTACGTGGCGTTCGGCGGCGACACGACCAACGTCGTGGTCACGCTCACGCCGGGTCAGATGGCGACGGCCTACTTCCCGTTCGACATCGTGCAGCAGATGGTCAACGTCTGCGTGTTCACGGGTACGGACGGGGTGAGCCCCGGACACTATGGAGTGCCGGGTGGCCGCATCACGCTGTATCCGCGCAAGCTGGACGCCGACAACTCGACGAACGCGTTTGCGACACAGACGACGGACGCCACGGGTTGCACGGAGTTCTCGTTCGCACGTGCGAGCGATACGAGCCCGCAGCCCGGGCTCGCGGACCACATCGTGTTCGCGACGATCAACGGGACGCCTCCAGGGAACTACTTCCTGAACGGCGAGAACCGGATCGAGATCGGGTACGACACCCGGTTCGCGCACTCCGAAGCGCCGGACACGTTCGACGTGCTGGCGACGCGGGTGAAGCTCGCGTTCGACGGTGAAGAGATCGACGCCGACCCGCTGGCCGGCTGGCTGTGGGCCGCCTGGACGGACACGACGGTAGCCGCCGTCGGCGCCGGCACCCTGAACTCCATGGGCGACGGCATGTTCACCTCCAACACGGGTGGTATCGCGGGACTGCCGCGCACCATCCGCATCCGCTTGCAGGGCGGACAGCCGCTCGCGAACGGGCACGCGTTCAGCCAGACGCCGGATCCGGACGCACCGGGCACGGCCCAGGGCCAGTACCTGACGTTCGTGCAGCAGGGCTTCAACCTCGATAACGACACGGTCAGCATCGGGACCGAGATCATCAAGTACCTGGACGCCGACATCAACGTGAAGGTGTTCCACGAGACGGATGACTCACTCGGGACGCCCATGTTCACGGCGGGCGACAACCTCATCAACGTGGACCAGATCGACGTGACGCTGTGGGATCTCGATGCCGGCAGCGCGGTCGCGACGGTCGGCGCGGGTGCGGGCACGGGTGACGTGACGTTCGCCAACCGGTCCACGAGCACGAACTGGGCGGTGTCGGCGCATCCGCGTCCGGCGCTCCCGTTCAACAAGTACGTGCTCGACGACACCGTACAGGTGGTGGTCGGCATGGACGGATCGGATCAGGAAGCCGATCAGTGTCAGCAACAGGGTAGTGCCGGCTGTGCGACGTTCAGCTACAAGTACGTCAACGGCACGATCCAGGGCACGGTCCGCGCTGCGGACGGCACGGACGCCAACGGTGTGCGTGTGGTGATCTCGCCGAATCCGATGAACATCCAGCCGGCAGTCTCGCACGGGACGACGATCGGTGACTTCCACTCGATCGTGGACACGACGCTCTTCGTGAGCGGCGGGTCGTACTTCCTGGGCGGCGTGGGCGAGGGACCGTGGGACGTCAAGGTCATCGACTCCGTCGGCGTGTGGGAGTTCTTCGTGAAGAACGGCACCAACGCGACGCCGCACGACTGTAAGGGCGACCTGCAGGGCAACGCGAACAACATCCCGTGCTCGTTCACGGCGACCAGGATGGACACCAAGGTCCTGGGTGTGATCGTCAACGATCGTGACTTCGACGGTACGACGATCGATCCGAACGAGGCGCTGGCGGGCGTGATGCTCGACCTGTACCGGACCAAGGTGGATCCGGACTCGCTGGTGGGTTCGACCACCTCGAGCGGCAACGGGAGCTACGCGTTCACGAACCTGAGGGAGGGCACGTACGTGGTGAAGGCCGCGGCCGGTCCGACCTCGGCTGCGGTGGTGACGCAGGGCATCCAGCCCAACGGGCTGCCGTTCGACACGCAGGTGGTGAAGACCGCTGCGACCACGACCGGACTCGGTGGGCAGAACACGCGTCAGGTCGGTGACACGGTCGTCGGGACGATCCCCGGACTGCCGGTGTATCCGTACTGGAACTACGGTGCAGCGAATGTCGCGGGCGACGATCCGTCGCACTTTGCCTTCCTGTTCGACAACACCACCATCCGCGCCTTCATCAACAAGTCGGCTGGCGCGGGCGGCGGTGCGGCTCCGGGCATCACGGTGACGCTCAGGCGCTGCATCATCTCGGCGGGCTTCACGTCGCCGCCGACCGGCCCGAGCACGTGTACCACGTACACGACCGAGCCGCCGCAGAACACCACGACGGACGCAACGGGCAGGTTCGAGTTTGCGGGCCTGCAGGAAGGCGTCTGGCAGATCACGGTCAACCCGGCGACGGGTGGATTCACGACTGCCTCACCGGCGACCATGCTGTTCCAGCTCAGGGACGCGGGTGACGTCGAAGTACCGGCCGCTCCGATCATCGTCAGCTAGACGATATCGAGCGACCTAGAGGGTCGGACCTTCGGGTCCAGGGAGCCCCCGTCCGGCGAAAGCCGGGCGGGGGTTTTCCCGTTTGGGGCGATCAGGCATTACCTGACGTCCGGGACGCGCGAAAGGCGGGATCCGCCGAGTTCACAGGCGTTGCCGTGAGAAACAGATGAAGCTCGAAGCATCGAGCGTGTCACCATTAGGAAACGGCTGAGATTGTGGCTTTTCCTCCCTCCGGAGGTGCTTTAAGATTGTTGGGACCCGGTGGGGATCGACCCGGTTCCCGCCCCCGCGCAGCGGCCTTCTGCGGGCGGCAGCGCAAGGTGACATGAGAGAAGCACTCGCGATGCCCGGAGCGTTTGGGAACGTCGCGAATCCTATTTTCGGAACGAGGTGTCAGCATGAGACTCAGTCGTTTGGCGGCCCTTGCCGTCGCTCTTCTGTTCGCGGCCCCTGCGGCGGCGCAGCAGACGGGGACGGTGACGGGGCGGGTCACGGCCGACGGGGCGGGTCTGCCGGCCGTCCAGGTCGTGCTTACCAGCGTGTCGACCGGAGCCCAGTACGGGGGTCTGACCAACTCCGACGGCCGATACAACGTGATCAACGTCCGGCCCGGAACGTTCGAGGTCAGCGTCGTGGCGATCGGCTACACGACGCCGGCTCAGGGCGTGGTGGTGGTCGGCGGTCAATCGGTCGCGGTGAATTTTGCCATGACCACGCAGGCGGTCGACCTGGCTGCGATCGAGGTGTTCGCCACTCGAGCGAAAACCAACGAGACGCCGGTGGCCTTCAGCGACGTGCGTAAAGTCCAGATCCAGAACCAGCTCGGCTCGCGCGACCTGCCGCTGGTCCTGAACGTCACGCCCAGCGTGTACTCGACCGCGCAGGGCGGAGGCGCCGGTGACGCGCGCGTGAACGTACGCGGCTTCAGTCAGCGCAACACGGCCGTGATGATCAATGGCGTGCCCGTGAACGACATGGAGAACGGGTGGGTCTACTGGTCCAACTGGGACGGACTGGGAGACGCCGCGACGAGCATCCAGCTCCAGCGCGGGCTCTCGGCCGTGAACCTGGCCACCCCGTCCATCGGCGGGACGCTCAACGTCATCACGGACCCGACCCAGGCGGAGCCCGGGTATTCGCTCAAGCAGGAGTTCGGGAGTGGGTCCTTCCTCAAGACCACGCTGAGCGCGTCCACGGGTAATCTTGGCCGCTTTGCCCTCACCGCGACGGGCGTGAAGAAGACCGCGGACGGACTGGTCGACGGCGCATGGACGGACGCCTACTCCTACTACCTGGCGTCCGCGTTCCAGGTCAACGACCGCAACCGGCTCGAGGCCTATCTCGTCGGAGCGCCCCAGCGTCACGGTCAGCGGCTCTACAAGCTCAACATCGCCACGTTCGACCAGGACTTCGCCCGGAGCCTCGACGACTACGATGCTGCGGCGCTGGCCGAGTTCCCCCAGGCCGGCGTCAAGTGGAGTCCCAACATCGGGAGCGTGCGGAGCAGCTACACCGGGCGACAGTTCGCGAGCACGGGACCTGGTAGCGGCACGTTCACGCGCTTCGACAACGGCTTCCTGAACGAGCGCGAGAACTACTTCAGCAAGCCGCAGCTCAACCTGAACTGGTACTCCTATCTCGGGGATGGGCTGAACCTCTCGACCGTGGCCTACTATTCCGGTGGCAAGGGTGGGGGAACGGGCACCTACGGCTCGCTGGTCTGGGACTACACTTTCACGCAGCGCTTCCCGGACTGGAACGGGACCATCGATCGGAACGCTTCCGAGCCCGGTGCGGTCTCGCGTGGGATCCTGCGCAACTCGGTGAACAACCAGGACACGTGGGGCGCGATCGCCAAGCTCAGGAAGGACTTCCAGTCCGACTGGACGGGTGAGTTCGGATTGGATGCCCGCACGGCCACGATCGAGCACTACCGGGAAGTGCGGGACCTGCTGGGCGGTGTAGCCTATAGCGACTGCTTCCGCGGTTGCAGCTCGGAGTTCTGGAACGAGGCCGCGGGTGAGGGCCTTCGTGGGCTCGGGGACAAGATCAACTACCACAACGAGAACCAGGTGAAATGGCTGGGGGCTCACCTGCAGGCGCAGCGGAGCACCCAAGCCGGCTCGTTCTACGCGATGACCGGCGTGTCCATGATCTCCTACAACTACACGGACTTCTTCAAGCGGAGCACGACCTCGCCGAACGGGTTCCTCACACTCGAGAGCGGCAACCTCTACGGGGCGCAGATAAAGGGTGGCGTGGTCCGCAACGTGACCGAGGAATGGTCGCTCTACGGGAACGCGGGCTACGTCTCGAAGGTGCCGATCTTCGACGGGGTTATCGACGACGTGTCGGCAATCCTGAACGACAATCCCCAGAACGAGACGTTCCGCTCGTTCGAGGCAGGGGCCCGCTTTCGCTCGGCCGACCGTGGGTTGTCTCTCGATGCCAACCTCTACCACACCACGTGGAAGAACCGCACGCGCAACCAGTTCGTGCGGAATCTGTTCGGCGACAATGAGGACGGGCTCGTGAACCTGTTGGGCGTCAACGCCCGACACCTGGGCCTGGAGGTCGAGGGTGCCTGGCAGCCCAACTCATACGTTCGGTTGGACGCGGCCGCGTCCATTGGCGACTGGATCTACACCGACAACGTGACGGGCCAGATCAAGCAGGACGATCGCCTGGGCAACACGGAGATCGACGACTTCTACATCAAGGACCTCTACGTGGGCGACGCTCCGCAGGAGCAGGTGGCCTACGGTCTGTCGGTCTTCCCGGTCGAGGGTCTGTTCCTTCAGGTCGTCGGGAAGTCGTTCGGTAAGCACTATGCCGAGTACGATCCGTTCGATCGCACAGATCAGGCAGAGCAGGGCATCCAGTCCTGGCAGGCGCCGGGCTACACGCTCGTGGACCTGCACACCGCGTACAACTTCGGCCGGGACATCCCGGCGCTGCGCGGAAACCAGGTTCGGCTGTTCATGAACGTGTTCAACCTCTTCGACAAGGTCTACATCCAGGACGCCGTCGACAACTCGCGGTTCAACGGGTTCGACGGGGATCACGACGCGGACGATGCCGAGGTTTTCGTCGGCTTCCCGCGCTCGGTCAACATCGGGATTCAGATCAGCCGCTGACCACGGCCGCCTGATCCACGGCAACAGGCAAGGCCCCCGCGCTTCGGTGCGGGGGCCTTCGTCGTTGGTGTATTAGCCCGCAGGCTGACCGCAGTGTGTAGGCGAGCAGCCTCAGGTCCGGCCGACCGCAGTGTGTGGACGAGCGGCCTTCAGGTCCGGCCGACCGCGTCTCCCTCGATGGCGGACAGGTCCGCGTCGAAGCGCTGGAGCATCTCGGTCTTGTCGCCCCACGGCAGGAAGGCGCTCTCGAAGCCCATACGCGCGACCCGGACGAGCTCTTCCCACGTGAATCCCAGGTGCTCGTGGGCGCGGAGGTACTCGTCCGTCACGGTCGTGCCGGAAACGAGGCGATTGTCCGTGTTGAGGGTCACGACGAGCCCCTCGTCGAAATAGGCGCGCAGGGGATGCTCCTCGAACGTGGGCACGGCCCGCGTCTGGACGTTGGACGTGAGGCAAATCTCGAGCGGGATGCGCAGATCGCGCACGTACCCCATGAGGTCGGGGTCCTCGATCAGCCGCGTGCCGTGTCCGATGCGGTTGGCCCGACAGTAGTGCAGGGCCTGGTGGATCGACTCGGGACCGTATGCCTCACCGGCGTGGATCGTGGTGGCCATGTTCTTGTTGATCACGGTGAAGAACGCGTCCTTGTGCTTCTTGGCAGGGTAGTTGTACTCGGCTCCCGCCAAATCGAAGGCTACCACCCCCCGTCCCTTGAACGCGACCGTGAGATCGGCCAGGTCCCGTGACGTCTCGGGATCCATGTTACGGATGCCGCAGATGATGAGGGCCGTACGGATGTCGTAGCGCTCCTCGGCCCGCACGAGTCCTCGGAGCGGGGCTTCGACCGCTTCCGTCAGCGGAAGTCCCGCCTCGGTGTGCAGCGTGGGCGAGTAGCGGACCTCCACGTAGCGGACGTTCTCGCGAGCGTTGTCCTCCGCGAGCTCGAAGGCGATCCGCTCCATCGCATCGCCGGATTGCATGAGCGACAGCGTCACGCGAAACCGATCGAGGTATTCCTCGAGGTTGCGGGTGTCGCGAGCCAGCATCTGCTCCTGCAGCTCGGCTGGATCGGACGACGGAAGCTCGACACCGATGGCGTCCGCCAGCTCGATCATCGATTCCGGTCGGAGGCTCCCGTCGAGATGGACGTGGAGCTCGGTCTTGGGGAGTCGGCGGAGTCGATCGCGCGTGACCTCGACGGGCATCTCGGGACCGGTTCGGGGGTTCGGTGTCAGCAGCCCGGGGGGACTCCCGCGGGCTGGAGGCCCTGCTCCACGTCGACCAGCCGCGCCGGGTAGTTCCCCGAGAAGCATGCGTCGCAGAACGGCGCGCCTTGCTTCACGGCGTCGATCATGCCCTCCAGTGACAGGTACCCGATCGAGTCCACCGCCAGCTCCCGGTGAATGTCCTCGACACTCAGTTGCGAGCCGATGAGCTCCGCCTTGCTGGGCATGTCGATGCCGTAGAAGCAGGGATTCTTGACCGGGGGGCTCGCGATGCGGAAGTGCACCTCACGTGCGCCCGCGCCGCGGATGAAGCGCACGAGGCTCCGGCTGGTCGTCCCCCGAACGAGAGAGTCGTCCACCACGATCACGCGGCGGCCGTGCAAGACTTCGCGGACGGGGTTGTACTTGATACGCGCGCCGAAATCCCGATCCGCCTGCCGCGGCCGGATGAAGGTGCGTCCGACGTAATGATTGCGCAGGAGACCCAGCTCGTACGGAATCCCGCTCTCCTCGGCGTAACCGAGCGCCGCCGAGTTGGCGCTGTCGGGCACGGCGATCACGCAGTCCGCGTCCATGGGATGTTCCTGCGCCAACCGCCGGCCGAAGGCGCGCCGGGCTCGGTCCACGCTGATGCCCCACAGCCGCGAGTCGGGGCGCGCGAAATACACCAGCTCGAAGATGCAGGGCGCGTGACGCGGGGCCGGTGGGAGGCTGCGGAGCTGCACGACGTCGCCACCCCGAATTCGAATCACCTCCCCGGGCTCGATGTCCCGCACATACTCCGCTCCCATGATGTCCAGGGCGCACGTCTCGCTGACCACCGCGTGTCCCGAGCCGATGCGGCCCATGATCAGCGGGCGGAAGCCTCGCGGATCGCGAGCGGCGTAGATCGTGTCTCCCACGCTGATGACGACGCTGAACGCGCCCTCCAGATGGGTCAGAGCATCGTCGATCTGGGCCTCGACCTGGCGGTGCCGCGAGCGCGCGATCAGGTGGACGATCACCTCCGAATCGCTCGAGCTCTGAAACAGCGACCCTTCCGAGACGAGCTTTTGTCGGAGGGCGGCCTGGTTGGTCAAGTTGCCGTTGTGGGCGATGGCGAGGTTGCCTTCCTCGTAGTTGACCACGATGGGCTGTGCATTGAGAACCGCTCCACTGCCCGCGGTGGAGTACCGAACGTGTCCCACTGCCGAGTCGCCTGGCAACGACAGAAGCCGCTCCGCGGTGAACACGTCGGAGACCAGCCCGAGCCCTTTGTGGAGGCGGCTCTGGCCCTTCTCGATCGAGACGATCCCCGCGGATTCCTGACCGCGGTGTTGGAGCGCATAGAGCGCCAGATAGGCGAGCTCGGACGCTCCCGGCACGCCGCTGATCCCGACCACCCCGCACTCCTCGCGCGGACGGGGATCGAGTTCCGAGACCCGGATGTCCATCGGCGCGTTGGCGGGGGGATGCGTCATCGGTCAGGTCGGCGGGGAAGTGGCTGCGCGGTCCACGGAGACGTTCTGCTCCATCCGCCTCGGGATGGCCGAGAAGTACTGCCGGGCCGCGGCCTCCAGGCTTACGCTGACCTCGGCTCGCGGTGAACGGATCTTAAGCCCGTGCCCCGCCCGTTCCACAGTGCCGATCCGCTTCGCGGGGACTCCGTGGGCCCCAGCGGCCTCGAGCACCAGGTCGAGCCGAGCGGGCTCGACCGTGACGACCACGCGGCCCTGGGTCTCGGAAAAGAGGAGGGCGGTGCCCGGCAACTCGTCATCCAGGGACACGTCGCACCCGAAGCGGCCCTCCGTGCCGGCAATGGCCGACTCCGCCAGCGCGACGGCGAGGCCACCCTCGGAGCAGTCGTGCGCCGAGTGGAGCAGTCCCTGCCGACCGAGGTCGAGAAGGAGCCGCTGGAGCGCCCGCTCGGCCAGTAGGTCCACTCTGGGCGGCGCTCCCGCCACCTCCCCGGTGGCGCGGTAGAGGTACTCGGAGCCACCGAGCTCGTCCGCGCACTCACCGAACAACACGATGGCGTCGCCGACCGCACGGAATCCCGATCCCGTGACGTGTGACACGTCGGCGATCAACCCGACCATCCCGATCACGGGGGTCGGATAGATCGCGGCCCCGTCGGTCTCGTTGTACAGGGAGACATTCCCGCCCGTCACCGGCGTCTCGAAGACGCCACAGGCCTCCGCCATCCCCAAGACCGCCTCGCGGAGCTGGAAGTATATGTGAGGACGTTCCGGGTTTCCGAAGTTGAGGTTGTTCGTGATCGCCACCGGGGAAGCGCCCACGCAGGCCAGGTTCCGGGCGGCCTCGGCAACCGCGATCATGGCTCCGACCCGGGGTTCCAGGTAGGTGTAGCGCCCGTTGCAGTCGGTGGTGGCGGCGATCGCGCGGTTGGTCCCGCGGATGCGCACGATCCCCGCGTCGCCGCCGGGCTCCGCAACCGTGCTGGCTCGGACCGTCGAGTCGTATTGATCGTAGATCCAGCGCTTGGATCCGATGTTGGGAGAGTCGAGCAGGTCGAGCAGCGCGTCGCTCAGGTCGCCGTCGCGGAGCACGTGCCCCAGGTCGCGCTCGCGCAGGGCGCGCACCTCGTCGGACTCGATCCCCTCGCGCTCGTAGGTGGGGCAGCCGTCGGTGAGCGGTAGCGCCGGAATCTCGGCGACGACCCGATCGCCCTCGCGGACCCGGAACATGCCGTCGTCGGTTACGGCTCCGATGACGGCGGCTTCGAGCTCCCACTTGTTGAGGATGGCCTCGACATGGCCTTCGTGGCCGGCCTTGGCCACGACCAGCATGCGCTCCTGGGACTCCGACAGGAGGATCTCGTACGGCGTCATCCCGGGCTCGCGCACCGGGACCTTGGCGGTGTCGATCTCGACCCCGCTCCCGGCACGTCCAGCCATCTCGGACGCACTGGAGGTGATCCCGGCAGCCCCCATGTCCTGGATGCCGACGATGTGACCGCTCTTGATCAGCTCCAGGCTCGCCTCGAGAAGCAGCTTCTCCGTGAACGGGTCCCCGATCTGGACCTGGGGACGGCTGTGCTGCGAGTCCTCGCTCAGCTCCTCGCTCGCGAAGGTGGCGCCGTGGATGCCGTCGCGGCCAGTGCGCGCGCCCACGGCCATCAGCGGATTCCCGACTCCGGACGCTTCGCCCAGGATCAGGTCGTCCCGCTTCATCAGGCCCAGGCACATGGCGTTGACGATCGGGTTGCCCTCATAGCCACGGTCGAAATGGACCTCGCCACCGATGTTGGGGATCCCCACGCAATTCCCGTAGTCGCCCACACCCCGCACCACCCCGTCGAACAGGTAGCGCACCCGCCCGGAATCGAGGTCACCGAACCGGAGCGAGTCCAGGACGGCGATCGGCCGTGCGCCCATGGTGAAGATGTCGCGAAGAATGCCGCCGACCCCGGTCGCCGCGCCCTGATAGGGCTCCACCGCGGAAGGGTGATTGTGCGACTCTATCTTGAAGGCCAGGGCGTACCCGTCACCGGCGTCGATCACGCCCGCGTTCTCGCCGGGGCCCTGGATGACCCAGGGCGCTTCCGTCGGCAGCAGGCGGAGCAGACGCTTGGAGTTCTTGTATCCGCAGTGCTCGGACCACATCGCGCTGAACACGCCGAGCTCCGCGTAGGTGGGCGTCCTCCCGAGCGTCCGAACGATCTGCTCGTATTCGTCGGTGGAGAGGCCGTGCTCCGAGACGAGCTCGGGGGTGATCTCGGGATCTCCGGGGCGGGGCTCCGCCGCGGTTCCGTGGCGGGCTGGCTGCGCGTCGAGCGTCGAAGTCACGTTTTCAGGTGCGAGGAGGGGCTGAAGTCGTCCGGCAACGCTCTTGTGACGCGGTGAACCGGGGCACGAGGTCAGGGAACGGGTTGCAGGGAAGTGACCAGCGACTGGAAGACGCCCAGTCCGTCGGTCGACGAATGCACGGATTCCACGGCGCGCTCGGGGTGGGGCATCATCCCGAGCACGTTCCCCTGCTCGCTGACGATTCCCGCGATCCGGTTCTGAGCGCCGTTCGGGTTGTAGGCTGGATCCGGGTTGCCGTCCGGGTCCGTGTAGCGGAAGACCACCTGTCCACGATCCTCGATGCGCGCGAGCGTGTCCGAATCCGCGAAGTAGTTGCCGTCCGCATGGGCGATCGGCACACGGAGGACCCGTCCCGCCTCATAGGCCAGGGTGAACGGGGTGTCCGAGCGCTCCACCCGAATCCAGACGTCGTGGGCGCGAAAGCGGCGGCTCTCGTTGCGAAGCAGCGTACCCGGGAGCAGTCCCGCCTCGCAGAGGATCTGGAAGCCGTTGCAGATTCCCAGGACCGGTCCGCCCGCCCGCGCAAAGGCCACGACAGCCTCCATGACGGGGCTGAACCGGGCGATGGCACCGGACCGCAAATAGTCCCCGTAGGAGAATCCGCCAGGCAGCAGCACCGCGTCCGTGTCGCTCAGGTCGGTTTCGCGGTGCCAGAGGAAGCGGGTGTCGGCCCCCACCAGCTTGAACGCGTGATAGCCGTCGTGGTCGCAGTTGGAGCCGGGGAATGTTACGACCGCAACCCTCATGCAGGCACCTCCGCTAACTCCGACACCTCGATCCGGAAATCCTCCGTGACGGGGTTGGCCAGGAGCCGGCGGCTCATGTCCTCCGCGAGGGTCCGGGCCGCGTCCTCGTCAGCCGCGGAAAGCTGGACGTAGAAGGTCTTCCCCACCCGGACGTCCTTCACGGAATCGTACCCGAGGGACTCGAGCGCGTGCTGGACGGCGTTGCCCTCCGGGTTCAGGAGACCGGGTCGGGGGGAGATGCGAATCTCGAGGTGGAATGACCTCAAAGCGAGTCCTCCGGACTGGCGTCTTGGACGTCGGATACGGCCCGGGACGTCGTCTCGATGTCACGGTAGTCGATCGAACGGGCCTCCTCATCATCCGGCTCCTCGAGCAGGGGATCCCGGTCGGGGAGACGGTCCAGAAGGCCTAAGATAAACCATCGCCCGGGCCCCATGCAGGTGTACAAAAGCGTCGACGGAAAGAAGTAGTACCGGGGTACCGTGACCGCGAGGACCGTGGCGACGCTCATCCAGGCGAGGTGGAAGGCCCCCCGTCGAGTGCGGACGCCGATGCGCGGTAGGGCGGGGAAGGGGATGGTGCTCAGCATCATCACCGAGGCCAACACGACCACGGCTGCCGTGACCTGGGGCCAGGCGACGTCGGAGAGGTACTGGGTGGCCAGCGCACTCTGGCGGAACGGGTAGAGGGTCGCCAGCAGCATGGCCGCCGACGGGGAGGGCAGCCCCACGAACATCCGTTTGGCTCCGCCACCCTGCTGGACGTTGAAGCGGGCCAGGCGCAACACGACGGCGACCACGTACACGTAGGGGAGGATCCAGCTCCACCCCTCCGAGAAGTACTGATGGTAGACGATGAACGCCGGCGCGACGCCGAACGAGATGGCGTCGACGAGCGAGTCGAGCTCCATCCCGAATCGTGTGCCCGTGCGGGTGGCCCGGGCGATGCTCCCGTCGAGCACGTCGATGATGGCGGCGAACACGATGCACCAGGCCGCCCAGGAGAGCTCGCCCCGATGCGCCGAAACGATGGCGTAGACGCCGAAAAAAAGGTTGGCCAGCGTGAATGCCGACGGCAGGATGATGACGCCTCGCTGGAGGCGACTCGGGCCGTTGCGCACTCGAATCATGGGTTTCCCTCGTCCGCGGGGGTACGGTCGCCATCGGTTCCAACCGACACCGACCGCGTCACGAGCGCGGATTCGCCGGCCCGCACACGATCGCCGACCGTACACAGTACGTCCCACTCGAGCGGCACGAACAGGTCCACGCGTGAACCGAAGCGGATCAGGCCGATGCGATCCCCACGGATGAGCTCGTCGCCCACCTCGGGATCCGTGACGATGCGGCGTGCCACCAGTCCGGCGATCTGACGAACGAGCACCGGCCCGCCGTCGGTCGAGATGCCGAGCGCCGCTCGCTCGTTCTCGGTGCTCGCCTTGGGCTCCCAGGCCGCCAGATACTTCCCGGGATCGTAGGTGCGATCCCCCACCACACCGGCGACCGGCGCCCTCTGCACGTGGACGTTGAAGATGGAAAGGAACGTCGAGATGCGGCGGCACGGCCCGCCCATGAACGGCTCCGACGTTTCTTCGATTCCGACGATCCGGCCGTCCGCCGCCGCGAGCACCACCTCCGCGGCTGCCCCAGAGTGTCGATCCGGGTTCCGAAAAAAGAAGCCGATGAACAGACTGACGAGCCCGAGGCCGAGTGCGACAACCATCCACATCCGGCTGTCACCGAAATAGGCGATCCCCGCGGTGACCAGGAACGGCAGCACGGCCGCCAGCAGGAACGGAATGCCCTCGCGCGCCATCTTCATGCGCCGGCCGGAGCGAACGAATCCAAGGCGCTACCCGTCAGGAGCTCGAAGATCCGCAGGTAGCGCTCGGTGGTCGCGTCGACGACGGCGTCCGGAAGCGACGGAGCGGGAGGCGACTTGTCCCAATCGAGACCGTCCAGGAAGTCGCGCACGGGCTGCTTGTCCAACGACGGCTGGGCCTGTCCGGGGCGGTAGGACGCCAGGGGCCAGTAGCGGGACGAATCCGGCGTGAGCACCTCGTCGATCAGCCGGAGCTCTCCCGACCCGTCGATCCCGAACTCGAACTTGGTGTCCGCCAGCAGGATCCCGCGCTCGGCCGCGGTGGCTCGGGCCTCCTCGTACAGCGCGAACGACCGGGCCCGCAGCTCGTCCGCCAGCTCGGCGCCGACCGTCGCCACGACCTGGTCGAAGCGGATGTTCTCGTCGTGGCCGACCGCGGCCTTGGTGGCCGGTGAGAAGAGCGGGGCTGGAAGCCGTGCCGCCCGCTCCAGACCGGGCGGTAGCGGCTCGCCGGCGAGCGTGCCGGCATCGCGGTACTCCCGCCAGGCGGAGCCGGCCAGGAATCCCCGCACCACGCACTCGACGGGGAGCGGATCGGTCCGTCTCACGAGCATCGAGCGCCGTGCCCAGGACTCGCGGGGCACGCTTGCGAGCTCCGGTACCCGCGCGAGGATCGTCCCGGGGTCCGTCGTCACCAGGTGGTGTGGAGTTGCGGCTTGCAGCCGTGCGAGCCACCAGGCCGTTAGCTGGGTGAGCACCTCACCCTTCCGGGGGATGGGCTCGCTCATCACCACGTCGAACGCGCTGACGCGGTCGCTCGCCACCATGAGCAGCAGGTCACCCTCGACAGCGTAGACTTCGCGGACTTTACCGCGGTGCGACAGTGGGAGAGGCAGCACCGGGCGGTGGACCGCCAGCCGTCCGTCAGACACGTACGTCGTCCGGCTCGGCCAGCGTCGACTTGGCCCGCAATCGCTGGAGTACCGGGGTCACCCAGTCGGAGAGAAACGCGTCCACCTGCTCCGGCGCCCGGCCGATGAACCGCTCCGGCGTCGCCAGCGCGGCGAGCACGTCGGGATCGAGGCCGAACGCCTCGTCCCCGGCAATCCGCTCCATGAGATCGTTGCTGGCCCCACCGGCCTTCATGGCGTTGGCGGCCTCGTGCGAGTGCACGCGGATGCGCTCGTGCAGAAGCTGTCGGTCTCCTCCGCGGCGGGCGCACTCCATCAGGACCGACTCGGTCGCCATGAACGGAAGCTCGCGCAACAGGTTGGCGGCCACGACCTCCTCGTTCACGATCAGCCCGTCGGCGACGTTCTCGACCAGCACCAGGGACGCGTCCGTAGCCAGGTACGCGTCCGGGATCGACAACCTGCGGTTCGCCGAGTCGTCCAGGGTGCGCTCCAGCCACTGCGTGGCGGCGGTGTAGGCGGGATCCTGGCTCAGCGCGATCACGTGGCGGGAGAGCGCGCAGATGCGCTCGGCCCGCATCGGATTGCGCTTGTAGGGCATGGCCGACGACCCGATCTGCTCCGCCTCGAACGGCTCCTCGACCTCCCGCAGGTGGGCAAGCAGACGAAGGTCGTTCCCGAGCTTGGAAGTGGAGACGGCGATTCCGGCCAGCGTCCCGAGAAGCTGAGCGTCGACCTTGCGGGGATAGGTTTGCCCGGTCACCGGGAATCGCCGGGTGAATCCCATCTTCTCGGCCACGAGACGATCGAGGGCCTCGACCTTGGCGTGATCGCCGTCGAAGAGCTGTAGGAAGGAGGCTTGCGTGCCGGTGGTGCCCTTCACCCCGCGAAAGCGGAGGGCCTCCAAGCGCAGCTCCACGTCTTCCAGGTCGAGGAGCAGATCTTGAATCCACAGGGTAGCCCGCTTGCCGACCGTCGTGGGCTGCGCGGGCTGAAAGTGCGTGTAGCCCAGCGTGGGGACCCCGCGATACCGACGCGCGAACGCGGCCAGCAGATCGACGCAGCGCGTCAGCCGCGCACGGATCAGCCGCATCGCTTCCCGGTGGAGCACCAGATCGGCGTTGTCGCCCACGAAGGCGCTGGTGGCCCCTAGATGGACCTGGCCCCGGGCCGCCGGTGCCGCGTCTCCGAGGAGGTGCACGTGCGCCATCACGTCGTGGCGGAAGCGCCGCTCATACTCCGCTGCCGCCTCGAAATCGATTGGCTGCTCCACTGCGGCCCGCAGCTCCGCCACCGCAGCGGCTGAAATGTCGATTCCGAGCTCGCGTTGCCCCTCGGCCAGTGCAAGCCAGAGCTGGCGCCATACGCGGTAGCGGTACGCCGGGGAGAAGAGTCGCACCATCCCCGACGAGGCGTAGCGCTCGATCAACGGGTGCGGATACCGATCGGAAGTCAGCGCCACACGAACTCCCGCATGTCGTACGCGCCACGGCGCTCGAACTCGATACGGACCCGACCCCTGCGGCGCCGGAGCTCGTCCAGGATCGCGGAGGCGTCCTCCGCAGTGCGGACGGGCACACCGTTGATACGCACCAGCACGTCCCCCTCCCGGAACCCCAGTTGCTCACGGATGGCGTCCGTGACACCGACCACGAGGGCGCCCTGGCCACTCGCGATGCGCCGCTCGGCCCGGATCTCGGGCGTGAGCGTCACCAGCTCGAGCTCCGCGAGCACGGTTACGCGCGCCGCGGCCCGGGAAGGCAGCGACTCGGCAACGAGCCGCACAGGGTCGGAGCGGCCCTCTAGCACCAGGTCGGCCGCCTCCCCGGCCCCGAGGTCGAGCAGAGCCGCCTGGAAATCGAGCGGTCCCGCCAGGTTGGAGCCGTTGAGCCGGGTCACGCGGGCGCCCGCCCTGAGGCCCGCCCGCGCGGCCGGGGAGCCGGGGGCCACACTGACGATTTGAACGCCTCGGGTACGACCCCACTCGTCGGCCTCGACGGGCTGTACGTCGATTCCCAGCCAGGCGCGATCGACTTCGCCGTTACGCACCAGATCGCTGGCCACCCGCAACGCACGATCGATCGGGATCGCGAACCCCAGCCCCTCGCTTCCGCCGCTGCGCGAGAAGATGGACGTGTTGACCCCGACCACCTCCCCGAGGGCGTTGACCAGTGGACCACCCGAGTTGCCCGGGTTGATGGCGGCGTCCGTCTGGATCATTCCGAGGTAGAACCCGGGATCGTCCTGATCCGGGACGATGTGACGCCCGAGCGCGCTCACGACTCCCGCGGTCACGGTGGGCTCCGCGTTCGAAAGCAGTTGACCGAAAGGGTTTCCGATCGCCAGAGCCCATTCGCCGATCATGAGCCCCCGGGAGGTGCCGATGGGCGCGACGGGCAGATCGTGGCCCGAGGATAGCCTCAGCACGGCGATGTCGGTGAGGTCGTCGCCGCCGAGCAGCTCGGCCTCCATGTCGCGGCCGTCCGGAAGGGTGACCATGATGCGCTCCGCATCCCGCACGACGTGCTGGTTGGTCAGCACGAGGCCGGCGGGGTCGAAGACGAAGCCCGAGCCCAGGCCGGCCACGGTGCGCGAGGCACCTCGCGGCAGATAGAAGGCATCGAAGAACGAGCGCGGCTGGATGCGCTGCCGCCGAAGCACGTTGATGCTGACGACGGCCGGTGAAACACGCTGCGCCGCCTGCACGATCGCCGTCGAGCGCGATCCCTCGACTTCCTGGGACACGGTGGTCCGCTGGGCCGGCGCGGAGACCTGGGCGGACAGGGTGTCGACTCCCGATTGGGGCGACGTGCCTCCCCCACAGGCCAACGTGGCCAGGGACAGGAGCGCCGGTAGCCGGGAGTGGCGGAACGACGAACGGTTGAAGCGGAGGGACGTCATCTGCGGACTCTCAGATCTCCCGACCGATGGTCTCCCAGTCCTTGAGGAAGGCGGCGAGCCCGCTGTCGGTGAGCGGGTGCTTCATCAACTGATACAAGACCTTGGGCGGAATGGTCGCGCAGTCCGATCCGATCCGCATGGCGAGCACGAAGTGCCGGGTGTGTCGGATGGACGCAGTGAGGATCTCCGTCTCGAGCCCGTACTGATCGTACGACTCGCGGATCTCAGCGATGAGACCCATGCCGTCGTGACCGATGTCGTCCAGTCGACCGACGAACGGCGAGATGTAGGTTGCCCCGGCCTTGGCGGCCATCAGGGCCTGCGGTGCCGAGAAGCAGAGCGTGACGTTCACGCGAATGCCTTCGGCGCGCAGACGACGGCAGGCTCGCAGGCCGTGCTCCGTGAGCGGCACCTTGACCACGATGTTGTCGTGGATGGACGCCAGGCGCGTTCCCTCCGCGACCATGCGATCGGCGTCCACCGCAACCACCTCGGCGCTGACGGGCCCATCCACCGTCTCGCAGATCTCGAGGTAGAGATCACGGGGGTCTCCATCGCCGGCGACCTTGGCCACCAGAGAGGGGTTGGTGGTGATGCCGTCGATCAGACCGGCTTCGGCGGCGCGTCTGATCTCGCCCAGGTCGGCGGTGTCGAGAAAGATCTTCATGCGGGTCGGTCGCTGCTCATTTGAAGTCTGTGAAGGAATGGGCGAGCTCTTCGGCATCTGCCGGCGAGCCCTCCCCCGGATACTCGACGTGCGCCAGAAAGAGCCCTGCCGCAGGAGCGGGCGGTGACGTCACCAGCCCCGCTCGGCGTGCAAGCAGGTCCTCGATGTCATCGAGGGGGCGTCGGCCCAGCCCGATATCGACCATCGTTCCCACGAGATAGCGGACCATGTGGTGAAGGAAGCGATTGGCGCGTACGAACCAACGGAGCTCGGCACCTTGGTCCGACTCGGACCAGCCCGTCCGAAATACGGTGCAGCGCTCGCCGCGCTCCGGCTGCCCGCTCTTGGCGAACGCGCCGAACGCGTGCTCACCCCGAATGCGCTCGGATGCCCGGTCGAGGGACTCCATTGCCGGGCGCACCCCCAGCGGCCACGCATAGGGAGCACGAAAGGGAGACCGGGCCCGACCGTCCACGGCGACCCGATAGACGTAGGTGCGCGCGACCGCGTCGAAGCGGGGGTGGAAATCCGCCGTGGCGCGCGTCGCACTCGAGAGCCAGATGTCGCCAGGAAGGAGCGCGTTGCACGCGCTCCGAAAGCGTTCCGGGGTCCAGCGGGACGGTAGGTCGACCGCCGCCACCTGACCGAGCGCGTGAACGCCCCGGTCGGTCCGCCCCGAGCCGACGACCGGGCGCCGCGACCCGGTGAGACGCTCGACCACGCGCTCCAGTTCACCCTGAACCGTGGCGTGTCTGGGCTGAACCTGCCACCCGTGGTACCGAGTACCGTCGAACTGGAGGGTCAACCGAAGGCGAATGTCCCCCTCGGGAATCACGCCGGAAAGGTAGATCCACCCCCCGGCAAGTCAAGCGATCCGCTCAGACCCTGAGGAGCCTCAGGACCCGCTCTGAACGGATCAGCGCCTGGAGCGTCCACGGCCCGGGAATGGGCGCGCGCTCTCCGGTGTCCATGACGACGATCTCGGTGCTCCGATCCGTGAGCCGCCCGATGGCGAACGGTACTCTCATCCTCCTCCCCCCTTCGCACGCCCCTCATGGCCCGTCCCCCCGGACCGGCATTCCGGAGCCGACCCCAACCCCTCAGTACTTGCGGATGACCCCCACCACGACGCCCTGCACCACGACCTCGGATGCGTCGACGACGATCGGCTCCATGGCAACGTTGGCCGGCTGCAGTCGAATTCGACCACCGGGTGCCCGATAGAGCTTCTTGACCGTCACCGAGTCGCCCCCTACCAGGGCCACGACCATCTCGCCGTCGTTGGCCGTCCGTTGGGCGCTCACCACGATGTAGTCGCCGTCGCGGATCTGCTCATCGATCATCGAGTCCCCCTGCACGCGGAGCACGTAGTTCTCGCTGCCGCGCCGCACCATGTCCCCGGGGACCGCGAGTCGCTCGGTATCCGCGATGGCCTCGATCGGCATTCCCGCCGCCACCGAACCCAGCAGGGGCAACTCCATGGCGTAGGCCCCGGACTCCTCCCGGACGACCTCCACCGAGCGGCTCTCGTTATAGGACTTCCTGATGTATCCCTTGCGTTCCAGGTTGGAGAGGTGCTCGTGGACCGTGGCCAGCGAGGCATAGCCGAAGGAATCGGCGATCTCCTCGAAGCTGGGCGCGTACCCGTTCTCGGCAATGAAGGCCTCGATGAAGTCGAGGATCTCCTTCTGCCGCTTGGTCAGGGGCATCCGACCCTCCTCCGGGCACGGGAAACCGAACAAGTACCGAATAGACAGTACCCGAACGTTACCCGAAACGCAAGGGCGTGATCGGATGCGGCGCCGTGGAACGAATCCTGCTCAACCCCCCCTGGGACGCCGTGCGCGTGGACCCCCGTCCAGACGGCGTTGTGCAAGGAAACCGGGGAAGGGTCAGCCGAGTGACGGACCAACGTACGAGGGCCACCAGTCCTGTGGCCGATTGGGACATTCCCGCAGTCCCCATCGAACACGCTCAGGAACTCTTTGTCACGTTGGGTAAAGCCTTACGGGCGTTCCAGCTCTACGACGAGAACAACCCGGTTTATCAGCGGTTCGTCAACAACCTGCGGGGCGCCTTCCAGGAGCTCTGGGACGAGACGGACGAGCTGCGCGTGCAGGTCGAGGAATTCCGCGTCCTGTGGTTCGACGAGGTCGTGTACGAGAACGACACCCGATCCGAGTCGCTGGCGTTCCTGTTCTTCAAGGACGGTGTCCGCGAGATCCAGTTCCTTCCAGGGGTCGAGGCGCGCGAGCTCGAACGCCTGCTGCGCGTCCTCCAGCGCGCCCGCAACCTCCGTCCGGAGGGAGAGGACCTGCTGACGATCCTCTGGGACGAGGACCTGCAGTACTTCCAGTATCGCTACGTCGACGTGCTCGCGGAGACCGTCGACGTGCCCGAGCCCGATGGGGACGTGGGCGACCTGTCCATGGTGTGGACGGAGGAGGCCGGCTCCCTCGAAGACGAGGCCGAGGAGAGCGAGTCGGCGGGTCCGGGGGAAGAGCCGGCGCAGGAGGCTCACAAGCCCAAGATCGGGCCGGACGACTTCAACCCGACGCTGTACTCGCTGGACCCCAACGAGGCCCTCAAGCTCCAGAAGGAGCTCCAGCGCGAGATGGAGCGGGACCTCCGGCACGACGTCCTGACGGCGCTGTTCGACCGCATCGAGGACGCGGGCCGCCCCGACCGCCACCAGCGCATCCTGGGGATCCTGCGGAGCCTTTTGCCCAACCTTCTGGGCCACGGGGCACTGGCTTCCGCCACCGAGATCCTCTCGCAGCTGCGGGTGCTCACCGGGAGCTCGGAGCTACTGTCTCCGGAAAACGTGGGCGAGGCCAACAGGATCCTGGACGACATCTCCGCCTCTGAAGCCATGGACGAGCTGGTGCAGTCGCTGCTCGATGGGACCATCACGCCTTCGGTCGGCGAGTTGGGCGACTTCCTCAAGCAGCTCAGGGCCGGAGCCCTGGAGCCGCTTCTGCGGGCATCGCAGCACACGGACGACCGGCGGATCCAGACAGTCCTGCTCGACGCCGTCGCGCACATCGGCTCGGGCGACCCGGCGGCGATCGTCGGTCTGTTCCGGTCCGAGGACCCGATCGTGCTGGCGGGTGCCTGCCAGCTCGCTGGACGCATGGGGCTCTCCCAGGCCGGGTCGCAGTTGGGCCAACTGATGTCGCACGCCGACGACAGCGTTCGCTTGGCCGCAGTACAGGCGTCCGTGGACCTCAAGGCCTCGACCGCGGCGGCGGGTCTGGAGCGGGCGCTGTCGGACTCGGAGCGAGAGATCCGCATCGCCGCGGCCAAGGGCCTGACCAAGCTCCGCTATGCGCCGGCGGCCGGCCGTGTGAAGCAGATCGTCATGGGACGCCAGCTCAAGCAGGCAGACGTGTCCGAGAAGATCGCGTTCTTCGAGGCGTTCGGTGCCCTCGGCGGCGAGGAAGCCGTCCGCTTCCTCGCCCGAATCCTCAACAAGAAGGGACTTCTGGGTCGCAAGGCTCCCGAGGAGATCCGGGCGTGCGCCGCGCTCGGCCTGGGCCGCTCCGGCATGGCCAGCGCCGTGTCGGCGCTCCGGGTCGCTCAAAACGCCAAGGAGCCGGTCGTGAAGAGCGCGGTGAGCCGCGCCCTACGCAAGGAAGACGACGACAATGACTAACGCGGACAGCGACCGCGGCGAGAAGCTGCGTACCCAGGACGAGGGACGACGCTTTCTTGCCGGGTTCTATGCAGCGCTCCGCGCCCTCAAGTTCTACCCGGTCGAGAACGAGACCGTGCAGCACGCGATCGCCGACTTCCACGGGCTGGCGTCGGAGATGGCCAGCAGGGAAGGCAGCGTCGAGCTGCGGGTCGTGGGCGAGTTCTTCTTCCTGAACGAGACCCGCCTGCGCCTGGACCTCAATACCTACGCGACGTTCGGCAACGTCGCCAAGGTCCTGCACGACCACGGGATCGGATCCCTGTGGGTCATGAGCGGCGTGACCAAGGAGGAGTGGCCGGCCCTGTTCTCCATCCTACTGCGCAAGCCCGCCGGCCAGGATCCCTACCAGGGGTTCCTTCAGGCCATCGACGGGACGCCGATTCTCCATCTCGATTTCAAGGGGGAGTCGGAGGTCGAGAGCCCGGAGCAGGACGACGAGGAGGCCCTGGCCGTTGCCAAGCGCACCTACGTGCGCACCGTCAAGGTGGCCAAGGAAGTCCTCACCGACGTCCGCCTGGGGAAGGCGGTCAACGTCCGTAAGGTGAAGCGTGCCGTACAGACCATCGTGGACCAGGTGTTGTCGAACGAGCCCTCCATCATCGCCATGACGACGATGAGGGACTTCGACGAGTACACGTTCACGCACTCGGTGAACGTCTGCATCTTCAGCCTGGTGATCGGTCAGCGCCTGGGGATGAACAAGATGCAGCTCTACGAGCTGGGCCTGGGCGCGCTCTTCCACGATCTCGGCAAGATGACCATCGACCCCGACATCATCAACAAGCCCAAGGGCCTGACGGACGAAGAGTGGGCCATCATGAAGGAGCATCCGACCGAGGGGCTGCTCGGGCTATTCGACCTGAAGGGCTTCCCCGACGTTCCCTACCGGCAGATGCTCATGGCGTACGAGCATCACATGCGGGCGGACGGGTCCGGGTATCCGGGAACCAAGCGCCCGCGGCAGATTGGCCTGTTCTCGAAAATCGTCTCGGTCGCGGACGCCTTCGACGCGGCCACTTCGGTCCGCAGCTATCAGTACGAGCCCTGGCCCGCCGACGAGGTGCTCCAGGAGATGCGGGACAGTCCTCGGCGCGGGTTCGACCCGCTACTCGTGAAGACGCTGATCAACGCCACCGGGGTGTTCCCCGTGGGTACGCTCGTCATTCTGGACTCGCTGGAGATGGCCGTGGTCTCGCAGGCCAACCGCGACCCCATGCACGTGCACCAGCCCAAGGTTGTCGTAATCTCGGACTCGATGGGCGTCCCCCGGCCGTCGCCCTACACGATCGACCTGTCGGAGGTCGACGAGTCCACCGGACAGCTGCGGGCGTCCATCATCAAGACGACCGACCCGCAGAAGTACGGCATCAAGGTCAGTGAGTACGTGACCTGAAATAGGTCAAGTGCCTGCAGTGGAATCTGTTGCTAGGCGTCGGGCTGTTTCTGGATCTGGCGCCACGAAAAGGGTCTTCACGCGGGCCGGCACCACCAGTCCCGGCGGCGCGCCGCGTGGCTTGCGCACGTGCTTCCGTCGCGTCCAGTCCACGGCCACCAGGCCGCTGTGTCGCTCCCGGCTGCCCAGAGCCGCCAACACCGCGGCCTCCTCCAGGTCCCGGGCGGGGGGCGCGTCGGCGTGGCTCCACCGGAGAACGACGTGCGCGCCCGCGGCGTCGCGGGCATGGAGCCAGACGTCGCCCGGTCTCGAGTGCCGAAACGTGAGGTCGTCGTTGTGGCGGGCGCCGCGGCCGACCCGGATCTCCAGGCCACCGCTGCTACGGTAGCTGCGGTAGGGAAGGGCTGGGGCGGAATCGGCCGGGTGGCCGCCGCTCCGTGAGGGTGGCTCGGGCACGTCCTCGACGCCAGCCTCGCCCGCCTCCAGCTTCCGCCGAAGCTCGGACAGCTCAAGCAGGCGCCCCTCCATCTCCGCGATCTTGCCGGGGAGGGCCGCACGGGCCCGCTCAGCCCGTCCGGCCCGGTCGTAGATGCGGGCGGCGTTTTCGTGTGGCTCCAGGCTCGGGTCCAAGGGGACCGTGGCTTCATTTCCGTCGAAGTCCTCCAGGCGGGCCTCCGACATCCCGCGCCGAAGTTCCCCGATCCGCGAGAGAACCAGGTCACCCATCCGCCTGATCTCGGCCGGCTCGGGCTGGGAAGCCAACTCCCGCCGAACGGCGTCCAGCCTGCGGGCCAGCGACCGTTCGCTCGAGTCCAGTCGCCGGAGGGCCTCGGGGTCGATGGCAGCCGGAGCGTCCTCACTCGAGCGGGCGAACGCGGCGAGCACGCCGTCGGTGGGCTCGAACCCCTGCCCCGGGAGCCGAAACGGATAGGGCTGGGTCCCGCGGGGGCCTTCGAGAAGTCCAGGCTCCGTCTCCCGGCCACGGGCGATGCGCTTCCAGAGGGCCCAACCGGCCTCGGGCTCGGCCACCAACGCCCCCGCGTTCAGGGGAGACGTCCATGCGAGCCCTCCCATGAGCTCGCGAGGCCCGACGGCAAGCTCCCGGAAGCGATCGAACGACACCTCGCCGTCCACACCGTCGCGGTCGGGCGGCGCCGGTGGGCGGTAGAGCCCACCCGGCCGAACACTCTCGGATCCGGGCCCCCGAAAGGGCAGGGCGTCCTCGACCCGACCCCCGTCGGGGTCGATCATGACCGCGTTGCGGCGATTTCCGGCCCACTCCAGTACCAGATCCACGCGACGGGCTTTTCCTCGCTTCCGCAGGAACGACAGGATCAGCCGGCGCTCGTCGGGAGGCGCGACCGCGTCGAGGACCCGTCCGTTGAGTGGTGTGGCGTCCCGGTGCGGCGGAGCTTCCCCGACGAGCCGGATCGACCCGGCCGCGGGATCCAGTGCGATCTCGAGCCCGGCGTCGTCCATGAAGATCCAGACAGTGCGGGACCGGGCGTGCAGGTGCACGGCCCGACAGCGGGCACCGCTCAGCCGCTCGCTCAATTCCTCCGCCACGGCGCGGGTGAGTACCGAGTCCCACCGAACCGGCATATCGTCTCCTCCCCCGCCCCGGGCGCGCCATTCCCGCCGCACCGTCGATTGACACCGATCGAGTCGCAGGGATAGGTTGCCGCCTGATCGGCGCAAATGCCAGCCCGATCACGCTTTAGCGAGTCGGGCCCGCCCGGGTCGGGCCCGTCGAGCCACCCTTCGAAGCCGCCGGCCCGGCGACAGGCCATCCGTGACCACGAGCAGCGGTCCAGAGCGCGCGAAGTCCGTGCATTCGTTTCGCGAAATGAAGCGTCGGGGCGAACCCATCACCGTCCTGACAGCCTACGACCACCTGCTGGCCGGCTACCTCGAGCGGGCGGGCGTGGACATGATCCTGGTGGGCGACTCCCTCGGCATGACGGTGCTCGGATACGCCTCCACCGTCCCGGTGACCCTGGACGACATGATCCACCACGGATCCGCCGTCCGTCGCGGCGCCCCGCGGTCGTTCGTGGTCCTCGACCTCCCCTTCATGAGCTATCAGGTGTCTGCCGAGCAAGCGCTCCTGAGCGCGGGGAGAGCGATGAAGGAGTCGGAGGTCAACGCCCTGAAGCTCGAGGGCGGCGGTCCCGCCATAGCGGAGACCGTGCGCCGCATGACGTCGGCGGGCGTTCCGGTGATGGGACATCTCGGCCTGACGCCCCAGTCCGTGCACCAGCTCGGCGGCTACCGAGTCCAGGGGCGCGCCCCGTCGGACGCGGAGCGCATGGAGGCCGACGCCCTGGAGCTGGAGGCGGCGGGCTGCTTCGCCGTGGTGCTCGAGCTCGTGCCCTCGGAGCTCGCAGCCCGCATCAGCGAGCGGCTCGACATTCCCACGATCGGGATCGGGGCAGGCCCCGGCTGCGACGGTCAGGTGCTCGTGACCTACGACGCGCTGGGCATGAACCCGGGCTTCGAGCCGCGCTTCCTGCGGCGCTTCGCCGAGGCGGGACGAGAGATCGAGCGGGGGCTCCAGGCCTTCGTCGAGAGCGTGAGAGACGGCACCTTCCCCACCGACGAACACGGATTCTCCGCCGACCCGTGATCATGGCGCGCACCATTGCCGAGCTGGCCGGAGCCCTTCACGACGCCCACATCCGGGCAGGGCGGATCGGGCTCGTCCCCACGATGGGCTCGCTGCACGAGGGCCACCTCTCCCTGGTCGACCGGGCCGTGGCGGGCGTGGACGTGACGGTGGTCTCCATCTTCGTGAACCCCATGCAGTTCGGGCCCGGAGAAGACCTGGATCGCTATCCGCGCGACCTCGAGCGGGACCGCGCGCTCTGCGATGCCCGTGGCGCCGACATCGTGTTTGCCCCCGAGGTCGCGGAGCTCTACCCGGATGGCGGCGCGCTCGTGACGGTGGATCCGGGCCGCCTGGCCGACCGCTTCTGCGGCACCGCCCGTCCCGGGCACTTCCGGGGGGTCCTGACCGTGGTGGCCAAGCTCTTCTCGATCGTCCGGCCCGACGTCGCGGTGTTCGGGCGCAAGGACCTGCAGCAGGCCGTGCTCGTCCGCCGCATGACGGCCGACCTCGACTTCGGAGTGGAGATCGACGTGGCGCCCATCGTGCGGGAAGCGGACGGCCTGGCCCTCAGCTCGAGGAACGCCTACCTGTCGGCGGCGGAGCGGGAACAGGCCGTGGGGCTGGTTCGAGGCCTCGAGGCGGCGCGCCGGGCCTACCGGGCCGGAGGGCGCACGGCGGCTGGCCTGGAAGAGCAGGTACGCGCTGAGGTCCGGAGCCGACCCCTGCTCGACCTCGAGTACGTGGGCGTGGTCCGCATGGCCGATCTCGAGCCGGTGGACCCCGCCGGCCCGGCCAGCGCGGTCCTGGTGGCCGCCCGCTGCGGAACGACGCGGCTCATCGACAACGTGCTCCTGGACGGGGCGCCGTGAAGAAACCCCACCCGATCGTGCGCGCGGCCGCCAAGGGCGAGTGGCCGTCCTGGGCGGTTGCGGGACCGGAGCGCCGCCGCCATGCCAAGCGGGTCGCCAAGCTCATGGGGGCCTGGGCGGAGTCCCTGGGCCTCGCAGACGACAAAGCCCGCTGGAAAGCAGCCGGCCTACTCCACGACGCGCTCCGGGACGAGAACCCGCGACGATTGCGGAACGGGCTCCCGCGCGAATTCCGCGACCTTCCGGACCCCGTCGTCCACGGCCCGGCCGCCGCGGAACGGATGAAGAAGGCGGGGGTTCAGGACCCGGACCTGCTGCGGGCAGTGGCGTTCCACACACTCGGACATCCGGACCTCGATCTCATGGGCAGAGCCCTCTGCTGTGCGGACTTTCTCGAGCCTGGCCGGGTGACGATGCGGAAGGAGCGGGATGCCATGCTCGCGCGCATGCCGGCGGAGCTCGAACACGTCCTGTACGAGATTTTCCGTGGCCGCGTGCGCAGATTCCGGGATCGCGGGGACGGGCTCTCACCCTGGACACGTGCACTGTGGAAGCAGATGCGGAAATTACGTAATGGCTGACCACATTCGGGCAATCGCGGTCCTGACGGTGGTTCTGATCGTCGGCATCATGGTCGGGTCGGCCCTGACCACCCGCGGGTCGGAGCGCCCATCTGATGCGGCCTCCAACCGGAGCGCCGCGGATACCGCGGCGGAGTGGCCGCGCGAGCGACTGCGTGTCGAGGTGCTCAACGCCGGAGGGACGGCCGGCCTCGCGCAGCGTGCCACCGGGGTCCTGCGGGATTCCGGGCTGGACGTGGTCTACTGGGGGAACGACGCCCAGTTCTCGGATTCCGCCTCGCGCGTGGTCGATCGGGTGGGAGACACCCTGCTCGCCCGCGCGGTGGCGGACGCTCTCGGGATCGAGCACGTTCTCTCGGAGGTGGACTCCACTCGCCTGGTGGAGGCCACGGTGAAGCTCGGTCCCGTGTGGTCGTTCGAAGTGGCCGAACCCCCGCCCCTGGAGGCCGAGCTGACACCTTGGTGGGACCTTCGCCGTTATTTTCGGTAGAATACCGTCGAGTGCAGAGGGCTGAACTGACCCGCGTGCGCAGCGTCTATGGGTAGTAAGAAGGACAAGAAACGGGAACGTCGCCCGGAGGAAGGGGCCGCCGACGGGGACGCCAAGCGCCGCCGCGAACAGGCCGATGGGGACGACTGGATCCGCGAATGGGGAAAGACCTTCCTGATCGCGGGAGTCCTGTTCATCGTCATGCGGACGTTCTTGCTTCAGACGTTCGTCATCACCTCGGGCTCGATGGAGAACACGCTCCTCGTGGGCGACTACCTCGTGGTGAATCGTGCCGCGATCGGGAGCCGCGTTCCCTTCACCGACATTCGGATTCCGGGCTACTCGGAGCCGCACCGGGGCGACGTGCTCGTGTTCGATCCGCCGCACGAGCCCGAGCTCAAGCTCGTAAAACGCCTCGTGGGGATGCCGGGCGACACGCTCGAGATGAGGGACAAGGTGCTCTACGTGAATGGGGTGCCGGCCAACGAGCCCTACGTACAGCATCTGGACCCCAACGGCGACGAGAGCCATCCCTGGATGGAGTGGCAGCGTGAGTTCATTGTCGCCTCGGAGGACGGTGCCGAGTACCGCCCGCGACGCGACAACTGGGGCCCGCTGGCGGTGCCGGATGACCGCTATTTCATGCTGGGCGACAACCGGGACACCAGCCTGGACTCGCGTTACTGGGGATTCCTGGAAGGCTGGCGCTTCGAGGGCAGGGCAGCGCGGATCTACTACTCGTACGACAAACAATCCGTGAAGCCCTTCCCGTTCATCCGGGCGGCCCGCGCCCAACGCATCGGCTCGGCGATCCGCTAGGGTCCTTCGGCCGGAGCCCGCGTCCCGGCCACCTGCACCAGCTCGTGCGCCCGCAGTTGCCCGCAGGCGGCGTCGATGTCCCGGCCGCGGGGCTCCCGCACGGCGGTGGCCACGCCCCGCAGCGCGAGCCCCGCCTCGAACTCGCGGATGCGCTCCGGTCGGCTCGGCTTCCAGTCCTGGGCCGCGATGGGGTTGAACGGAATGAGGTTCACGAACGCGTCGACCTGGCTCGCCAACCCCGCCAGCGGCGCGATCAACGCCGGGTCGTCGTTGACCCCCCGGATGAGCGTGTACTCGAACGTGATGCGCTTGCCGCCCGCGCGATTGAAGGCGGCGAGCGCCTCCATGACCTCCGGTAGCGGATACCGCTTCTCCAGGGGGATCAGCTCCAACCGGAGGGCCGGATCCGGAGAGTGGAGGCTGAGCGCCAGCCGGAACTGCTGCGGCATGCGGGCCAGCTCGAGGATGCCCGGCACCACGCCCACCGTGGACACCGTGATGCGGCGCGCTCCGACCCGGTAGCCCGTATTCAGGATTTCCAGCGCGGGGAAGAGCGCCTTCCGGTTCGCGAACGGCTCTCCCATCCCCATGAACACGATGTTCGAGACGCCTCCCAGATCGCGCTCGCGGGCAAAGCGGGCCGAGGCGCGGTACTGGGCGACGATCTCCCCCGCGCTCAGTTGGCGGCGGAAGCCACCCCAGCCGGTCGCGCAGAAGGTGCATCCGACCGCACACCCGGCCTGCGACGACACGCAGAGGGTCAGCCGCCTGGGCGTGGGGATCAGCACGGATTCAACCATCTCTCCGTCGGAGAGCCGCCAGAGGTGCTTGGTGGTGCCGTCGCCGGAGACCGACACGCGTGCCACCGACGCCTCGTCGACCCGAAAGGCGTCCGCGAGGGCCGCGCGCTCGACCAGGGGCAGATTGGACATCTCCGCGACGTCGCGGGCCCCTTTCTCGTAGAGCCACCTCCGAACCTGCGCCACCCGATAGCGCGGCTCCCCGCGCGCATCGAAGTGGGCGGCCAGCGTCACGTCCAGATCGGACGGAACGAGGCTCAACAGGTCCGGTCTCGTGGCTTCCATGGGGGATTCGATTTCTTGAAACGGTGTTTCGGCTCGGTTAACTTAGCGCCCACTCAGACCCGACGGGAAACAGGGGTCGACCCCCGGCCTCCCTACCGTCCCCGTCCCCCACGGAGGAGCTCGGCGTCTGGATTCTACAGCGAAAGCGCGGTTTCGCCTTTGGGGAATCGCGTGGGGGCCCGCGGCCATCTGGGCGGCGGTCCTCTTTTTGTTGAGCGAGATCCGTGGGGTCCCCCTTCTCCCCGGCCTGTCGGCCAATGACAAGGTCGTCCACGTCGTTCTGTATTCGGTGATGGGGCTCCTGCTCGCCTGGGGATGGGTGGGGAGCGGACGTCGCCACAGCCACCTGCTCGTCCTGGCCTTCGGCGTCGTGTACGCCGCCGTCGACGAGTTCCACCAGATGTTCGTTCCCTACCGAATTCCGTCGGTCGCCGACTGGGTGGCTGACCTGATCGGACTGCTGGTGGGGTACGGGATCGTGTTGATCCTAGCGCTGCCATTCGCCAACAAGGACCGTCCGGCCCCCGAGGGCCCGTAGGGTCCCAGAGGACAATCATGCCCGACCGCTCGTTCGATCAAACGGGTCAGCGCACCTGCATGGTGGCCCAGCTCTCCGAAACGGACCGCGAACGTGAGGTCCGCCTGTGCGGCTGGGTCCACCGGCGCCGCGACCTGGGCGGGCTGGTATTCGTCGATCTGCGGGACCGGTCGGGCGTGCTGCAGCTCTCGTTCGGACCCGACTGGACGGTGGCGCAGGGGCTCGCCGCGGCGGGCCGTCTGGGGCTCGAGGACGTGATTGCCGTCTCGGGGGTGGTGAGCGCCCGTCCCGATGACGCGCGCAACCCCGACATGGCCACCGGAGCCGTGGAGGTCCGCGTCCGTGAGCTCGAGGTCCTGAACGAGGCGGACGTTCCGCCCATCCCGGTGTATCGCGGCCCCGAGGACGAGCTTCCGTCCGAGGACCTCCGCCTCCAACACCGCGTGCTCGACCTGCGGCGCGAGGAGCTACAGCGCAACCTGATGCTCCGCCACCGGCTGATCCTCGAAGCCCGCAACGTGTTCGATCGACTCGGGTTCATCGAGATCGAGACCCCCATCTTGACCAAGCCCACTCCGGAGGGAGCGCGCGACTTCCTGGTCCCGAGCCGTATCCACCCGGGGCACTTCTACGCGCTTCCGCAAAGCCCGCAGATCTACAAACAGTTGCTGATCACCGCAGGTTTCGACCGGTACTTTCAGATTGCGCGCTGCTTCCGGGACGAGGACGCCCGCGCCGACCGACAGCCGGAGTTCACCCAGATCGACCTGGAGGCGGCGTTCGTCGAGCCGGACGACGTGCTCGCGTGCGTGGAAGCGGTGCTCGCTGCTCTGGCCGGCGTCGCCGGGATCCCGGCGAGTCCCCCATTCCAGCGCCTGACCTGGGCCGAGGCGATGGAGCGCTACGGTTCGGACCGGCCCGACCTCCGCATCGAGCTCCAGATCGCCGATTGGAGCGAAGCGCTGGCGGTGACCGAGTCGGAAATCATG
>JAHEKN010000166.1 GCA_024638305.1 Gemmatimonadota bacterium | reverse complement strand
GAACCAGGAGTCGAGCACCTACGCGGCTCAGTACGTGTACGCTTTCCTCGTGGGCACGACGCCGCAAAGCGAGTCCCAACAGCTCGAAATGGGTCGGGCTCTGCTCCCCGGGATCTCCCTGGCCGAGATCGATCGACTGGCTGAGAGCTGGCTGTCCGACGGTGGACGGGTGATTCTCGTGACCGCGCCGGAAAAGCCGGACCTGGCCATCCCCGGCGAGGAGGAGCTGCTCACCGCGTTCGACGCGGTCGCCGGCGCCGAGATCACGGCATACGAGGACGACACCGTGGAGGAGCCGCTTCTGGCCGACCTGCCCGAGCCGGGCCGGGTGGTGACGGAGGAGCGGGTCGAGGAGGTGGGCCTCACGCGTTGGCTTCTGTCGAACGGCGTCCGTGTGCTCGTTCGACCCACGGACTTCATGGACGACGAGCTCATCATCTCGGCGTATTCGCCGGGGGGCAGCTCACTCGTCACCGACGACGAGTTTCACGCCGTGCAGATGGCCACCACGCTGGTCACCAGGGGTGGTGTGGCGGGCTTCGACTTCCCGCAGCTCCAGAAGAAGCTCGCCGGCAAGGTGGCGCTGGTTGCCCCGACCATCTCGGACCTCGAGGAGGGCTTCTTCGGTCAGGGCTCCTGGAAGGATGCGGAGACCATGTTCCAGTTGATCCACCTGTACGCCACTCGTCCGCGGATGGACCAGGACGCCATGGAGGCGCTCATGTCACAGGTGCGCGGATCCCTCGAGAATCGGGACGCATCCCCTCAGGCCGCCTTCACCGACACGCTGCTCGCCACCCTCTCGCAGGGGCACCCCCGGATGCGGCCGTTCACGCTGGCGGCAGCCGAGTTGCTCGATCTCGAGCGGTCGTTCCGATTCTACGAGGACCGTTTCGAGGACTTTTCGGACTTCACGTTCACCATCGTCGGGAGCTTCGAGGTGGAGGAGCTCCGGCCTCTGGTTGAGCGTTACCTCGCCACGCTGCCAGCCACCGAGCGAGAGGAGACGTGGCGGGACGTGGGGATCGATCCGCCCGCCGGCGTGATCGTGAAGACCGTCCGCAGGGGCGTCGAGCCCCAGAGCAGGACGCGGATCGTGTTCTCGGGTGAGGCGGAGCGGTACTCGCGCGAGGAGTCGCTGGCGCTCGGAGCACTCGCGGATGCCCTCGAGATTCGACTGCGCGAGGTCCTCCGCGAAGACCTCGGTGGCACGTACTCGGTGAGCGCGAGCGGCGGACTGTCCCGCCGGCCGGATCTCGAGTACGGCGTCACGATCTCGTTCGGCTCGGCTCCCGAGCGTGCCGAGGAGCTTTTCGACGTTGTGATGGCCGAGATCGACCGCGTCCGACGCGAGGGACCCGGCGGCGACAATGTCGACAAGGTCAAGGAGAGCCGTCGCCGCGCCAAAGAGACCAACCTGAGGGAGAACGCGTACTGGGCCCGTCAGATCGAGGCTTTCGACCGGGAAGGGCTGGACCCCCGGGACATCCCGAGCTTCGAGGTGATCGACGCCTGGACCAACGAGCTCCTGCAAGAGCTTGCCGTAAGGTTCCTGCGAGACGATCAATACGTTCGGATCGTGCTTTTGCCCGAGCGACCCAACTCCTGAACCCACCTCCTCGAGGCCCGTGTCCATGAAGAAGCTCCTCACGCTACTGTCCTTACTGGTGATTTGCGGCGGGCCGTTGACCGCGCAGACCGACGACGCACTGGTGCGGACGGCGCTCCGGGCGGCGCCCGACGATCTGAGAGAGGGGGCCACCGTCCTGAGCGCCGACGGCGGCAGGACGCTCAAGGCGGGCACGAACGACCTGATATGCCTGGCGCCGGATCCCGCGGCGGAGGCCTTCAGCACGTCGTGCTACCACGACTCTCTCGAGCCCTACATGGCGCGGGGGCGTGCGCTCGCTCGTGAGGGGATTGCGGACCCGAACGAGAGGTACCGGATTCGCTGGGAGGAGGCGGACGCCGGAACGCTCGCGATGCCGGAAGAGCCCGCCACGCTCTACGTGCTCTCTGGACCGAAGAGCGTCTGGACTCCGGCCACGGGCGCTGTCGAGGGCGCGAGCCTCCGGTGGGTCCTCTACACGCCCTGGGCGACGGCCGAGTCCACCGGTCTCTCCGAGGTCCCGGTGGCCGGGGCACCCTGGTTGATGTTCGGTGGCACGGCCGGTGCTCACGTCATGATCGTGCCCAACCTCGGCCCTCCGCCCGGGCGCTAGCTCGGCGGAGGTCGCCCACACCTCGGGCGAACGCCTTTCGGGAACATTCGCCGGGCTTGCAACGTCCCAATCTTTGGGCGCGTCTCACAGTCCGTAGACCAGTTTCGCCTCCCGTGGCTTGCGACGTGACTTGCGACTTGGCACGCGACGTGGCTTGCGACGTGACGCGCGACCCAGGGAACAGGAGTGGCAACGCCTTGAGATTCGCCTGCCTGGCCGCCGTCAGCACCATCCTCGCGAGCGTCCCGCTCGTCCCGGTGCCGGCGGAAGCGCAGGAGGCGCCGGACGCCGAGCCCCGCATCCGCATCTTCTTCGATTGCCACGCTCGCGGTTGTGATTTCGACTACTTCCGGCGGGAGATCGACTTCGTGGACTGGGTGCGGAGTCGGGAGGACTCCCACGTGCATCTGCTGATCACGTCGGAGGCAACCGGCAGCGGCGGTCAGGCGCTGGAGATCGCGTTCCTGGGTCGGGCGGAGTTCCTGGGCGTCGGCGACACGCTGACGCACGGGTACGGCCCCACGGACACCGAGGACGAACGACGGAGCGGGCTCGCCGCTGTCGTGCGGGCGGGGCTCGTCCCGTACCTGGCCCGTTCCGGGCAACTGGACCGTGTGGAGATCCGATCCCGCGTGCTCGGGCCGGCCGGGGCGGGGGAGGGCCGCGGCCCACGGCCAGGCCAGCAGACCGCCGCGGCCGACGACCCATGGAACTTCTGGATCTTCAACGTGGGGCTCAACGCCTTTCTGAGCGGCCAGTCGACGACGTCCTCGTCGAACACGAGCTGGAGCGCGTCGGCGGCCCGCACCACGGACCTTTGGAAGGCGGCGTTCCGTGTGCTCGGCAGCTACAGTGCGCGGACGTTCGAGCTTTCAGGCGGGAAAGAGACGTTCATCACCCGGGGCTACTCCGCATCGGGCTCGATCGTGCGCAGCCTCACGGACCACTGGTCGACGGGTGCACAGGCGACCGTCCTGCACGACACGCAGCTCAACCAGGATCTCACGCTCCGACTGGCACCGGCGATCGAGTACAACATCTACCCCTACACCGAGTCCTCACGCCGCCAGTTGATCCTGCAGTACAGCCTGGGAGCCAATACGTTCGACTACACGGAGGAGACGCTCTTCGGGAAGACGTCGGAGGCGCTCTTCGACCACACGCTGGCAGCAGCGGTCGAGCAGACGGAGCCCTGGGGCTCGGTGAACGCGCAGGTGACCGGTTCCCAGTTTCTCAACCGGTCCTCACGGTATTCCGTGACCGTGTCCGGTGGAGCACAGTTGCGGCTGACGCGCGGGCTCTCCCTGCGCATGAGCGGCACGTACTCGTGGATTCGCGACCAGCTCCACCTGTCGGGCGCCGCGCTCGAAGACGACCAGATCCTCCTCCGCCTCCGTGACCTCGAGACCAGCTTCCGCTACTTCACGTCGATCGGGTTCACCTACCAGTTCGGGTCGATCTTCAACAACGTGGTGAACCCACGACTCCGGTTCCGTGGGCGGAGCGGAGGCGGCGCGTTCTTCTTCTAGACCCCCGGCGGGCGGTCGACCTCATCGCTTCAGGAGGCGTCAGGCGGCCTTCCGTCGGTCGAGCCCCGAGGGGACTACCGGGATCACCCCACCGGCATCGCCGCGATGCACTCGATCTCGACCCGGGCACCGAGCGCGAGTCCGCTCCCCGCCATCGCCGACCGGGCGGGCGGATCCGAAGGGAAGAACTCCAGGTAGACCTCGTTCATCGCCGCGTAATCGGCGATGTCCGCCAGGAACACGGTGCATTTGACCAAGTCGGCCATCGTGGCGCCCGCGGCGGCCAGGATCACTTCTATGTTCTGGAGGGTCTGGCGCGTTTCCGGGCCCACCCCCCCTTCCACCAGGCGGAGCTCGTCGCCGACCGTGCCGATCGCGCCCGAGAGGAAGAGCAGGTCCCCAACCCGGACCGCCGGTGAAAAGACCGGGAGCCGGGCAACGCCCTCCGGGACGATGATCTCCGTGTGCGGAACAGTGGTGGCTCCGGCTGTACCCGTGGGTCGATCCGGCCGCTGCTCGATCTCGAAGCCGCCCAGGGCCAGCACCATGACGACCAGCACGGCCGTGGCTACGACTCGGCGCTCGGAGCCGTTGGCGTCCGGGACGGCGAGCGCGGCCCGGCTGCTCACGAGCCCTCGCTCCGGTAGCGGACCTCGCCACCCACGACCGTCAGATCCACCCGGGCGTTCAGGATCTCGGCTTCCGGGATCTCGAGGATGTTGTGCGAGAGGAGCGCGAGGTCAGCCAGTTTCCCCGGAGTGATGGACCCCTTGCGACGCTCATCGAACTCGGCGAACGCGCCCGCGATGGTGTACGAGCGCAGCGCCTCCAGGCGCGTCATGCTCTGCGCCGGGTAGAACTTCTCGCCGGTCGTCATCATGCGCGCTACGGACGCATGGAAGCTCACGATGGGATCGATGTTCTCCACCGGCACGTCGGTGCCGTTGCTGATCACCACTCCGGCGTCGAGCAGCGAGCGCCACAGATAGGCGCCCGACTGCGCCCGCGCCGGCCCCAGGCGCTCGAGAACCCACGGGCCGTCCGACGGTCCGTGAATGCCCTGCATGGCGGCTATGACGCCGAGATCCGCAAAGCGTTGCACGTCGTCCGGGTGAAGGTGCTGCGCGTGCTCGATACGCCAGCGGAGTGCGGTCGGGTCGGCGACGCTCTTCTCCGCGAACACGCTCTCGTAGATGTCGAGCACTTCCCGGTTGGCGCGGTCGCCGATGGCGTGCGTGTTGACCTGGTACCCGTTGTCCACGGCGATCTCCGCCGTGCGCCGGATGTCCTCGACGGTCTCGAGGACCAGGCCCGTGCTCGTGGGCAGATCCTCGTAGGGCTCGAGCAGCCACGCCCCGTGTGAGCCCAGCGCGCCATCGATCTGGCGCTTGATCGAGCGGACCGTGAGATGCCCGTTCTCGGTGGCGATGCGCTTGTACTCGGCCAGCCGCGCGGCCATCGACTCGTTCGATTCGCGGCGCACCATCACGTTGAGCCGTACGGGCAGCTCGCCCGCCTCGTCGAGCTCCCTGAAGAAGTCGATGGTCTCGAAGCCCGCCCCGGCGTCGTGGAACGACGTCACGCCGTTGGCCAGGGCCTCTTCGCCCGCCAATCGGACCATTTCCCTCATCTCGGCAAGGCGGTCCTCCGCGGTGCGCCCCTCCTCGGACCTGGCCTGGGCGGCGCCGATGAGCCGCTGCGCCGTCTCGCGCATCAAGCCGGTAGCGGCCCCCGACGCGTCTCGGACGATGGTCCCTCCCGCGGGATCGGGCGTGCTCGGGTCGATGCCGGCGAGTTGCATGGCGAGCGCGTTGGCGAACGACGCATGCCCGCTCGCATGGCCGAGATCCACCGGATTGTCCGGGCTGACCCGGCTGAGCTCGGTGTGGACGGGGTTGCCCTCGACGCTGGGCTGCGGGACCACCTCCCACTTCTCTTGGTGCCACCCGCGCCCGTTGATCCACGTGCCCGGCTCCGCCGTGGACGCGGCCTCCGCCACCATGGCCACGATCTCGCTCCACGTCGTGGCGGTCGTCAGGTCCAGGATCATCTGAGCGCGCCCGAGGCTCAGAAAGTGCCCGTGGCTCTCCACGAACCCGGGGATCAACAGCCGACCGCCCGCGTCGATGACCTCGGTTTCCGGACCGATCCAATCGTCGATCTCGCGGCCGCTACCGATGGCCGCGATCTCGTGACCGACGATGGCCACCGCCTCCGCGGTCGGGACGGCCTGGTCCATGGTGACCGCGACGGCGTTGGTGATCACCAGGTCCGCCGAGCCGTTGCCGTCGGCCCCGGCGCAAGCCGCCAGCAACGGGAGCATCAGCCCCGCAAGCAGGAACGGGACGGATCGGAGTGGATGGCGGCTATGGCGGGAGCGGTACGAGATCACGGGCGGTATCCTGTGGGCGAGCGTGGGTGAGCGAGGTCGGAAAAAGGTGCCACGCCCGCACGAGCCGCGCTACCTGCCGCGCCCATTGCGAGCCCACCGACCGGGTCCGAACATGGGACCACCGCGCCCGGACCGCGGGAGCCGTCCCCCATGCGAGAGCTGGATGAGAGTATTCCTATTCGTGGTCGGCCTGCTCGCCATCGCGTCGGGCGGGCTCAAGTTCCGCGGCCGGGTGATGAACACGTTCGGAACGAGCCCCATTGCGCTCGGTGAGGTCGGTCTCGGAGTGCTCTCCTGCGTAATCGCGCTCGCAGTGTCGGGACCCGTGGCGCTGCACCTGGTCCTGGCGGCCCTGACGCTCGTGTCCGTGCTTGCCGGGGCGTACCATCAATCCCGGCTCACGGCAGCGTTCCGCAGGCGCCGCGACCTGTCCGAGGCACATCGCCTCCGGAGCTTCGTCGAACGTCCGGCGTCGAGCGAGCCTCCCGACCCGAAAACCACTGGAGACCATCATGGAACGTAGGACCTTCGTTCGGGCGGCCTCGGCCGCTGCGGTGGGTAGCGCCCTCCCGGCCCCGACCCTGGGAGCGGAACGGAGCACGCTCCTGGAGGCGCCGTTCGTCCACACGCCGCAGCTGGTCGCTCCGGTCGTGATCTCGGACTCGAGTGGGGTCCGCTTCAAGAATGGTGGCCCCCAAAGTGGCGTCGAGCGCGCGTTCCAACTCATTGCCGAAGGAACCGACGTCCTGGACGCCCTGATCGCGGGCGTGAACATCCCGGAGCTCGATCCCGAAGAGACGGGCATCGGGTACGGCGGTCTCCCGAACGAAGACGGGGTGGTGCAGCTCGACTCCTGCTGCATGCACGGGCCCAAGCGGCAGGCCGGAGGCGTGGCCGCGCTCGAGGGCATTCGTACGCCGTCGCTCGTCGCGCGAGCGGTCATGGACAACACCGACCACCACCTGCTCGTGGGAAAGGGCGCCCAGGACTTTGCCCGCAACATGGGGTTCGAGGTCGAGGAGGACCTGAACACGGACCGCTCACGCGCCCTGTGGCTCGAGTGGCGACGTCGCATCGACCCGCTCCACTACCTCGACCCGGCCCGCCGCCGTCGTATCGGGTACGAAGTGGGGCTGGACATGGTGCGCGAAGGTCTGGTGGACCGGAACAGCTTCTGGGGCACCATCAACTGCAACGGGATCGGCCCGGACGGCGCGATATGCGGTGTGACCACCACCAGCGGGCTCGCGTGGAAGATTCCCGGACGGGTGGGCGACTCACCCATCCTCGGAGCCGGCCTCTACGTTGCCGACGGCGTCGGAGCGGCCGGGTCGACTGGCCGGGGCGAGGCCAACCTCTTCAACCTGAGCTCGTTCCTGATCGTGGAGCACCTGCGGCGGGGGGCGCATCCCAAGGACGCGGGGATGGCCGCCCTGGAGCGGGTCAAGGAGAACACGGTGGAAGAGCGGCTGCTGAACGATCGGGGCCTGCCCGCGTTCGACCTGCGTTTCTTCGTGCTGGATGCTGCGGGGCGCTACGCCGGCGTGGCCATGTACGGCTCCAGTGAGAGCAGCTACGGACTCTGCACGGAGAACGGTGTCGAGGAGCCGCTGCTCGAGGGGCTCCTGGACGGGTCCCCGACGGGCTGATCCGGCGTGGGTGTCATGGCCCGCGCGGCCGTCGTCTGGGTTGTGCCCGCGCTGGCCGCGTGCGCCACGGTCCTGGGAGCGCAAACGCCGGAACAGCCCTATCTGGACTGGGCGGAGCCCAGCTTCACCG
>JAHEKN010000025.1:21262-30157 GCA_024638305.1 Gemmatimonadota bacterium | reverse complement strand
CGTGCGTGCGCTGCAACTCCAACACGAAGTTCCGCGACCTCATGGCGCGCGGTGAAGCGCTGGGCTGCGACCTCATCGCCTCCGGCCACTACGCCCGTCTCCGGCACCATCGAGGAGGCGGGGCCAGGCTGCTCCGGGGGCTCGACGAGGACAAGGACCAGGCCTACTTCCTCTGGGGACTCCCCGCCGAGCTCCTGCCCCGGCTCCGCTTCCCGGTGGGAGATCTGACCAAGGACCAGGTGCGCGCCCGGGCGCATGAGCTGAACCTGCGCACGGCGGACAAGCCGGAGTCGCAGGAGATCTGCTTCGTGCCGAGTGGGAGCTACATGGACCTGCTCCGCACGCGACTCGACCGTACCCACCCCGCGCTCGTCCCGGGGCCCATCGTGGCCCTGGACGGCACCGTGCTCGGTGAGCACGTCGGCTATGCGGCGTACACCGTGGGTCAGCGCCGCGGGCTGGTCGGCGGCTCAGCCGAGCCCCTGTTCGTCATCGAGATCCGACCGGAGACCCGCACGATCGTCGTGGGACCACGCCAGGCGCTCCACCGGAGCGGCGTGACGATCGACGGACTGAACTGGTTGACCTCCGACGTCCCGGAAGTGGGCGACCGGATCTCGGTCCAGATCCGACACCGGGCTCGACCCGCCCGGGGCCGGGTCGTGGAGATGGGTGCCGACGGGCTCCGGGTCGAGCTCGACGCGCCGGAGCGAGCCGTGACGCCTGGTCAGTCCGCGGCCCTGTTCCTCGAGGATTGGCTCCTCGGGGGCGGGAGAATCGCGCGTGTGGCGGGCGTCGGCGCCGGAGACCGGGTCCCTGTGGGCGCGCCTGGCGCGGTGGGGGCGTAGAGGCCGGAGCCGGCCCGAGCCGACCGGAGCGGCTAGCGGACGGGTGCCGAAGGTCCGCGCACGTTCGGCGCGCAATGCATCGCGCCACCTCGCGTGCAGTCCACTAGTGCCGGAGGCCGGCGGAGTCCGCGAAGTTCTCCAGCGCCTCTTTTTGCTCCTCGGTGAGCTCCTTCGGCACCTCGACCTTTACCTCCACATATTGGTCGCCAGCCTTCCCCGCCTTGGCGATCCCCTGCCCCTTGATCCGGAACTTGGTACCGGACTGAGTGCCGGGGGGGACGCGCAGCGTAACCCGAGTGCCGTGCACGGTCCGCACGCGAATCCTCGAGCCGAGTCCGGCCTGTGCGACGTTGATCGGCACCGTTACGTGGATGTCCAGCCCTTCGCGACGGAAGAACGAGTCCGGCTTCACCTTGAAGGTGATGAGTAGATCGCCGGGCGGTCCACCCCCGGTCCCCCGCTCCCCCTGACCGCTCAGGCGCACCTTGGCCCCGGACTCGACGCCCGTGGGCACGGTGACCTGGATCTTCCGGTTTTGGCGCAACGTCCCCGTCCCGAAGCAGGCCGTGCAGGGCTTCTCCGGAATCTTGCCCCGCCCGAAGCAAGCCGGGCACGGGCGGTTCACCGCGAAGCCCCCCTGACCGAAAGACACGGTGCCTGAGCCATTGCACTCGGAGCAGCGCGCGAGCTTGCTGCCGGGCTCGGCACCGTCGCCTCCGCAGGTGGCGCACTCCTCGGAGATGGGAACCGTGATGGCGACCTTGCCACCTTCTACGGCCCGCTTGAACGAGACTTCGACCACGTACTCGACGTTCTTGCCCTTGGCGCGCCCTTGCTTGGCGCTCTGTGAGCGCTTGGAGCGGTCGAAGATCGACGAGAAGATGTCGCCCAGGCCGCCGAGTCCCGACAGGTCGTCAATCGAGAACCCGCCGTCCGAGCTGGGGGGCCGGGAGGTCCGGAACCCGCCCCCACCGGGCTGACCGAAGCCGAAGGCGCCGAGCTTGCGCATCTGGTCGTACTTCTTGCGCTTCTCTGGATCCGAGAGCACCGAATACGCCTCGCCCACCTCCTTGAAGCGGTCGGCGGCCTTGGGATCGTCGGCGTTGGCGTCCGGGTGGTATTTCTTGGCCAACTTGCGATAGGCGGACTTGATCTCGTCCTTGGTCGCCGACTCCTTGACGCCCAGGACCTTGTAGAAGTCCTTGCTCTCGTTGGCCATCGCCGCGGTCAATCCGACTTGTAGACGCCCACCCGAGCCGGGCGGACCAGTGTTCCCTCGATGAGGTACCCCTTCTGGAAGACCTCGGCGACGTGGTCCTCCTGGTCCTCCTCCTCGGGGGCCACCTTCATCATGGCTTCCATGGTGTTGGGGTCGAAGACCTCACCCAGCGGGTCGAACGCCTCGACGCCGGCCCTGGACAGGGCCTGGCTGAACTTGCGTTCGACGAGGTCTACGCCCTCGATGAGCGCGGCCAGATCCGTGGTGGACTCCTCCCAGGTGCCGACCCGTTGCAGGTCGTCGAGCGCCTCCAGAAAGGAACCGATCAAGTCCGCCTGCGCGCGCGTCCACGCGCTCCGCAGCTCCTGAGCCGTTCGCTTCCGGTAGTTGTCGTACTCGGCGACCGTCCGCAGATGGCGGTCCTGAAGCACCTCGAGCTCCCCCCGTAGGGCCTGCAACTCCACGTCGGGGGGGACCACCTCCGTCTCGCGCTCGCGCTCGAGCTCCTCCGTAAGCTCCCTCTCCACGGCGTCGACTTCCGCCGCGGACGCCGGGGCCGGATCCGACGGGTTCTGGCGCCCCGCCTCCGCCGTCCCGGGATCCTCACCGGCCACGCCGCCTGCGGTGGCCGCCCCGACCGCCTGCTCGGGTGCGCCGTCGACGTCGGCGTGGTCGTCTTCCATCGATGCGCTATCGGTACTCGGATTCTTGTCCGTCACTTGCCTGTCCTGAGTGTTGGTTGCGCCAAACAGACCGCCGTCCCGCTCGGCGGGTGGGATCCGGTCACGCCGGCGAGCTACTACCCGCTTCCAGGTGGGCGGTTCTAGCCAGGGTACGGAGGAGCCAGTCCCCGACTTCACGGAAGATCTCCTCGCGCTCCACCTCGTTGAAGGGCTCATGCCGGAGGCCGGGGAGGTCGCGGACCTGAACATCTCCGTCGAGGCCATCCGCGAAAGCGCTCGTAACGTCCGAGTCCACGACGGCATCCGCACCGGGTACGAGGAACAGCAGGGGGAGGCCGAAGCTCGAGTCCTGGGCCAGGACCTGCCGCTGGGCCTCGACCACCTCGAAGTAGAGTCGTGGGCTCAAGCGGCCGTGAACGAGTGGGTCGGCCAAGTACGCCTCGATCATCACGGGGTCCCGTGTGTAGCGCTTTGGATCCGCCCCTCGGCTGAGGGGCGCGCTGGGCCACACTTTTTCGAGGATGCCGGCGGCTCCGAGCATCCACCCCGGAATGGTCCGTTTGGTGGCGATCCACGGAGCCGAGATCACGGCCGCGTCGATACCGTCCGGACCCGCCTCCTGGAGCAACCGCAGGGCCACCAACCCCCCCAACGAGTGCGCCACCAGGCCGCTCGGCAGGGGTCCCGGAAAGCGGACCCGTGCCTCGTGCAGTGCGCGCTCGAGATCGCCCATCATGTGCTCGAACCGGGCCGCGTGTCCTCTGGGGCCCTCGGAGCGTCCGTGGCCCCTCAGGTCGTAGGTGAATACGGCGAGTCCGCGTCCCGCCAGCGCGCCGGCCAGGAGATGGTATCGCCCCGAGTGCTCGCCCAGTCCGTGTACGAAGACGACGCGCGCCCGGGGGGTCTCCGGAGCCCAGATCTGCCAGCGGAGGACGGCGCCCGCCTCCCCCTCGAACACGCCGCTCTCCGAGCGAATCATGAGATCTCCCTCGTCAGGGTGCGGTACAGGAGGTCGAGGGCCGCCTGCGCCGATCGGACCCGCACCTGGGCCCGATCGCCCGGGAAGCGTCGCTGTTTGCTCGACACGCGCCCGTCCACCGCCACCGCGTACCACACCGTGCCCACCGGCTTGTCCTCCGTGCCGCCATCGGGTCCCGCGACGCCGGTCACCGCAATCCCCGTGCTGGCTTCGAGCTGAGTGCACACCCCGAGCGCCATCGCCTCCGCCACCGGCCCCGACACGGCCCCGTGCGACTCGAGCAGTGCAGACGATACACCGAGTGCGCTCTTCTTGACTTCGTCGTCGTAGGCCACCACCCCTCCGCGGAGATAGGCCGAAGCGCCCGGGACATCGGTGAGGCGCTCCAGGACGTGGCCTCCGGTGCAGCTCTCAGCCACCGCCAGGGTGCGGCCGTCTCGCACCAGCACCCGCGCGAGTGCCTCCACGAGATCGCCGCTCTCCGCGTCGAACGAGTGCCCGGCCCAGGCGGCCGCGATCGCGCCCTGCACGCGCTCGATCCAGTCGAGCGCCTCGTGCCCGGACTCGCAGTTGGTGGCCGTCAGCCGGACGTCGACACCGACGAGCTTGGGTAGGAAAGCGACCGAGACGGGGCCGGTGTCCTCCGGCATGAGCTCGGTCACGCGCTCGGACAGCACCGACTCGGCGATCCCGGACGTGTGCACGATTCGGTGGGTGACCCTACGCAGCCGCCCCTGGAATGTCTTCTTCACGGCCGGCGCCACCGATGTCTCGAAGAGTCCTTTCAACTCCTGCGGAACCCCGGGGAGCAGGAACACCATCCGGTCGCCCGTGAGGATCATTAGCCCCGGCGCGGACCCGAGGGCGTTGCGCAGCACGGTCGCGCCCTCGGGCACTTTGGCCTGCTGGGCATTCTGCTCGGGGAGCGCGGTGTACCCGAAACTTCTGAACCGCTCCTCCAGCTCGGCCAGGACGGCCACGTCAGTGTCGAGCCGGAGCCCGAGGTGGGCGGCGACGGCCTCGCGGGTGTGATCGTCCGGCGTGGGTCCCAACCCCCCGGACACGACGACCACGTCCGCAACGGCGAGAGCCTGACCCAGTGCCCGCGCGATCGCGTCGTCGTCGTCACCGACGATCCAGCGTGCCGCGACCGGCACGCCCACCTGGGCCAGCCGCTCTCCCAGCCAGCCCCCGTTCGTGTCGATGGTCGATCCGTACAGGAGCTCGTCCCCGACGGCGACCACGGCGGCGAGGGCGGGCGCGCTCACGGATGCGGCGCGCTGCTCATCAGGAGCGCGCGGTAGCTCCAGAGATAGTCCATCATGGAGAAGACCGTGAGAACCAAGGCCACGAGCAACATGACCCCGATCCACAGGCCGTGGAGGCTCTGCCAGTACTCCCAGAAGGAGCCGTCCCACATCCTCTCGGCGGCCAACGCGATCAGCGGGTACCAGAGGAGCACGGCACCGCAGAACAGGTTCTGCACGAACGCCTTGTACTTGCCCGATTTGCCGGCGGCGATCACGACGCCGCGGCGGGCCGCGTAGCCACGAAACACCGTCATGAAGACCTCGCGGCCGAAGATCACGATCATCACCCAGAGCGGGAGCGCACCCCACCAGGGGAGCGGCCATTGGTCTCCAGGGCGGTGGCTGATCAGGTAGAACGGCACGAAGGTCGATGCCAGCAGCAGCTTGTCGGCGAGTGGGTCGAGCAGTTTCCCGACGTCCGTGATCTGCTGATTCTTGCGCGCCAGGTAGCCGTCCCAGAGGTCGCTCAGAGCTGCGGCGACGAACAACACGAAGGCCCACAGCCCCATGGTCGGGTCGCGTGAGAGCGCCAGCCACACGATGGCCGGACACGCAGCGATCCGGAGCAGCGTGATCAGATTAGGCAGATTGAGCCGGCGGTCGCCCTCGGGCATCGAGCGGACTATACGCGAAGTGTGGGAGTACCGGCGTGGGGTCCGGGCACCCGTCTAACTCAGTGCCTTCACCACGAGCTTGCTGACGGCCTGCAAGGTCTCGAACACGCCCTTGCCCTCCGTCGCGATCGCCTCGAGGTCCGTCAGCCCGTTGGGGTTGAGCTGGGCCCTGAGCTCCTCGACCGGGAGAATGTTCGGGAGATCCCGCTTGTTGTACTGGATCACGAAGGGAATCGTCTCCATGTCGTAACCGTACGACTCGACGTTCTCGTAGAGATTGTGCATGGCCTCGACGTTGGCTTCGGCGCGGTCCTCCTGCGAGTCGGCCACGAATACGATCCCGTCGACTCCCTTGAGAATCAGCTTGCGGCTGGCATTGTAGTAGACCTGTCCCGGCACGGTGTAAAGGTGGAAACGGGTCTTGAATCCGCGGATCTCCCCCAGGTCGATCGGGAGGAAATCGAAGAAGAGGGTGCGGTCCGTCTCCGTCGCCAGCGAGATCATCTTCCCGCGTGTGTCCGGGTTTATCTTCGCGTAGACGTGCTCGAGGTTGGTTGTCTTGCCACCCAAGCCGGTACCGTAGTACACGATCTTACAGTTGATCTCTCGGCTGGCATAATTGATCATCGACATGATCGACGCGCTACACTCCTTCTTTGAACAACCGGTCGATTTCGCTCTCCACCGCTTCAACCCAGTCCGGGCTCAGGTGGTGGACCCTACCATCCCCTCCACTCTCCGCAATGAGCTCGCGGATTGGGCTTTCGACCCGTTCAGCCAGCAGGAGTGCCTCCGGACCGACTTCAGCCAGTCGGCGGGTGCCGTCGTAGACGACTGCCAGCACGGCGCCCCCGACCCCAGCGATGTAGATCGAGGACTGCTCGCCTTGGTGAAGCAACGTCCTAAAGTCGGGCTCCCCGACCAGCGAAGCAAGCTGGAGATTGGCCTCGTAATGTGCCGCTACCACCGAGGCGAAGGCAGTCGCGTCGAGCTGACCGGCATCGCCTGCGGCAACGAGGACCCGACCCGCCTCGTCGATCACGAGCGCGAGTTGGGCGCCGCTCGATACGAGGTAGCGACCCAGTCCGTCGCGAGCGTCGAACAGTGGGCCGTCTTCCTTCATCCGCGCGCCTCATCCACGGGCCCGGCCCCTGTGGCCTCGACCGCGTCGGCCGCGCCCTCCATGCGCCTCAGGATTGCCCGTGCGCGTTCGCGTAGCATGCGACGGGGCTCCCAGGCGACGAAGTCTCGGAGGAGGGTGATATGGTCCACCGTCGGCTGCTCCCGTGCCATGTAACCCAGCGCTGCGAGGCGTCTCAGCGCTCGGGGGCTGAACAGATCGCGCTGGTGTCGATCGAGTTGATCGCGCACGAGCAGTGCAAGAGCCGCGCCGGCTGCGGCGGCCAAGAGCACTGCAATCCCGGTCTTTCTTACGCTGTCCTTCATCATCGTCCGAGGGTCTGGATTACATCTCGCGTCGCCCGAGAAGGGCTTCGGCGATTGTCGTGCCATCCACGTACTCCAGATCGCTTCCGACCGGTATCCCGCGCGCCAAACGCGTAACCCGGAGTGACTGGACGTTCCGTAGAATCGATTCGAGGTAGACGGCGGTGGCCTCTCCTTCCATGCTGGCGTTCGTGGCCAGGATCACTTCACGGACTCCTTCCTCCGCTACGCGGGTCCTGAGGCCCGCGATGCGGAGCGACTCCGGCCCGACTCCGTCGAGCGGCGAGAGCTTTCCTCCCAGGACGTGGTACACCCCGGGATACTGGCCCGTACGTTCGATGGCGCCGACCTCGTACGCCTCTTCGACCACGCACACGGTGGTGTGGTCACGTCGCGGATTCGAGCACACGTCGCACAGGTCGCTGTCGCTGTAGTTCCCGCATCGCTCGCAGGGCCGCACCCGGTCCGCCAGGTCCGTGAGCGCGCCCGTGAGCTGCGCGATCCGGGCCGGATCCGCCTTCAAGAGGTGATACACCAGCCGCAACGCCGTCTTGGGGCCGATGCCGGGCAGGCGCGAGAGCTCTTTGCCGGCTCTCTCGATGGCGTTCATGGGCGGAGTGGGTCGGAGCGCTGCGCGATCTGCGGGCGGACGAGCCGACGCCAGCGCGAGGCAAGTCCACTAGAACTGTAATGCAACCGAGGGCGAGGCCAAGGCCCGACCGGCGTCAGAAGAGCCCCGGGATGCCCTGGGGCAATGGCAGGCCACCAGTGAGGCCCTTCATCTGCGATTCGGCCTCCGAGCGGGCCTTGGTTTGGGCCTCCGACACGGCCGCGAGGATCAGGTCCTCGAGCATCTCCACGTCGCGCGGATCCACCACGATGGGGTCGACTCGAATCGCCTTGATGCGTCCCTTCCCGTCTACGGTGGCCGTCACCATCCCTCCGCCGGAGGACGCGCTCACCTCACGGGACGCCAGCGAGCTCTCGAGCTCGGCCATCTTGGCCTGGAGCTCCTGTCCCACTTGCATGAGCTGCTGGAGGTTCTTCATGTCCACGTGAAATGCCCCTTGCGTGCGTTGTTCCTGCGGTCCGTCACGGGTCCAGCAGCTCGAGATCGAGCTCTTCTACAGCTTGCTCCAGAAGGGGTTCCCGGTCGATGAGCTCCTGAAGACGGGTGTCGCGCACGGTCTCCTGGGTCACCCGATCGGGGCCATCGGAGCCCGGGTCGTCCCCCTCCCCGTCGCGCTTGCGCACGTCGAGAACGGGGGCTTCCCCCAGGTGCGCGGCGAGCCCCGCGGATACCGCGGCCTGCACGGCTGGCTTGGACATGCGCTCGAGACCCGGGCCGTCGGGCAGCTCCACCACGAATGTCTTGCCCTCCCCCGCTCGGACCGTCGCCGATCGGAGGAACGGCCCGAGGCCGGGCGGGACGCCCTGGCCGGCCTCGAGATACGCCTGCCAGGCCGTAGCCGGATCCGTTGTTCCGTTGGCGGGCCCTCTCAGCACGCCAGACCGCGAGGCCGGCGGGCGAACGTCGCGGGCAACCTCTGCACTCGGGCCAGGGCCGGACGACGCTCGCGAGGCCCCGGGAGACCGCCCCGACGAGGCCGCCCGTGTGGACGCCTGTGTGGACGCCGGTGTGGACGCCGATGCGGACGCCGGTGTGGACGCCCGCGCGGTCCCACGGTCGGATGCACCGGCGCCGATGCTGTCGAGCAGCTCCTCGACGCGCACGGTACGCTCCAGGTAGCTCATCCGGAGCAGCAGCATCTCGATCAGGACGCGAGGATTCGGCG
>JAHEKN010000025.1:0-21162 GCA_024638305.1 Gemmatimonadota bacterium | reverse complement strand
GCGGTCCCACGGTCGGATGCACCGGCGCCGATGCTGTCGAGCAGCTCCTCGACGCGCACGGTACGCTCCAGGTAGCTCATCCGGAGCAGCAGCATCTCGATCAGGACGCGAGGATTCGGCGTCCGTCGCAAGTTGCCGGTCGCCTCGAGATCGGCCGACATCGACAGCATGCGAACCAGGTCCCCCGCGGAGAACGACCCGGCGCAGGTCTTGAACGCGTCGCCCAGATGTTCAGGCACGTCGAGCGCGTCCGCCTCCTCCCCGAGACGCAAACGCAGCAGCGTGCGTAGGGCGCCCACCAGACCGTGGTAGAACTCGACCAGATCGTACCCGTCCGACTCGAGCGATTCGACGAGACGGAAGATCTCCGCATGTCGGCCCGCGGCGAGCACGGTGAACAGCTCGAGGTAGCGCTCTTCCTCGACGAGACCGAGGACATTCCGCACCGTCTCGAGCGTCAGGCTCCCCCCCGTCAGGGACAGCACCTGGTCCGTGAGAGAGAGCGCGTCCCGCATGCCCCCATCGGCCCGTCGAGCCAGCGCGCGCAGTGCGTCCGGGGTTGCGTCGACGCTCTCGTTCCCGAGGATCGCCTCCAGGCGCGCCACGATGTCACGCGTCCCGATGCTCCGGAAGTCGAACCGCTGACAACGTGAAAGGATGGGGGCGGCGACTTGCTGGATTTTTTGAGGCTCGGTCGTGGCGAAGACGAAGATCACCCGCGGCGGCGGCTCCTCGATGATCTTGAGCAGCGCATTCCAAGCCTCGCGGGTGAGCATGTGCGCCTCATCCACGATGTAGACCTTGTAGCGGTCCTCCGCCGAGGGCGCATACATGGCGCGCTCACGCAGGCTGCGAGCGTCGTCGACCCCCCGGTTGGAGGCCGCGTCGATCTCGATGACGTCGAGCGACGTATGCCCGCTCCAGATGCGCTTGCAGCTCTCGCAAGCGCCGCAGGGCTCTCCCTCCTCCGTGCGGTCCGGACAATTGAGCGCCATGGCGAGCACCCTCGCCACCGTTGTCTTCCCAACCCCACGGGGCCCGCAGAACAGATAGGCATGCCCGACGCGGGCGCCGGCGACCGCCCTCCGGAGAGTCTCGGACACGTGCTCCTGCGTGGAGACGTCCGCGAAGCTCTTGGGCCGGTAGCGGCGAGCCAGGGCCGTATGGCTGGGATCGGTCACGTCCGAAGGGCCTGCCCGTGCGATGTGCGCCCTGTTGCACCGGGGCGCGGGAACGGAACGGAAGGCGGAGAATGTGCCCCAGGTTTACCGCAGCAACGATCACCACACTTACCGCTGCTACCTGCGGGGTCCTGACGGGTTTCGCGGGCTCTCGCCCTGCGGGCCTGGGGCACGTTGCAAGCTACCCGGAGCGAACGCGGGCGTCAACCCAGGAAGGGCGTAAAAGCGTTGCAGTGAAAGGATTTGCAGGAACAAGCGCCGTTCCGTGGGCGCCGGATCAGAAGCCGGGCCGCCAGGCGTCTTCGAGGGTCTCGATGCTGGGTGTACGGCCGGACCGAGGCCGAACGACCACGACGTCGAAACGGTAGCAGGTGCGGCCGGGTCCGCCCCTCGGCTCCGACTCCCGGATCCAGCGAGCCGCGGCCCGCGCCAGGTCGACGCGCTTCCGCCAACCGATGCTGTCGAGGGCGCCGGCGCCGACCCGCGTCTTCACCTCCACGAAGGCCACCACGCCAGCGCGCGTCACGATGAGGTCCAGCTCGCGCGGTCCGTCCCGGTAGTTGCGTGCGAGCACGCGCCATCCGGCGGCAACCAGATGGTCTGTGGCCACCGCCTCACCCCAGCGCCCCAGCTCGTGTGCGTCGGCCATGCCCGCCATACCCTCCCATCCGGGTAGTCCGGTCGCGTTCCGCCAAGCTCGCGGGATCGACGGGCGGAAGGATGGTGGGGTGCGCCCCGCCGCGGGGCTACGAAATTCGGGTCGCTACGAGTGGACGGGAGCTGCCCGCTGAGCCTTGACGGGCGGGACCGGACCGAGGCTCCGGCCTTCGGCGCGGGCGACGACCTCCGCTCGGCCCATCAGCTCCACGAACTGATCCGGGTAGAGCGACTGGACGCCATCCGACCGGGCCGACGGCGGGTCCGGGTGGACCTCGATCATCAACCCATCCGCGCCTGCCGCCACGGCCGCGAGGGCCATCGGTGTGACGCTGCTCCTCACACCCGTCCCATGACTGGGATCGGCGATGATGGGCAGGTGAGACCGCTCCTTCACGACCGGAATCGACGTCAGATCCAGGACGTTGCGGGAGGCGGGATCGAATCCGCGAACCCCGCGCTCACATAGGATCACGTTGGGGTTGCCCTCGGCCAGCACGTACTCGGCCGCCAGGAGGAGCTCCGAGATCGTGGCCGACATGCCCCGCTTGAGCAGAACCGGCTTGCGGCTCGCGCCGACGGCGCGGAGCAGCGGATAGTTTTGCATGTTGCGGGCACCCACCTGCAGCACGTCCGCATATTGAGCGACGAGATCGACCAGGCCGGGCTCCAGGGCCTCGGTCACGATGGGGAGTCCAGTGGCCTCCCGTGCCTCCGCCAGATACTCGAGCCCCTCCTCCTGAAGTCCCTGGAACGAATAGGGCGAGGTCCTCGGCTTGTAGGCGCCGCCTCGGAGCGCCGAGGCCCCGGCATCCCTCAGCGCGCGCGCGATCCCGAGAATCTGGTCGCGGCTCTCGACGGCGCAGGGACCGGCGATCACGACGACACTACCATCGCCGATCCGAACTCCACCGGGCAGCTCGACCACGGTGGGCTCGTCCTTCCACTCGCGGGAGACCTGCTTGTACGGCTTGCTCACCGGCACCGCCTCGCTGACCCCGGGCATGCCGACGAAACGGCCGGGATCCACCGTGCCGTCGTTTCCGACGATGCCGACGGCCGTCCGGTTGCGGCCACCCATCGGTCGGGCCTCGTAGCCCAGTTCCTCGATCACCTTGACCACCGCGGCGATCTGTTCGTGGCTGGCGCCGTGCTTCATCACGATGAGCATAGTCTGGAAGGCTAACGGGGCCGCTTACGGCCCGTCCACCCTCGGACCGCCGGACGCGGAGACGGGCCGACCGCCCTTCCACTCCACCACGAGCCCGTCCCCTGCGGGAAGGCAGCGCCCCGGAATTCCCGCACCCGCGACCGCCTCCGCGAGCGCGCCGCGGTCGAACCCGGGGTAGGCGTGGGTGAGCAGAACCAGCTCGGAGCCCGCTTCCCGGGCCAGGGCCGCAACGGCCTCGGGGGTCAGATGTCCCTCGATCGGCTGTGCGTCGTCCGAGCTGCATTCGGCAATCAGGAGTGTCGCACCGCGCAGGAAGCGGCCGAGCCCGTCGGTGGGCCCGGTGTCGCCCGTGTAGCCCATGGCGGCGCTGCACTCCACCCGGTAGGCCACCGAGTCGGCGGTGTGGTCCGTGGGGTGGGTGCCGATCTGCAACTCGCCGTCCGACCAGCGGTCGGAGCGCCCGAGCTCGACCACGTGGAGCGGGAAACCCGGGTCCAGCACGTAATCACCGAATGCGAGCGCCATCGCCCCCATGCGAGCACGGAGGCCAACCGGACCGAGTACCGTGAGCGGACCCCGCTCACCGGCACCCACGCGGAGCGCCCACAGCAGCGCGGGCAGCGAGCCGGTATGGTCCGTGTGGAAGTGGCTCAGGGCGATGTGGGTGAGCGCCCTCCAATCGGCCCCGCACCTGGCCAGGCTCTGGATGACGCCGGCGCCGCAGTCGAGCAGGAGCCGTACGTCCCCGTCCTCGACCAGATGTGAGGCCGAGCCCCTTTCCGCGTCGGGGAAGAGCGTCCCGGACCCGAGGATCGTGACCCGCATCGCCACTGCGCGGGTCAGGCCGCGTTGCCGCTCACGTCGAGCGCGTCCTCCAGGCGAACGCCCACGATGTTGCTGACTCCCGGCTCTTCCATCGTGACCCCGTAGATCCAGTCGGCCGCCTCGATCGTCCGCGGATTGTGCGTGATCACCACGAACTGGGTATCGGCCTTGAACTCCTGCAGGAGCCGGATGAAGCGCTCGATGTTGGACTCGTCCAGCGGTGCGTCGACCTCGTCCAGTACGCAGAACGGGCTGGGCTTCACCAGGTAGATCCCGAACAGCAGCGAGAGGGCCGTCAGCGCGCGCTCGCCGCCGGAGAGCAGGTCGATCCGCTGCGTCTTCTTGCCGCGCGGCGAGGCGTGGATCTCGATCTGCGACTCGAGCGGGTCGTCCGGGTCGGCAAGCCAGAGATCGGCCTCGCCCCCCTGGAACAAGCGCTCGAACGTCTGTTGGAAGTTGGCCCGAATCTGGTCGAACGTGTCGAAGAACAGGCCCGTGGCAGTTTCGTTGATGTGCCGAATCGCGGCGCGCAAGTCGTCCCGGGCGCTGATCAGGTCGGCGTGCTGCTCGCGCAGGAAGTCGAGTCGCCGGCTCTCCTCCTCGTGCTCCTCCACCGCCAGCAGGTTGACCGGACCGATGCGCCCCAGGCGCTCTACCAGGTCCGCGAGCTCCGTCTCGAGCGCCTCGGGATCGTCGTCCAGCACCGTGGCTTCGCCGCGGAGCTGCTCGAAGTCCTTCTTCCACTCGGTCTCGACCCGCTCGCGGAGGCGCTCGATCCGGTTGGCGACCTCCTGTCGCTCGAGCTCCAGTTGGTGCCGACGCTCAGTCGCCTGACGCTCGCGCGCTCGCGCGACCCGGACCCGTTGCTCGGCCGCGGCGACCGCCTCGGCGATCCCGAGGTATACCTGCTCCTTGGCTCGAAGCTCTTCGGTCGCCGCATCGCGCTGAGCGAAGAGCCCCTCCATTTCCCGCTCGCCGACCTCCCGCGTCCGGGCGGCCTCCTCGAGGTCGGTCCGGAGCTGCGCCTCCTCCTCGGCCAGGGCGCCCAGGCGGACCTCGACTCCACGCTCCACCTCGCGCAGGTGCTCCACCCGCTCGTGGAACCGCGCAACGTCGGACTCGAGCCGAGCGAGCTCCACCGCCTCTTCCGACTCCCTGGCGTGCGCTTGCTCCCACTCCCCTTGGACCGACTCCAGCCGCTCTCGCGCCTCCTCCCGAGCCTCGCGGAGGGTCGCGACCTCGGCGTCGAGTCCCTCCCGCTCCTCGGTCGCGGCCCTGCCCCGTTCCGTCGCCCGGGTTTGAGCCGCGAGCACGCCGTCCATCTGGCGAGCGAGCTCGTCACGATGCCGGTCGATGCGGCTACGTTGGTCGCTCTGTGCCGCCACCTCCGAGCGCACTTCGCGCTCCTGGTCCTCCGCGGCCCGTAGCGCCTTGCGGGCGTCCTCGAGGCCCGACTCGGCGGACGCCAGCTCCGCCTCGGCCGCCTCACGCCCCGAGGTCGCGGCTTCGGCGAGGGGAACGACCTCCGCAGCCTCGGCCCCCAGGGCTTCGAGCATCCGTCGCCGCTCGAGGACTCCGCCTCCGCCGTCCGGCGTACCCAGGCGGACGATTCCCAACTTGTCGACGGAGGCCCCGTCAGCGGCCAGGCGCGGGCCAGAACCGGACATGAGATCGCCCTCGTCCACCAGGTCGACCTCGGCCAGGAGCACCTCGGCCCAGGCCGCCCCCGCCCCCGAGAGCTCCAGACGCTTGGCGAGCGAGCCTTCCCCGCTTGCGGGCGGCACCCGGTCGAGCGGAAGCAGGTAAAGCCCTCCGCTCCCCCCCCAGCTCTCGACGAACCATTGGCGGATGGCCTCGGCGTCCCGAGCTCGCTCGACCACCAGCCCTTGCGACACCGCACCCAGCAGTGCCTCGACCGAGCCGAGGATCTCCGGGGGGCCGCTCACGAAGTCGAGGAGCCGACCCAGAACCGGCGCTGGCGCCTGTTCCAGCGCAGCCTGAACGGCGGGGGCCACTCCGGCCTGCTCCCGCTCCAGGCGCTCCAGCGCGGCCAGTCGCGCCCGCACGGAGGTCGCTTGCTCCACCGCCAGGCGCTCTGTCTCTCGCGCTTGGTGCAGGCTCGCCCGGGCGGACGCCACCCGGTCCTCGAGCTGCCCGACACGGGTTCGCGCCGCCGCCACTTCCTCCACCAGGGACGCAATGCGGTCGGAGAACAGGTCGCCCTGCGATTCCAGGTCCGCCACGAGGCTCGTGGCTCCCTCGATCTCGGTCCGCAACCGCTCGAGGCGGAGCGCCAGCTCGGCCGCCTGGGCGTCGGCACCCTCACGGTCCCCCTCGAGCTGGGCGGAGCGCCGTGCGGCGGCGTGCTCACGCAGCTCGATCTCCTCCATGTTCCCGCGCGCTTCCTGCAGCCTGGATCGCACCGCTTCGGCGGCGGCGCGCCTCTCCTCCACTCGCGCCCGGACGGTCTCCACGGCCTGCGACTTCTCCGCCGTGGACGCGTCGAGCGCTTCCAGGTCCGCACGAGCGGAGCCTTGGCGCTCCAGCGCCTCAGAGCGGTCCCGCTCGATCTGCTCCAGTCGGCGGGTGGCGGATGCGGTCCGCTCGACCGCCACGGCCAGGTCGCGCTCCCAGTGGGCCAACCCGGCCCGTATGTCCTCCAGCGCGCGCGCGGCCGTCAGCCGCTGCTTTTCGGCATCGACCTCCGTCATCCGCAAGGTCTCGTACTCGGACTCGGCCGCCGTTAGCTCCGCCATGAAGGACGCGCCCGAGGGCCCATCCGTCGACAGCTCGGCTTCCACCGTGCGCCGGCGTTCCTCGAGCTCGACCAGGCGGCGTCCCACCACCGTGACCTCGACGTCGAGACGGCGGGCGCGGAGCTCCAGATAACGCTGGGCCCGTCCCTTCTGGCGAGCGAGAGACCGCACCTTGCTCTCGACTTCGCCCATCACGTCCTCGAGCCGCTGGAGGTCCGTCTCGGCGTGTTCGAGCCTCCGGATCGCGGCCTTCCGGCGGTCCTTGTACTTCCCGATGCCCGACGCCTCCTCGAACATGGCGCGACGCTCCTCCGCGCGATCCGAGAGGATGGCGTCGATCATGCGCGATTCGATCACCGAGTACGCGTTGGCGCCGAGCCCCGTGTCGCGGCAGAGATCGACCACGTCGCGCAGGCGACAGGCCGAGCGGTTGATGGTGTACTCGCTCCCGCCGTCCCGGTACACCGTGCGGCCCAGCTCCACCTCCTGAAACGCGATGGGGAGGAGCCGGTCCTCGTTGCTGACCGTGAGCGACACCGCGCCCCGGTTGACGGGACGGCGGCCGAGGGAGCCCTGGAAGATGGCTTCCTCCATCTTCCCGCCCCGGATTGCGCTGGGCCGTTGTTCGCCCAGCACCCAGCGGATGGCGTCGGAGATGTTGGACTTGCCACACCCGTTCGGGCCCACCACCGCGGTGATGCCATCGTGGAACTGCACCTCGGTCGCGTCCGCGAACGACTTGAACCCGTGCAGCCGCAGGGCTTTCAGCTTCAACGTAGATCTCCCAGGAGCCGGTCGAGCACGGGAATCTCGACGTATCCGGCCCAGGCGAGGACCGCGATCGTGAGCAGGAACAGGGCAAACAGGACAAGAAGGAACGGGCGGGGCCCACGGCGGCCGCGGCGGACCGTCCGAGCGTTCCCCTCCGCGGACGACCCGCGGGGCATCCGCGGGGATGTGGGCGTCGAGGAGGGACGAGCGGTCGGTGTCCCCGGATCCGGGGCCGCGGGCGCGTTCGCCGGCTCCTCCGCGGTGGCGGGATGGACCGACTCCCAGGCCCCGGACTCGACCGCCGGCCCCTCCTGGTCGGCCACCGACTCCGGGAGCGGGTCGGGGAGGAGGACCGGGCCTGTTCCCACCAGATGGGCGGCGCCGTCCGTACCCTCCCACGGGTCGCGTTCGGGCACGTCCGCCGGATCCTCGCCCGCCGCCGACGCGCCGGGAGCGGTTTCGAAAACGGAGTCGCCGTCTACGTCCACACCGAAGTCGAAGGGGGCGGGCTGCGAGGGTCGAGTGCGCATCGAGGCCACCTCCGGATCGATTTCCCCGGGATCGGCCACGACGAGCGGCTCCTGGAACTCCGGCCACTCAGGCTCGATCTCGATCCCCCCCGCCTCCAGCTCTCCTCCCGCTACGGCGGTGCCCGCCTCCAGATCGGGCCCGGGCCCCGCCTGCGGACCCCAGCGGGCCACGATGGGCGTGGGTCCGTTCGCGAGCCAGTCGGGGAGGGGCTCGTCGCGGCCAGCGATCCACACCACGCCCTCCGCCCCTGCCACCAGGGACGGTGCTCCCGGTGCATCGGCGGACACGTAGAGGAGGGCAGCCGCTCCGGTGTCTGCGCACCGCGACCGAACCCGCTCGAGGAGCGATTCGTCCTCGATCACCGCAGCGGCGTCGTGATCCACGGTGCCCGCGGTGACCAGATGGAGCGAGTCGGTGAGCTTCCGGAGCACCCTCTCGTGCGAGGCACCGTACCGCACCATGTCGGTGACGCCTTCCCCACCCAGCCCGCCCGCAGGCGCTACCGCCACCCGATGGAGCCGCGGCCGGTCGATGGCGAGGTCGTAGAGCGTGGTGAGGCGCCCATCGGCCGCGGCCTTGAGGGCCGCCGCCAGTGCGAGGTCCGGACCCCAACCGCCCTCGTGGCCGCGTCCGGACGACACCAAGGCGAAGACTCCCTGTTCCGTCAGGACGGGGTGCGAGCAGATGGAATCGTCCGCCAGGTCGAAGGGACGCCAGCCCGGGAAGCCGTCGGTCATATCGCGACCGCCCGGAGGAGCGGAGAGGTCGGGGCGCCGGCGCTCGCATGGCAGTGAGCAACGACGCGTCGGAACCGGGGCGTGCGCGTGGCTGATCTGGGCACGCGGGAACCTAGGGTGCGAACGTCGACTCGGCTACCGAGCCGTCGTCCCCGAATTCGATTCTCGTCGCGTCTCCCCAAAGCGTCTCCAACTGATAGAACGCCCTCGCCTGCCGGTGGAACACGTGGACGACCATGTCGATGTAGTCGAGCAGCACCCACGTCCCCGCTCGCAGCCCCTCGACGTGATCCGGGCGGGCGCCTGAATCGCGCAGCTCGTCCCGGATGAACTCGGCCACCGACCGGACCTGCACGTCGGAAGTCCCGCTCGCCAGCACGAAGAAATCCGTCGCGGACGAGATGCCACGCAGGTCGAGCACCAGCACGTCCTCGGCCTTGCGCTCCAGCGCGAGCTCCGCGGCCCGTCGCACCTGGTCCGGCAGTGCCGCGGTGGCCGCGTCGCTCACTCCGTGGCCGCGGTCGATTCGGCGAATGTACGAGCGCCGTGGATCAACCGTCCTCGCTCTCGACTCGGACTTCCACGTGCACGGTGACCTCGCTGTGGAGTTTCACCGGCACCTGATAGGAACCGATCAGCTTGATGGGCTCGTCCAGCTCCACACGCCGCCGATCCAACTCGAAGTCGATCCCGTGCGCCTGGATGCGCTCGGCGATCTCGGCGCTGGTGATCGAGCCGAAGAGCTTGCCCTCTTCGCCGGCCCGCGCCCGGGTCACGAGCACCATGTCCTCGAGCTGAGCAGCCCGGCGCTTGGCCTCCAGGTAGTCCCGCTTGGCGCCTTCGACGGCTCGCTTCCGCTCCTCCTCCACCTTGCGGAGGTTGGCCGGGCTGGCCACGTAGGCGAGTCCGTTGGGGATGAGAAAGTTGCGCGCGTATCCGGGCTTGACCTTCACGACATCGCCGGACTCGCCCAGGTTCTCGACGTTTTCTTTCAGGATGATCTTCATCTCGTGTGCCTTGTTTGCCTAGGACGGCCTTTGGTTCCGCATCATGTATCCGACCCGCGCCCGAGCGCCGTGAGCGCGCGCGCCCGCACGTCCAGCCAGGTGTCTCCCAGCCCGATGAACATCGCCACCGAAACCACGTACGCCGGGATCAACGCGATCCCGAGCGTGAGCAACACTCCTCCCGTGAGCGACACCCCCCCGGTGACGAACACGACCACCGCGGCCCCGCGCACCGCGTACAGCGCGGACATGAACAAGAGGCCGTTCGCGCCCACGTCGTTCAACACGCCCGCCGATCCCCAGAGGACGAGGATCACGGACGTGATGGCGAGCCAGACCAACTGGTCGTTGAACCGGAAGTCCCTGAGCGGGCCCAGCCCGCGGTCGCTTCCCCGCGCCACCCGCACGTACACCCACCACGCCACGCCCAGGCCCGAGACCGAGGCGATCATGAGCAGGCCGGGATAGAATCGACTCTGAAGCTCCGTAACGGCCTGCACGGTGTTGACGATGAACGTGGTCAGCTCGGGATCTGCGGTGCTCCCCTGCGCCAGGGTGACCACCTGGTCCGACATCGTCCGCAGCTCCCGGACGATGGCGCCGTCGACCGCATCGAACGTCGCGGGCCTCCTCGCGAAGAACGCGCCCGCCACCGCCCCGGCCCCGGCCAGCGCTCCCAGCGCCCTCGTGGTGAACGCGGAGTCGGGCCAGCGCACCGAAAGCGCCAGGAACCAGCCGCCAACGAGCAGTCCCCAGCCCCGTTCGAGCCACCAGACCGCACCTTCGGGAGGTGCGAGCGAGAACGTGGTGAGGAGGGCCACTGCCGCGAGCGAAAGCGGAAGCACGCCCCGGCCCGGCAGGAAAACCGCCAGGAGCACGAAGGGGATCGTCACCAGGGCCATCGTGGGCACGGCCGAAGCCCAGAAGGTGACGAGGAGCAGCAGCCCGGCTCTCAGCCAGCGGCGCTCCGGACGTTCGAACTCCACGAGCGCTCGACCTCAGAATTCCTGGCTGCGCACGTAGGGGACCAGCCCGATGTAGCGGGCCCGCTTGATCGCGCGGCCGAGCTTCCGTTGGAAGGCCGATGTGACCTTGGTCGTGCGCTTCGGGAGGATCTTGCCCTCCTCGGTCATGAAGCGCGAAAGCGTGGCGACATCCTTGTAGTTGAGGAGCTCGATGGAGGGGCCCTCGACCCGGCGGCGGCGGCCCTTGCCCCCGCTGAACTCCGGCGGACTCCCGTCGGAGTCGTCGTCCTCCCCGTCCTCCTCGTCGTCGTCGTCGTCGTCACCTTCCGAGTCGTCTTCCTCCTCCTCCTCGTCACGGCCGCTTCCCGACCCTTCCGGCCGGTCGGACATGATGGACAAGCCGGTCGTGGGCTCACCCTCGTTCACGACGACCAGGAATCGGAGAAGCTGGGGGTCGAGCTTGAGCACGCGCTCGAACTCGGTCAGCGCCCCGGGCTCGGCGCGTACGTGCGCCACCACGAAATAGCCGATCTGCTGAGTCCCGATCGGGTAGGCGAGCTGCCGCGAACCCCAGTGGTCCACTTCGCGGACTTCGGCGCCCTCGGCGCCGGTGAGGTTCTGATGGAAACGATCGAGCTTCTCCCCGATTGCCTGTTCGTCCAGGCTCGGGTCGAAGATGTACACGACTTCGTAGACACGCATGCCGGTTTTCCCTCGGTCCGTGGTACGGGCCCCATCACCGCGCGGATGGAGCGGGAGTGATGTCGAGCGCCAAATGTAGCCCCGTCAGGGGGTCGGGCTCAACGGGCGGCAGGCGGGCGCCCGCGCCTCACGGCGGTGAAAACAAATGTTTGAACGAGGCGGCCCAGGGTTGCGTCCACTCGATGATCCTGAGAGCTTTTCCCGCTTCCCGCAGGACCCGAAGCCCGGACCCTGCGGAGGCGATCCGGGACCGCACGGGCCCCGAGGGCCGGTCCCGTCACCCAACCCACGAGTGCTATGGAATTCTCGTTCGCCGGAGAGCACGACGACGGACGATTCCGCTGGTTCGCGCAGGGGATGCGGGAGGTCATGGAGAAGCACGGGCACACCTGGGTGTCCGATCCCGACCAGGCCGCCCTTGTGGTCAATTTCTTCCCTGGAAGCAATCCGCGACCGTTCCGGCGCCGCTCGCAGGCCGTGTTTCTGACGGGCGTGACGGACGTACAGGGTGACTTCGAGAATCACATGGTCTCGGGTTATCCGCTCCTCATCCGCTCCCTGTCGAACCTGTTGGTGGCGTTGGTCGATGGTGGAAACCCCGACCCCGACGTCCACTTCGTGACCCCCGAGCAGGGACATTACGTGCTGCCGGGCAACTGCGACCGGACGCACTACTTCGAGTCGGTGTATCGCCGGCTGGAGCCGCTCGCCACCTCCCGTCTCGTCATCAACAACATCTTCGACGACGACCTGCCGGAGGATCTGCGCAACGGCGACGAGATCACGGAATCGATCTCACGGGCGGGCCGGAAGCTGGACGACCTGGAGCTGCTGCCTGCGCCGTTCCCGATGCACGAGATCCTCTCCGAGCGTGACGTCCGCCATCTCAAGAAGCTCTACGGGCTGGGCGGGTTGAGCTACGGAAACCTGAGCGCGCGCCTCGACGCCAAGCGCTTCTGGATGAGCGCGAGCGGCGTGGACAAGTCCAACCTCCGCGAGATCGGACGCGACATCCTGCTCGTCAAGGACTACGACGAGGAAGCCAACGCGATGCGACTCAGCGTGCCACCGGGGGTGGAACCGCGCCGGGTGTCCGTCGACGCCATCGAGCACTGGATGATCTACCGGGAACACCCCGAGGTGGGTGCCATCCTGCACGTTCACGCCTGGATCGCCGGTGTGCCGTCCACGGAGTTCAACTACCCGTGCGGCACCTACGAGCTGGGCGTCGCCGTCGCAGATCTCGTGCGCGAGGCGCGCGAGCCTGCCCGCTGCGTGGTGGGGCTCAAGAATCACGGCCTCACCATTACGGGGCGGTCGTTGGACGAGATCTTCGAGCGGATTGACGGAAGGATTCTCAAGACCGTCCCCATGAGCTGACCTCGCCGTCGCCTTACGGCGCGGGGCTTCGTCGGGCTTCGGTATCCGCTCCCTGCGACGTACTGCAGTACGCCTCGGTCGCGACTCCTCGCCCTCCTGGCCCCGCATCCGAAATGCTCGGCGAGGACCGGGTGGTCACACCGTGGTACTCGAACGTCACATCGCGTGCGCGGGGCTTCCTCGGGCTTCGGGATCCGCTCCCTGCGACGTACTGCAGTACGCCTCGGTCGCGGCTCCTCGCCCTCCTGGCCCCGCATCCGAAATGCTCGGTGAGGACCGGGTGGTCACACCGTGGTACTCGAACGTCACATCGCGTGCGCGGGGCTTCCTCGTGCCCCACATCCGAAATGCTCGGCGAAGTGGTGGGCAGGACCGCCGTGTCCGACCCGTGCTCCAGTCACCCCGCCCCCGGTCCGCTCTCCCCACCGCCCGTCCGCACTACCGCCTCCGCCTCCATCTCCACCAGGTAGCCGTCGCCGATCAGGCCGGCCTGTACGAGCGTGTTGGCGGGTCCGATGTGACGGAACCTGAGGCCGTGGACCCGGGAGACGGCATCGGCGACGGCGGGGTCGTGGACGTAGATGCGTGTCCTCACAACGTCGTCGAGGGAGCCGCCCAGCGACTGGATCGCTCCTTCGATCTTGTCGATCACGAAGTGCGTCTGGGCCTCGGCGTCGTCGCCGCCGATCCGGCGATCCCGATGCGTGGCCGTCGTCCCGGAGACGAAGATGCGATTGCCATGGCGAACCGCCCGACTGAAGCCGGCCAGGTCCTCCCAGACCGTCCCGCTCGTCACCCGAGACCGGCCTGGGCCCGCCGGTTCCGGCACGTAGGGGACCGGAAGCGCGTCCAGGTGGTGACTCAAGTCGCCGGCCGCTGTCAGGAATGGCGGGCGCCGGTACTCATCTCCGGAGTCGCCTGGCACAGTGCCGAGCCCGGACAGCGCGGCGTCGAGCTCGGCGCGATCGGCGTCCTCGAGCTCGAACGCGAAAACCCGCAGGTTGTCCGCGATGTGGTCTCGCTCCCCCAGCCGCGCCCCGATGATGGCGCCACCCACGGCCGGTCGGTCGAGCACGTACCGGCAGGCCACGTTGGCCATGGACACGCCCCGCCGCTCCGCAATCGCCGCGACCGCGGCCAGCAGACCCTGAAACGCGTCCCACCCCCCGACCTGCTCGATGAAGCGGCGGTATTTCATCTGCGACCAGGTCATGTCCTGCGGCTCTGGGTCGCGCGCGCCGAGCCAGCGCTCCGTCAGAAACCCGCCGGCAACAGTGCCGTAGACGAGGAGGCTGACGTCGTGCGCCTCACAGAGCGCCTCCAGACCCCCCGCCGGGCGCCGGTCGAGCAGTGAGTAGCAGACCTGGTTCGAGACCACCCGGATCCCGCTCTCGAGCACGATGCGCAGGTGGGACGTGTCGAAGTTGGTGAGCCCCAGGTGCCGGATCAGGCCCTCGTCCCGGAGCTCCTCGAGCCAGTAGAGGCAGTCGAGCCAGGCTGGATCGGCGTAGTTCCAGGCATGGAACTGGAGTAGGTCGATGCGGTCCGCGCGAAGCCGCGTCAGGGATCGGTCGACCGCCGCCCGGATCACGTCCCTGGACGCGGGACCCGGCTCCGGCACCCACTTGGTGAGTAGCTGGACCCCGGAGTCGGGGGCCGAAGTGCGGAACGCACCCGCAATCACCTCCGCCGATCCGTAGTGGTCGGCCATGTCGAACGTGGTGAGGCCCGCGTCTACGTAGGGACGCATGGCCGCGCCCGCGGCCGACGGGTCGAGTGCCTCGCCGTCCCGCTCCATGTCGGCGATCTGCCACAGACCCACCAGGATCCGGGAGATGGTAAAACCCGGGGCCAGCTCGGTTCGCGGGACGGACCCGGACATCCCTACTCCGGAGGTAGCGTGGCGTACAAGGCGTCCACGTCGACTCCGCTCTTCTTGAGCTTCCCCATCTCGCGGACGTAGATGGCGGTGGCCACCGCCATGACCGCAATCCAGACCGGCGTCGAGTGGAAGTACCAAGCCGCGACGTCGGCAGTCAGGTCCTTCCAGATGTGGACGACCAGGAAGGTCGCGAGCATGAGCGCGCCGAGGGACACGACGGGCACCTGGAGCGCACGGCTGCGGAGCACGGTGATGTCCTTCGCGATCGCGGGGTTGCGGCGAGGCAGCCAGAGAACGGAAAGGCACATCAGAAGGAAGTTCACGAGCATCGAGGTCACGAGGATGTCGATGCCCAGGAAGAAGTCGCCCGCCATATGGCTCCCGAGGATCCCGACCGTCGCCATGAACCCGCTCGCCACGATGGCCACGTGCGGCGTATGCCAGCGCGGGTGGACGCGAGCGAGCGCGCGAGGGAAGATGCCGTCCTCCGCCCAGGCGAACATCAGCCGGGAAACAGAGAGCAGCATGGCCGGAAGGTCGTTGGTGAGCGCGACCGCCGCACCCGCCACGATGGCGACGGTCCACCCGGCGGGCAGCAGATATCCCAGAATACCCGGCGCCGTCAGGTCCTGCGTCTGTGCTTGCTCGGCTACCCACGCCCACGGGACCGCGTGGTAGACGGCGGCCGTGAACAGCATGTAGAAGGTTCCGACGGTGATGACGGCGATACCGATGGCGAGCGGAAGCGAGCGTCCCGGGTTCTTGGCCTCCCCGCCAGCCTGCGCAATCGAGTCGAATCCGATGAAGCTCGAGAAGAGCACGGCAGACGCGGCCAGGAACGCGCCCCAGCGGAACGGGGCCGCGGGCGTCTCAGGCACGGGCCCCGCACCGCGCTCTGCGAGCGCCGCGGCGAAGTCCTGGTGATCGAACGAGAACCCCGCCACGATGACGATGGCCCCGAGCGCGAACATCAGAAACATCAAGGGCACCAACGTACGCTCGTAAGCTCTTACCCCTCGGAGATTTACACCTACGAATGTCCACAGGAACACGAGCGCCACCGCCACCCGGATCGATCCCACATCCAACGCCGCAGCTGTGCCGACCCAGCCCACGGCGCCCGCGATATCACGGAGGAACGGCACGATCAGATACGAAACGACCCCGATGGCGATCGAGAGCCCGAACCACTGGGAGAAGCTGGCCACGAACCCCAGGTACGGGTTGAGCGACCGGCTGGCGAAAACGTAGCTCCCACCCGCTCTGGGCATCGCAGACGCGAGCATCGCGTAGGCGAGCGCGGCAAAGAGAGCCGGCACGGCTGCGAACATGAACGCCGGCAGCACGTAATCCGCGATGCCGGGGACGTTTCGCTGCAGCATGATGGGCACGACGTTGATGGCCGCACCCAGCATTGAGCAGATGCCGGTCGCCGCGAGGCCAACGAGGCCGAGGCTGCGGACGAGCCCACTGCCGTCGGCATGGACCGCTGGAGGAGGTGCTGGCTCTGGCGACGTCATGGCGTTCTTGCTGCGAGAATCCGGTCGGCGAATTGCGCCGGCCAAGGTAGCGCGTCGGTCCCGTTGCCGCGCCAGGGGGCGCCACCTACCGTGCGCCTCTCCGCGAGGCTAGCCGCGAACCCGCCGGTCTGGAGGACGCCCATGCACCCCGAGTTGCTGTCCGAGCTGGAGGCGCTGCTCGGCGATCGGGTGACCACCTCGCAGGCCGTGCGGAGCCACCACGGGAAGGATGACTCGCACCATGATCCGGTTCCCCCGGACGCGGTTGCCTTTCCACTGAACACGGATGAAGTGGCGGCGGTCGTTCGCGCGTGCGCACGCTGGCGCACCCCCATGATTCCGTTCGGGGCCGGGACGTCCATCGAGGGCCACGTGCTGGCGGTGCGTGGCGGCGTCACGCTCGATCTCTCGCGAATGAATCGTATCGTTGGTGTGCACATAGACGACATGGATGTGACTGTAGAGGCTGGGGTTACACGTATGCAGCTCGAGCGTCACCTCAAGAACAGTGGACTGTTCTTCCCCGTCGATCCCGGAGCGGACGCCACGCTCGGGGGGATGGCGGCCACGGGCGCGTCGGGCACGACCACCGTGCGCTACGGGACCATGCGAGAAAACGTGTTGTCCCTCCGGGTCGTCCTCGCGGACGGGCGCGTGGTTCGGACCGGAGGGCGTGCGCGCAAGACGTCGGCAGGGTACGACCTGACGCAGCTGCTGGTGGGCTCGGAGGGCACGCTCGGGATCATCACGGAGCTCACGCTCCGCCTCCACCCGGTCCCGGAAGCGACACTGGCGGCCGTCTGCCCCTTCCCCACCATCGACGCGGCGGTGCGGACGGTCATCGGCTCGATCCAGGCGGGCGTCCCGGTCGCGCGGGCCGAGCTCCTGGACACGGCCGCCATCGACGCCGTCAACACGTACTCGGGCCTGGAGTGCATGGTGGCGCCCACGGTGTTCTTCGAGTTCCATGGTTCTGCGGCGGAGCTGGTCGAGCACGTTGCCTCGGTCCGGGAGATCGCCTCGGACCTGGGAGTGCTCGCCTTCAACGAGGCCACGACACTGGAGGCGCGGAATCGCCTCTGGAAGGCCCGCCACGACGCCTATCCGGCCCTGGTGGCGCTCCGGCCCGGATGCCGCGGGCTCACGACAGACGTGTGTGTGCCGATCTCACGATTGGCGGAGTGTATCGACCAGACGCTCGCCGAGGTCCGAAACGCCTCCGTCCCGGTAGGGCTCGTGGGCCATGTCGGGGACGGCAACTTCCACCTGGCATTCATGATCGACCCCGAGCGGCCCGAGGAGCTCGCCGAGGTCGAGGCGCTCAACGAGCGGCTCGTGCGGCGCGCGATCGCCATGGAGGGCACCTGCACCGGCGAGCACGGCGTGGGGATTGGAAAGATGGGGTTCCTGGAGCTCGAGCACGGAGAAGCCGTCGACGTCATGCGGGCGGTCAAACGGGCGCTCGACCCGGAGAACATCATGAACCCCGGAAAGGTGGTGGTTCTCTAGCCCCGCGCCCGCGACGCCCGCCCAACCGGCCCTCGCTACCAAGGATTCACCTTGTAGCCGCGCTCCTGGAGCACCACGAACGCGGTCATCGCGGACAGAGCCACCTGTACCTCGCCGAGGAGCCGTTCGCGGGGGATGCCGCGTGAGGCGGCAGTCTGCCCGCAGAGGATGATCTCGACTCCCGCCGCCGCGAGCTCGGTGATCAGCTTCGCGTTGGGGTTGTCGACGCCGTGACGCTCCCGATAGGCCGCGTGGTCCACGAGCTCCCAGCCGGCCGGACCGTGCACGACCACCGCTGCGCCCAGGCGCTCCGACGGCACCCCCGCCTGCCCGTGCATGTTCAAATACCGGGCGACGCTGTTGAGGACGACGTTCAGGCGGTCCGGGGAGCCGGATGCGTCCGCCATCTCGAACGCCACGCGGTAGTCGGCGCTCGCTGGGGTCGGAAAGTCCGGGTTCGGGACCTGGAACACCGCCCCCGCTGAATGGATGACCGGCCCGGCAGAGGTGCGGTCCTGCGCGGTCGCGCCGGGCGGGAGCCAGACCAGAAGGAAAGCGGCTACAGACGTCATCGCCAGTATGCGCATGTGGACCTCGGTGGCTGGGGGGTCCAGGTGCGCAGAAGCGCGTCCCGGACAGGGTGCGCGAACGCTGGTGCGAGCCGGTCTGAACGTCAAGCAAGGGACTCGGGGCGATTGCGCCGCCGACCCGCGGTCCCGACACTCGGGCAGGTCAACCGGGCGCGCGTCCCCGCAACCGTCGAACGGACCGGACAGGAGAATCCTCATGGGCAAGCGCACCGTCTCACGTCGTCGCTTCCTCCAGGCCACCGGCGGCGGAGCGGCCGCGCTCTGGGTTCCGAGACGCGTCAAGGGCTACTCCGCCGCGGACATGGAGGCGATGACGGGCGAGGGTCGCATGGAGGCAGACGTGTCCAAGTGGGAGCTGGACACGCCGGCCCTCTGCGTCGATCTGGACGCGCTCGACGCCAACCTGGCAACCCTGCAGGAGACCGTCGCCGGAAACGGCATCGCCAGCCGCCCCCACGCCAAGACCCACAAGTGTCCGGCGATCGCGCGCCTCCAGATGGAGAGCGGCTCGGTCGGGATCTGCACGGCCAAGGTGAGCGAGGCCGAGGTCATGCTGGAGCACGGCATCGAGCGGGTCCTCATGACGACCGCCAACGTGACGCCGTTCAAGATAGAGCGGGCCATGGCGCTCACGCGCTGGTATCCCGGGTTCGTCCACGCGACCGACACGCCGCGGAACGCACGTGACCTCTCGGACGCCGCCCAGGCGGCCGGGGTCACGGCGAGCGTGGTCGTGGACGTGGACCCGGGCGGGCACCGCACGGGCATCACTCCAGGCCGGCCCGCGCTCGAGCTCGCACAATTGGTCGACGGGCTCCCGGGACTGAGGCTGCTCGGCATGCTCTGCTACGACGGCGGCTCCCAGCACGTGCATGGGTTCCAGGAGCGGCGTGCCCAGACGCTCGGCCGGCTCGCTCCTGCCGCCGAGACGTGCCAGATGATGCGGCGGGCCGGGCTCAACACCGAGATCTTCAGCGGCGGCGGCACGGGGACCTACAACATCGACCATGAGACGCCGGGCTTCACCGACGTCCAGGTGGGGAGCTACGTGTTCATGGACGCCCAGTATCTCGCGATCGGGGGCGCCACCGACGGCGACGTGTATTCGGACTTCGAGCCCTCGCTCACGATCCTCACGACCGTGCTGAACAGCCAGTATGAAGGGCGGGTGACGACCGACGCGGGCGCCAAGGCCTGCACGATCAACCAGCCCTGGCCAATCGTCAAAGGCGAATCGGGCATGAGCTATCGCTCGGGCTCCGACGAGTTCGGGACGCTCCGCTACGAGAACCCCTCCCGCACCCATCAGGTCGGTGACAAGCTCGAGCTGATCGTCTCACACTGCGATCCTGTCGTGAATCTGTACGACCAGATGTACGCCACGCGGGACGACCGCGTGGAGGCCGTTTGGCGGATCGCCGCGCGCGGACGCTCGGCCTAGCGGACCTCGAGCTGGCAGAGGCAAGGGGGCATGGGCTTTTCGGCGGCACCGCCTTCGGGGCCCCGTGCGATCGTGTCACCCTCGCCCGAGAACCTCATGGTTGAGGGATGACTCGCAGGAAGAAGCCGCCCGAGGCGTAGACGCCTCCGACCACCCGAACCAGGAGGTGATTCGGTCCGGGCTCGAGCCGGATGGCTTCGGCCACGCCCCGGTGGTCGGGATTGAGCCACGCGTCCCACCAGGCCACCGAGCTCCGGTCCACGAAACCGAGGAACCGCCCGTTCACCCAGATGGCCAGGTCGTCGGCGGTGCTGATGCTCAGCGTGGCATCCCGGGCCCCCTCGGTCTCCACCGTCGCGCTGAAATAGGCCACCCGGCGGGGCCCCTGGGTGTCGGTCACGGTGCCGCTCAGCACAGCGCCCCTCGGGTCCGGCTGGTACGGTCGCCAGGACTCCCGGCGACCCCCGTCCGTCACGACGGCCGACGCGACGGCCGTCGCGTCGAACTGTGAGGCCTCGACCTGGGGCGCGAACGAGGTCAAGGGTCCGAGGACGTGCCAGGCAGGATCCATGGGGGGCGACACGTGGTCGATCTCGGGGAGCGGCGGTCCACGGTACGTGAACGCCGAAATCGGTCGGACGGATAGGTCGTCGACCCACGCCGCCCCTCCCGGATTCCGTGGCTTGAACCCGAACGCCCCGCGGTCGGTGGGCGAGTACGGGAAGGTGATCTGGGGGCGCGTCATGTCGCCCACGTAGAGGTGAGCCTCCCGCCCAACGACCTCGAGAGCGAACGGCTTCCATTCGCCGATGCGGACCTCGGCCGCCCCGGTGAGCGGCGTGCGATACTCCTCGAAGAGTGTGCGGCCGACGTTGAGGTCGTGGTGTGGATTCACCCGGATGTAGCTGTTGTTGCCCTTGATGTAGAGACTCCCGAAGTCGGTGCGTCCTCCCTGCTCCCGGTAGCGGTACACGAACCCGAGGTAGTTGTGGACGTCCTCGGGAAACAACACGGCGCCTTCCAACCGGACGTCGTCCCAGTCCTCGCTCCCGTCGATGAGCGCGACCGTCAACCGGTCCCGCGTCTGGAGCTCGAGGACCCGGCCATGTGCCGGGTCGCCCGAGTCGACAAGGCGAGCGCCCTGTCCGAGCGGGAGCACCCAGTGGCCCAGTCCGCTCTCGAAGTCCTCGCGGAAGAGCTCGGTCTCCTGGGCTGCGGTGTGGCACCCGGCCGCCGCGAGGGCCCCGGCCCCCGCGAGGACGATGAGCGGGAGGACCCCGGACCGGCCCTGCGGCGCGAGGGGCCCATCCTTCCGGGCCAATCCGTCGCGCGTCCGGGCCGGAGCGCCCTTCCGTCGGGCGCCGAGGTGCTGCGCCACCCGCCGGGACACTAGTACGGCGCGTCGGGCAACACGATAGCGGGCCCGGACCCATCCTCCTCCATCGCGTCCAGATGGAGGAAGTACTTGCCGATCCCCGCCGCCCCCTGCATGAAGCCGGTCTGCGCGACCAGAAGGTCGGGCTGCACTCGGTGCTCG
>JAHEKN010000165.1 GCA_024638305.1 Gemmatimonadota bacterium | reverse complement strand
GGGGTGGGAGCGGCTGACGGGCCGCCAGGCGGGCGAACCCGGCGGCCTCTCCCGGCTCGTGGTTCCAGGACGCGAGCACCGCGCCCCGGAGGGCGGCGGGCGCGAGCGTCGAGTCAGCCCGTACGGCGGCCCTGAAATGCGTGAGCGCATCCTCGATGCGCGCCCGCCGGAATGCGGCCTCGCCCAGGAGGAAGCTGGCGACCGCCGACGGTGCGTGATTGCCCCACTCTGCTTCGAGATCGGGTGGGGCGTCGCCGATCACGGCTGGAAGCAGCGCGGTCACGGCCCTCAGCCCGGGCCGCCAGAGCGCCGCCGACGGCCCTCTGGAAGTGCCCGTCACGATCGAGGAGTCGCCGCGAGCATCGTGCAGCGTGAGGGTCACCTCGGCCGAATCACGTTCGAGGGGCACTACGCGCCCAGTCACGTAGAAAGCCGCTCCGGTGGCATGCGCGAGCTCGCGCGGGGCTTCGCGGGGCAGCCGCCTCAGGTCGTCGCGAAAGGGCGGCTCGAGCAGCGGCCAGGCGTCGATCCAGCGGAGCGGACCGGTGCGATCCAACACACTGCCGATCACGGTCGCAATGTCCTCCCCGGCGCTCTGCGGACCGGCGAAGTCCCCGGAGACCACGAGAGGGAAGACCAGAACGCGATTGGTATCCAGGTCGGTCACGTCGGGCCCACCGGTCAGCGACGCGACGGCGATCACCGCGACCACGGCCGCTGCCGCCGCATACGCCCACCGGCGACCGGCCCCACGATCGGCCGGAACCTCGCCGGCGATCCGCGCGGCTCCGATCGCCGCAGCGAACTCCCCCGCGCTGCCGTGGCGGTCCGCGGGTGATTTCGCCAAAGCCCGCATCACCTCGGTCTCCAGGGCATCCGGCACCGCATCGCGCACCTCGCGGAGGCTCGGAACGGTGCCTCCGAAATGACGAGCCACCACCGCCTGCGGCGTACCGGTGAACGGCGGGGCGCCGGCGAGCATCTCGTACAGGACGCACCCCAGGGCGTAGACGTCGCTTCGGCCGTCGACGGTTTCCCCGGCCGCCTGCTCCGGACTGATGTAGGCGAAGGTACCGAGCGACGCGCCCGGCTCCGTCAGCCGGTCGGATGGTTCCCGGGCCGTCGCCGCCGCGATGCCGAAGTCGGTCAGGAGCGCTCGCCCGTGGGAGAGCAGAATGTTCCCCGGCTTCACGTCGCGGTGGACCACGCCGCTCCCGTGCGCGTGCTCCAGGGCGTCGGCTATGTCCGTCGCGATGCCGATCGCTTCCTCGATCGGGATGGCACCCTCACGCTCTAGGCGTGCGGAGAGCGGCTCCCCCTCCACGTACGGCATGACATAGAACGGAAAGCCCTCATCCGTCTCGCCGGAGTCGAAGACCGTGACGATGCTGGGGTGGCGCAGGTTGGCCGCGACCCGGATCTCGCGGCGGAAACGCTCCGCCGCCTGCTCCCCCCACAGCCTTCGGTGCACGATCTTCACCGCGACCAGGGCGTCGTGCCGCAGATCCCTCGCCAGATGGACGCCCGCCATGCCGCCGCTGCCGAGCTCGCGCTCGAGCTCGTAACGTCCGGCGAGCGGGGGTTGCTTTGGCCGGTGCGGTGGCTCGGTCACGGCGGCCTCGGGGGAACTGGACGCCTCAACTTCGGCACACGCCGAAGGCCGGGCAACGCGAGCGGCCTTTCCGGTAGGGCTCGCCAGCGCGCCAGGGCGCTGGGCTTGGAGCGCTACCGCTCCGGCTCAGCCGACCTCCAGCAGCTCCACATCGAAGACGACGACGGAGTTCCCTGGGATGGGGCCATTGTCGCAGGCACCGAAGGCGCGCCCCGGCGCGAGCACCAGCCTCCGCGTCCCGCCCTCCTTCATGCCGTCCACCCCCAGGTCCCAACCGGCGATCACCGTCCCCGCCCCGAGCTCGAAGGGGAAGTTCAGGCTGGAGTCGAACTGGCGACCGTCCCAGAGCCACCCGGAGTAGGCCACCCTGAGAAGGTTGCCAGGTGCCGCATCGGCGCCGTCGCCCAGTGTGAGGTCCTCGATGTACACGCCCGCCGCCACCTGCACCATCTGCTGGAGATCCACCCCCAGGCTCCCGGCGAACGGGCTCTCCTCCACGGTGGCTGCGGGACCCTCGTGACAGTTGGCGCGGATGGAATCGGAGCAACCGGACAGGGCCGTTCCGCCAGTGGCCAGGCAGGCGACGCCGATCGCTGCGATCACCCGACGTCGGGTGCCCGCCCGCCGGTGATCCGACCGCCGCTCACCCCGCCACACGCTGTCGCTTCCCTCTCGATTCCGCCCCCTCATGACCCCTCGCTTCCCATCGTTTGCGTTTCCGCTCAGTTCCCCGCGGCGCGGTCGTACACCACCCGGCCGCCCACGATCGTGTAGTCCACCAAGATGTCCTTGAGCTCGACTGGATCGACCTCCAGTGGATTGCGCTCCAGAACCACGAGATCCGCCAACATCCCGTCTTCGACCGTGCCCTTGATCCGCTCCTCGCCGGCCGCGTAGGCGTTGTTCACCGTGTAAGCTCGAAGGGCCGCCTCGGCCGAAATGCGCTCCTCCGGAAACCAGCCGCCCGCCGGCTCACCCTCCAGCGTCTGACGGGTCACGGCGGCGTACATGCCGGCGAGCGGGTTGGCCGTGTACCAGGCGGCGTTGGTGCCGGGCCAGTCACTTCCGAACGAGAGCAGCACCCCCGCATCCTCCAGGGTCTTGAAGGCGTAGGCCCATCGGGCCCGCTCACCGATCCGCTCCTCCATCCAGCGCATGTCGTCGATCGTGTGATAGGGCTGCATCTCCGCGATGATGCCGAGCTCGGCCATGCGCCGGGCCGTCGCGGCACCGCGCAGCACCTGCGTGTGGATCACCGCCAGCCGACGACCTGGATCGGGGCCGTTGGCCTCGATGACCCTGGCGAAGATCGACAGCAGGCTGTCGATGGCGTGGTCGCCGATCGCGTGGACCCGCGGCGACAGGCCGATCGCGTCGGCCCCCATCACGAGTCGCTCCATGTTGCCGGGCGGGTCCATGCCGGAGCCCTGGTTCGAAACGTGACCGGTGTTGCTCGCGTTCCGCCACGACCCCCGCACCCCGGTCGTCAGGTAGGGCTCGTAGAAACGCGCCGACGAGTTGCCCATGATGCCGTCGGCGAAGCCCTTGAGCCCCCCGAACCGGATCCAGTCGTCGCCGAACCCCTGCCCGATCCCCGCGTGGGCCAGCTCATCCCAGGTGTCGAGCACCAGCCGCACGTTCACCCGCGCGGTCAGTTCCCCGCTCTCGCGCAGCCATTCGTACACGGGGAGCTGCTCCGGGGGGGTGATGTCGAAGAACGTCGTAACACCGAGGCTCGCGAGCCGAGCCAGCGCGATGCGGGCCTCCTCGAGACGCTGCTCCATCGTCTTCTCGGGAATCGCGCCTCGAACGCGGTCGGCGGCCGCGGCCGAGAGGCGTCCCGTGGGCTGCCCGCCTTCGCACTCCACACCGCTCCACGCGCACGTGGCCCCCGCGGCGTCCATCGCCGCGCCGTTGGCCAGGAGCTGCGAGCGGTCCCAGTTCCAGAGAAGCGCCGGGTTCGACGGGGACACGGCGTCCAGGTCAGCCCGCGAGGGGCGGAAGAGCCGGTCCGCTCCGGCGCCGCTCTCCCGCCCGGTCGAGCTCATTTCCCACTGCTCGTACGCTCCCCACATGCCCCCCACCATCCAGGCGCCATCGGGCAGCCGCTCCGCCGCTTCCGCCACGCGGGTCCTGAGTCCCTCCCCGTCGGAGACGTCGAGGAGGTTCACGCCCAGCAGCAGCTCGCCGGCGCGGTTGAAGTGCGTGTGGTTGTCCATGAACCCCGGGCCGGCGTAGCGGCCTTCGAGGTCGATCACCCGCGTCCAGGGCCGGCGCTCTCGATCCACCTCGACCGTCGAGCCCGCGCGCAGGATCCGGCCGTCGCGGATCGCCACGGCTTCGATCCAGGGGTTATCGTCGTCCCCGGTCCAGACACGGCCTCCGCTCAGGATGAGGTCCGCACCCGGATCCGACGGGGCGGGCACGCAGGCAGAGGACGCCAGGCCGACCGAGAGGGCAGCCAGGCCGAGCGCTTTCTTCATGGGAGGCTCCCCCGATACCCGGGCATCGGTCGGGCAGGGTATTGGAACGGGGCTGGAGAGTACCGGAACCGCGCATGGGCGAGCAAGCGGCGTGATCGGTAGCCGGGATCTCCCCGGCCCTTCAGGGTATTGGGTCCGCGGGGGAGCTCCAGGTGGGAGCCCTGGTCGGATGGACCCACAGCAATGGGGACCAATGCGTACGGTCGCAGTGATCGGCAGTGCACTCTTGGCGTTGGGGGGCGCCGCGGTGGCCCAGCCCGTCGCCGCGCAACGAGCCCCGGAGGCTCAGGCGCTCATCGACCGCTGGGTCGAATCGCTCGGGGGAATGGACAGCTACCACCGGATCCGATCGGCCGAGTTCACCGTGACGACCGAAATCTACGATCCCGTGTCCGGCCGGCTCCGCCGTGCGCGCCCCCGCTATGCGACCATCCATCGGGACCAGATGGGGCTCTACTCACGGGTGGAGCGCTGGGAGGGCGACGACTTCATCCAGCAGGGATGGCATCCGGGCGGCAAGTGGGCGGTCATGAACGGCGAGCCCCTGTCCGAAGGGGACATGGACTACGACCAGGCGGACTACGTCGGGGGCGACCTCAACTACTGGATCTTCCTTCCCTTCAAGCTCAACGACGCCGGGGTGAACCTCGAGTACGCGGAGGACGACGGTCAGGGCCGCAAGCTCGTCACCGTCACGTTCGGTGATGGAGTCGGGACATCGCGGGACACCTGGCGCTACCGTTTCGTCGATGGTCAGACCCTCCCGGTGGAGGTGTCGTACCAGACGGAGCGGGGTCGTCGACCCAATCCCATGCGCTGGACCGATATCCGGTCGGCAGACGGCTACTACTACGTGGGAAGCCGGGAGTACCTCGACCCCGAGGGGCGCCTGCGCATGATCGTGCGGACCGGCGACGTGGTGATCAATCCGGAGCTCGACCTGGACATCTTCCGCCGGCCGTAGCGACCGGATAAGAAGACCCGCTCAGGTACCGGGGACGCCCGTCGTCCGGCGCCGGAACTCCGGCGTGAGCTCCGCGCACTTGCCGTGCGACGTGCACACCCAGCGGACGCCGGTCCCCTCGATCTTCCGAAATAGAGCGGCCAGGTTGAGCTCCCCTTCCTCACGGTCCTCGGAGTAGAGACGACTCGGTCCGTGGAAGCCGAGGATCGGCATGTACGAGATCGCGTCGCCGACGAAAACGAGGTCGCGAAAGCGGTAGGCGGAGCTCCCCGCGGTATGCCCCGGCACGGAGTAGGCGAATACCGTGTCACGTCCGAGCGCGAACGCCGTGTCCCGGCCGAACGCCTCCACGCGGACGTCCCCCGGCGACGGCGCGTCGGCTTCGTTCAGCACCTCCGACAGCGCGGATGGAAAGTCGGAATGATCGGTCTCCCGATGGAATCGCGCGGCTTCCCATTCGTGCACGTGGAACGTGGCGTGCGGGACGACCTGCCAGCCGGCGATGTGATCGCGGTGGCTGTGCGTAATGAACACGTGGCGCACGTCCGCGACGTCGCGCCCGAGCTGCTCGAGGCCGTCATCGAAGGCGCCGTCCCCGCCCCGCCACCCCAGGTCGATAGCGATCACTCCGGAGTCCGTCTCCGCCAGGTACACCATGCTGCTCCAGGGCCGGCGCGTGAGGAACGCCGTCTCGCCGGGATCGTCGCTCAGGACCTCCATGTGAACGGAGCAAGCGGCCAGAGCCGCGGCCAACAGGAGTGTCGGGAGGACGCGGCCGGCGAGGCCGCTACCGATCGCCTTCACCGAAGAGGGCCCTCAGGTAGTCGCGATTGAGCCTGGCGATCGTTTCGATCGAGATGCTCTTGGGGCAGGCTTCCTGGCAGGCACCGTGATTGGTGCAGTTGCCGAACCCTTCCTCGTCATGTGTGCGAACCATGTCCAGCACGCGCAGGCCCCGCTCGGTCTGGCCTTGGGGCAGCATGCCCAGGTGCGTGACCTTGGCCGCCGTGAAGAGCATGGCCGACGCGTTCGGGCACGCCGCGACGCACGCCCCGCACCCAATGCAGGTGGCGGCGTCGAACGCGTCCTCGGCCGCCTCCTGGCTCACGGGAATCGCGTTGGCCTCGGGGGCGCTACCCGTCCGCACGGCGATGTACCCCCCGGACTCGATGATCCGGTCGAGTGACGATCGGTCCACGACCAGGTCCTTGATCACCGGAAACGCGGTGGCCCGCCAGGGCTCGATCCAGACCTCGTCCCCGTCGGCGAACTCCCGCATGTGCAGCTGACAGGCCGTGGTGGCTTTCATGGGCCCGTGCGGGACGCCGTTGATCATCATCCCGCAGGAGCCGCAGATGCCCTCGCGGCAGTCGTGCTCGAACGCGATCGGCTCTCTGCCCGCGTGGTTGAGGCCTTCGTTCACGAGATCGAGGACGTCCAGGAACGACATCCCCGGACCGACGTCGTTGGCCTCGTAGGTCTCGAAGGAGCCCGAGCTCGTGGGTCCCGACTGCCTCCAGACGTGGAGCTTCAGCCTCATCGTCCCGGCCCCCTCACTTGTAACTCCGGCGGGTCAGAGGCACGTGATCGAAGCGCAACTCCTCCTGGTGTCGCTTGGGGTCGTCCTCCGGGCCGCGGTACTCCCAGACCGCGGCGTGGGTGAACTCGGCGTCTTCGCGGCGTGCCTCACCATCCTCAGTGGTATGCTCGACCCGGTAGTGCGCTCCGGCCGACTCGTCCCGCGCGAGCGCGTCCCGACACATCACCTCCGCAAATTCCAGGAAGTCGGCGACCCGCCCGGCCTTCTCGAGCGACTGGTTCAGCGTTTCCCCCGCGCCCAGCACGTTCACGTCCGACCAGAACTCTGCCCTCAGCTCGGGGATCGCCTCGAGGGCGCTCTCGAGCCCTTCACGCGAGCGCTCCATGCCGCAGTGGTCCCAGACGAGGCGTCCGAGCTCCATGTGGAAGGCGTCGACGGACTTGCTGCCCCGGACGTCGAGGAGCTTCTTGACCCGGCTCTGCACGTCGCGCTCCGCGGCGATGACCGCCGTGTGATGCACGTCGACCGGCACCGCGTCCGACCGGGACAGGTAGTCGCCGATCGTCAGGGGCACGATGAAGTACCCGTCCGCCAGCCCCTGCATCAAGGCGCTGGCCCCCAAACGGTTGGCGCCGTGGTCGGAGAAATTGGCCTCGCCGATGACGAACAGACCGGGGACCGTGCTCATGAGGTCGTAGTCCACCCAAAGACCGCCCATCGTGTAGTGGGGGGCGGGGTAGATGCGCATGGGCACCGCGTAGGGGTCCTCGCCCGTGATCTTCTGATACATGGCGAAGAGGTTGCCGTAGCGTTCCGAGATCGAACGTTTGCCCAGTCGACCGATGGCGTCGCGGAAGTCCAGGTAGACGCCGTTTCGCTGGGGTCCGACGCCGTGCCCCGCGTCGACCATCTCCTTGGCCCGCCGTGACGCGATGTCACGTGGACTCAGGTTGCCGAAGCTCGGGTAGATCCGCTCGAGGTAGTAGTCCCGCTCCTCCTCCGGGATCGAGTCGGCGCTCCTGGCGTCGCCGGGCTCGGTCGGCACCCAGATGCGCCCGTCGTTGCGGAGCGATTCGCTCATCAGGGTCAGCTTCGACTGGTACTCGCCGCTCGGCGGGATGCAGGTCGGGTGGATCTGCGTGAAGCAGGGATTGGCGAATCCGGCCCCCCGCTTGTAAGCCCTCCACGTTGCCGTGACGTTGCACGCCTTGGCGTTGGTGGACAGGAAGAAGACGTTCGAATAGCCGCCCGTGGCCAGCACGACGGCGTCGGCGATGTGCGACTCGATACGGCCGCTCACCAGGTCCCGCGACACGATGCCACGGGCCCGGCCGTCGACCACGATCAGATCG
>JAHEKN010000164.1 GCA_024638305.1 Gemmatimonadota bacterium | reverse complement strand
GCGTGACGCCCTCGGAGGCCAGGTAGCTGGTCGCGGACTGGGCTCGCCGTACCGACAGCCCCTGGTTGTACTCGGCGGTACCGACGGCATCGGTGTGACCGACCACCAGGATTTCGGTTTCCGGGTACGCGCGGAGGCTCTCCGCCAGTTGGGCCAGGTTGGCCCTTGCCTGGGCCTTCAGCGTGGATTGGTCGAAGCCGAACAGGATGCCCGAGTCGAACGTGACCTGGATCCCTTCGCCAACGCGTTCCACGTTGGCGCCATCGAGCTCTTCCTCGAGTTGCTTGGCCTGTTTGTCCATCTGGCGGCCGATCACGGCGCCGGCGGTTCCGCCGACCACCGCACCCAGGATGGCTCCCTTTGCCGTGGAGCCGGTGTTGTTCCCGATGATTCCACCGACGACAGCGCCCGTCGCGGCGCCCGCCGTCGCTCCTTTCTCCGTGTTGTTCATGCTCGCGCATCCCGAGGTCGCGAGGACCATCGCGGCGAGGGTCAACACGGGGGTCAATCGATGTCCGAGGTTCATGTGCCCCCTCTCTTGCGCTGCGAGGCGCGTTCACGTCCGCCCCGGCACATCTCCGGAGCGTTCCGTAGCACTGGGGGAGCAAGTGCCAAACCGTGGGGCAAGCGGGGAGGCGACGGCCGAAAGCTCAATCAGCGCAGGCGTTTGCGGCGGGGTGGTCGCGGAAGCTCAAGCCGTCGCCCTTTCGTGATTTGTTTCGATTGCGACGGTTGTGAAATGTCAGGATGCCTGACGAGGGCCGGGCGGGTTCCGGTTACAGTTGGCGGCGGAAGAGCGCCGCGAGCTTCTCCGCGGACCGACGCAGGAGCCCGCGGCGGGACCAGTCTCCGAGCTGGATGGGGCGGGCGCGACTGAAGTCTTCGTCGAGCATTGCGGCCACACGCTGCGCGAAGTCGGGATCCAGGACGACGAGCTGGACTTCGTCGTCCTGGATGAGCGACCGGTGGTTCAGGTTGCCGCTCCCGATCGTGACGAGATGATCGTCGACGGCGATGATCTTCTGGTGAATCAACGTGGGTTGGTACTCGAAGATGCGGACGCCGGTCTCGAGCATTCTCTCGTAGCAGGCCTCACCCGCCACCTGGACCACCCGCTGATCCGTGTGCGGTCCAGGGAGGAGCACATCGACCTCGATCCCTCGCGCGGCCGTGTCGCAGATCGCGTCGACCAGGGTGGGGTCAGGGACGAAGTACGGCGTGGAAACGCGAAGTCGGCGTTCCGGCAGCTCGATGAGCGTCCGCACCAACGTCGACAGATCGCTCCACTCGACCGACGCGGTGGAGCGCACCACCTGGACGTTCGCGGAACCGTGCGACGCCGCGGCGGGCACGTCCTCGGGTCGGAGCGTGTCCCGGGCCGCGACTTCGAGCCAGTTGCCGAGGAAGGCCGCCTGGAGGCCTCTCACCGCAGGTCCACGCAGGCGGAATTGGGTGTCCCTCCACTCTCGCTGGTTCCGAGCGTCGCCCTCCCATTCCTCGGCGATCCCCACGCCGCCCGTAAAGGCGACCTCACCGTCACAGATGAGCACCTTACGGTGCGTGCGGTGCGTCATCTTCCAGGGCGCCAACCACTGGCGCACCGGGCGGAACCAACGCACGTCGGCACCCGCGGACGTCATCACGTCGATGTGACCGCGGTCCACGGGGAAGGCTCCCACGCCGTCCAGAAGCGCCCGCACGGCCACCCCCCGCCGGGCGGCGTCCGCCAGTGCTTCCGCCATGCGGCGGGCGATGTCTCCCTTCCAGTAGACGAACGTGAGGAAGTCGATGCGCTCGGACGCCGATTCGATGGCCTCGAGCATCGCCGGAAAGATCTGGACGCCATTGCGGAGGATGTCGATCCGGTTGCCTCCGAAGAACGGCGTCCCCATCGAAGCCTCGAGCAGCGCCTGGGCGCGTTCCCGCGCGGCCGGCGAGCCAGGTGTGTCGGACCTCGTCGCTACGGGATCCACGCCAACCTCTTCGTCGGTGCCTTAGTCACAAGTCGTCTCCCAGTCTTGGCTGCCGACCCTGGCCCGCGCGCGTTCGTGTTGCAGGACATGACGGCCTGAAAGAGGTCACACGCGCTCAGCTGCCCGGTTCCACCTCCGGCCGGCCCGCCAGGGAATCGGCCAGGAACCGCAGCCGCGCCAGCGGCGAGCCGGTCTCGCGCGCATCCGCCGTGAGCGCCAGGTCGGTCGCCTCGGCAGGATCCGACACGACCTGGTAGAGCTCCTCCACGACCTCAGCGCGAAAGGTCCGGACGTATTTCCAATCGCCATCCACCACACCGAGCATCGAGAGGCGTTCGAATCCGCGGTCGTTCTGCATGAGAATGGGCTCCGGCGATGCGCCGCCCATCCAGTGGCCTCGGAGTGAGCGCCCGGGTAGTCCGCCCGAGGCTCCCACCAGATCGAGGATGGTGGCTGGCACGTCCCTGAGGCTGACCGGAGCGGCGATGCGGCGCCCGCCCAGCCCGGGGGACCGAGGATCCGCGATCACGAGTGGAATCCTCGTGACCGGATCATAGAGGCTGTTCGAGTGGCCGATCACTCCGTGCTCTCCGAACTGCTCTCCGTGGTCCGAGGTTACGATCACGATCGTGTTGTTCCTGAGCCCCCGGGAGTCGAGAGCCTCCATCAGCCTGCCGACCTGGTGGTCCACGTAGGCCACCGCCTCCTCGTAGGACGCCCGCAGCTGATGGAGCTCCTCCTCGGAGTACAGGGCGGCCTGGCGGGAATTCCCGATCGCCCAATAGCGGTCGCCCGGCGCCGTGAAGAGCGTGTCGAACGGAGCGGGCGGTCCGTATGGGAGGTGGCTGTCGAAGTAGTTCAGGAATGCGAAGAACGGACGATCACTCCCGTACCCGTCGAGCCACTCCAGGAGTTCCTGATTCACGACCGCTGCAGGCTTGCGCGCCGCTCTGCGGTGGTTGCCGAGCGCCAGCCGCACGCGCTCGAACGGCCAGGCCAGCAAGGGGCTGGCCCCGAGTAGCCGGCTCCAGGAAAGCGGGGCATCCCTGTAGTGGTGAAACCCCCGGTCCAGGCCCGACCCGCGGGCGGTGAAAACCATGTTCGCCACGAAGCCGCCGGTCGCGTACCCCTCGTCGGCCATCACCTCCGCCAAGGTCGGGGCCACGCCGTCCACGAGCCGACGACCCCAGGTGGCGCGGTGTTGGTGTGGCCACAGTCCTGTGAAGAGCGTCGCGTGGCTCGGCAGTGTCCAAGGGGCCGGCGCATACGCTCGCTCGAACACGACCCCTCGCTCGGCCAGCCGCTCGATGCTGGGTGAAGTGGGGCGGGCCGCACCGTAGAGACCCAGGCTCTGTGCCCTGACGGTGTCGAGAATCAGCAGCAGTACGTTGGGCGCGCCCGCCGCCGCCGCCGGGAGACCGGCGAGCGCTCTGCGCTCTCGCCAGCTCTCTGCCACCGGAATGGTGATCGCCGCCAATGCGGTGAGCGCGCACATGGCCACTGCCGTGCGGCGGACCAGAGATGTCAGGCCGGTCTGCCAGGCCGCGAGCGGCCGGCTCAGCTGGACGGCCAGGCCCAGGGCCAGCAGCGCCGCCGCCAGCGGGTGGATTCCGAGCTCGAGCAGGCGCAGCGCGGAAAACGCGAGCAACCCCAGCCCCAACACCAGGGCGGGTCGCAGGGAATGAGGCCGCTTGGCCAGTCGCACCGCGAGCGAGAGCGCCAACGCCAGCAGCAAGAAGGCCACGGTTCCAGCGACAGGGGCCAACCACAGGTCTTCGGCTTGCACCTCGGACGGGCGCAGGCTGAACGCGTCGGTGCCGAAGCGGTAGCTGAACTCCATCAGGCCCGTCCACCAACCGAACCAGGCCGAGATCAGGAGCACATCGCCGACGGGTGCGGGGGACCACCAGCGGTCGTACCGGAAGGCCTTTCGGATCGAGGCGCGGTACCGCACCACCGAGAATCCGACTGCGGACAGGCCCGCGACCATGAACGTCCCGACGGCGGCCCACCGCCTCCACATGCCGAGGTAGAATCCCACGTCGTGCACGTCTCGCCCGGAGAAGATGGCGTTTATGGCCGGAATGCTGCTCCCCGCATGCCCCTGGCGAATGAGGCCGGGCACCAACCACACGGCGGCGGCCACCCACGCACCGGCCGCGATGCAGATCATCGCCCGCGTCCGCCGCGAAGGCGGGCGTGAGCCTGGGCCGCCCTCAGGCACCGATGATGCGCTCACGTTCCAGCTTGACCCGTAGGGCGAGCGTGGGCGCGTAGAGCCCGGCACAGAGGCGGACCCGCATTCCGACAGAATCGGGACAGTTTGGACAGCAGGGGACCCTCCTTCCTGCGGCGTGGCTATGTCGGGCGTCGAGCGGCTGGCGGCACTCGAGCGGGAGGCGGCATTCGAGTGGTAGGCCGGGATATCTACGCCCGGGAAGGCCGGTAGTGCCCGAAGGGAGAGGAGGGCGGTCTCGCCGGTCTCGGGCCGAGTGACGAGCGCCGCTCGTCGGATGTGACGAAAAGGGAGGGGGTCCGGAAACCGCTCCGGGCCCTCTCTTCGCTCCTACCCTCGCTCCTACCTGGCCGAGCGCCTCCAGGGGACGGCACGGGACGCGGGCTACTCGAGCAGCTCGAGCACTCCTCCACTCAACGGCCGCCACGTCATTTGCGGCGGAGGCCGTGCGACCCCCAATTGGACGCGGCGGTGCGCGTTCCCGGTGCCGCCGGACGGTGCAACACCCCCCCATCGCTCCGGGCCCCCCGGGGCCGTACCCGTCGTCTCCACCAGGAGAACGTCTGATGCGAAGTGTACCAGCCGCCGTTTCGAGCCTCGTGCTCATGACCGCCCTTTTCGGCCCCTGGCAGCCTCCCGCACACGCCCAGGGCTCCCCGGAGCTCGCGGGCGGGTGGATCATCACGAGTTGGACGTCAGCGGACGGAGTGACGGACGACACTCCCCAGCGTGGGCTGTTCGTGTTCGCGGCCACGGGGACCTACAGCATGATGTACGTGCTGGGCGATGAGACCCGCCCCACGTACGATGGCGACACGATGACCGAGGCGGAGACGCTCGCCGCCTATGGCTCGTTCGTGGCCAACTCGGGCCGCTATACGATGGACGGCAATCGGTTCAGCTACGAGGCCTATATGGCCAAGGACCCGAACTACATGGCCGAGTTCAGCGCGGAGGACCGGACGAACGCGGTGAACGTGGAGTGGAGCATTGCCGACGGCATTCTGACCCTCCATTGGCTCGACGGGTTCGCAGAGGGTCAAACGGCCACGCTCCGTCGGCCGGGACAGCCGCAGGGGAACTGAACGCTGGGGCCTAGCGGGTCTCGCGCCGCCAATCGATGACGTCGGCTTCGCGGTAAGCACCCGCCGGCACCGCCGCACCCACGTTTCGCCACACCGTCACCCAGGACGTGAGTGGCGCGCCGGTGTGCGCCTGTGCCGGGTCCACCACGCCCAGGTCCATGAGCCCGACCGCGAAGTCCTGGAGGCCGTCGCCGCCGAAGTCTCCGACGGCGAGGCTCATGTGGTCGACCCCGTCCGCGTCGAGCACCCGGCGCACCAGACGGGTCGGCCCGACCCGCTCGAGCCAGATCACGGCCTCGAACGGCCGTGGAGCCCGTTGAGCGACGGTCGGCGGCAAGTAGGCCGCCACCAGCAGGCCCGGACCTTGGCCCGTCAGGTCCACCGGCACCGCTCGATGCGCTCCGTACACATGGGTCAGGTGTCGATAGGCGAACCGGCGACCACCCTCGTTCTCGACCAACCCGACGCCGTGGTGCGGTTTGGCCACCGTGAGGTCAAGGTTGTCGCCGTTGGTCACGACCACGTCGGGACGGCCGTTTCCGGTGAAGTCCACGACTTCGAGTCCCGTGAAGCCCCAATCGGGGCTGGGCGCACGGAAGATCGACTCGGCCCGAAACCCGTCTTCGCCGGCCCAGTAGACCATCACCTCCTGGAACTCCTGAGCTACGAGCGCGACCACGTCCAGGCGGCCGTCCCCGTCCATGTCCGCCGCGCGCACGTCCGTGAACCCGGGGCGGGGGTCGAGCACGTGTTGCGTGAACCGGGGACGCTCGCCGGCCCGGCCCGCCCGCTCGAGCCAGAGCAGGCCGCCGTTCTCCATCCACCCGAACGACGCGACGAGCAGGTCCGTGCCTCCGTTTCCGCGGAGGTCCACTGCATGGACGTCCGCCACGCGTCCCAGGCCGTCGGCGAGCACCGACTGCTGGAACTCGGTCGCGCCAGTCCGCCGGAGCCAGACGATGGATCCGACACGCTCGTTGGTGGGGTCCAGGCGACCGAGCGCCGCCACGACCACGTCCACTGAGCCGTCCTCGTCCAGGTCGGTCACAGCGAGCCGACCCGGATCGGGAACGGATCCCAGAACGAGGGAGGACACACCGGGGTCACCGTGGCGGAGGGCGTAGACCCGGTCGGTCGAGGCGTCGGAAACGAGGATGTGCATGCCAGGTCCTTCGAACAGGCGGGCCGCCTTCACGTGCGTGACCGCCGGCCTCGGCGCCTGCGCCGCCGGGCGGCTGTCCGGCAGATCCTCCGGCCGCCATTCCGTGCGCTCCCACCGGAGCGGCCCCGGCCCCGCGTCGGTGCGTCCTGGTGCGGTGGGCAGCGAGTCGGGGGCGTTCAGCAGGTACCAGAGGCCCGCGCGCTGTAGGCTCACAGGGAGCTCCATCTCCCGCTCCGCGGCGATCTCGTACATCCCCTCGACGGCCACGGGCCAGAACTCGCGCGGCAGAATGTCGGGCTCGGGGAATACGTGGCAGCCGCTGCAGGCGGCCCGCACCAACTCGGCGGATTCGGGCGACAGCACGTCCGCGACGACGGCCTCCCGCTCGAGCGGCACAGCCTCGGTGGCCGGCTCTCCCCGCAGGGACCAGAGCGCCGCCGCCACGGCCAATCCGCCCACTGCGATGCCCAGGGTCCACCGGCGTGACGTGGTCATCGCGTCCGTCCCGGCGTCCGCGTCGTTGATGGCGAGGTGGCGGAGCGGTAGGATCGCGTCATGAGGACTGAACCGGCGGGCCCGAAATCGACGTCGCGACCATTCGGAACGCTGCCGGCCCTGTGTGCAATCATGCTCTGCGCCCCTCTCCTGCTCGGTGACGTGGCCCCGGTCTCCGCCCAACGGCCGGGCACGAGCGACTGGTCATACTTCGGTGGCGACCGTTCGTTCACGCGTTATGCACCCCTGGATGTGATCGACCGGGCCAGCGTGGAGCGCCTGACCGTCCTCTGGCGGCGCTCCGCGGTGGATCCGGCCTTCACGGCCATGTTCCCCGGGCGCGTCGTATCGGGCAACCTGCGCTCCACTCCCATACTGGTCGATGGCGTCCTGTTCGCGCCCAACACCCACGGTCTGGTGGAGGCGTTCGACCCGGGGACGGGCGAGACCATCTGGCGGCAACGCCCGTTCGACGACTCGCAAGACGAGGCCGAAGGTCGGAGCTCCCGCGGCGTGGACCGCTGGACGGACGGAACGGATCGGCGTCTGCTTTCCGTCCGCGGTGGCCACCTTTACGCGCTCGATCCGGCGACGGGCCGTCCCCACGCCGGGTTCGGCGACGGCGGCCGCGTCGACCTGGTCCCGCCGGGTCGGCGCAGCTTCAGCTGGTCCTCGGGCCCCATCGTCGTGGGCGACGTCGTCGTAGTCGGCGGGGTGGTCGACGGGGCAGGCGACTCCGGGATGCGCTGGCGGGGGAGCGCTCCGGAGAACGTCCGGGGATACGATGTGCGCACGGGTCGGCAGCTCTGGACCTTCAACGTCGTGCCGCAAGAGGGCGAACCGGGTGTCGAGACCTGGGGCCAGGACTCGCGGATGCACTCGGGCGACCTGGGATCGTGGTGCTGCCTGAGCGCGGACGAGGAACTCGGGATGGTGTACGTCCCGCTCACCGCGCCCACGTCGGCGTATTACGGCGGACATCGGCCTGGCGACAATCTCTACTCG
>JAHEKN010000163.1 GCA_024638305.1 Gemmatimonadota bacterium | reverse complement strand
CATCAACGTGGCCGGCCGGCCAATCCTGACGGTTACCCGACCGGGACCGGTCTCCTCCACAACCACATTGCAGGGGAGCAGCAGGCCCACGTCGGAACGGGTCTCGAGGGCGCGCCGCGCCATGTGGGGGTTGCAGGCTCCCAGGATCGAATAAGGCCGGAAGTTCAGGTCGAGCTTGGCTTTGAAGACGTCGTGCACGTCGATGCGCGTCAGCACGCCGAATCCCTCGGTCGCGAGCGCCGCGGTGACCGCGTCGATCGCTTCGCTCAGATCGGCTTCCAGCTCCAGCTCGTCCGCCAGTGTCGACGTATCCATGTGTCCGCTCGCCAAATTGGGCTCGGGTCGCTCACTCGGGCCATCAATCGTAACGCGACCGTCGTTCGGCGGCAGCGGGGTAACGCGCGATGCGGCTGTCGGAAGAACCACCGCCGGAATCGCTCTCCGCACCCGGACCCGTCCGGGTGCCCGCGCGCACGGTCTTGGGCGCAGGAACGCTCGAGGGAGGCGCCTGTCCCGTCAGTGCCCGAACTGTCGCAGGTGGTGGTCCATGTGGCGGTAGGCCCACCGCCCCCAATCCTTGCGGCTCATGAGGCCGAAGAACACATGCCTCGGCCGCGACCGGTCCTCGGGCCAGGCCGCGAACTCTTCGATCAGCGCCACCAGGCGGCCCCGGTCGGCCTCGAACTCACTCGGTGGAGTACCCCCCTTCGTCTGATCGGCCTCGGGCACAGTGGGTGCTCCCCTGGGCCAGCGAACGGGGAGCCGCAGCGCGACGAGCCGGAGGAGAGGACCCGGCAGCGGGAGTCCCTTGATCGGACTCGCCTTCCGCCTCCCGGCCACGAGGTCGAACGCGTCGGCCAGATGGCACATCGCCTGGTGCGCGTCCATCTTCCCCCAGCGGCGCTCGCTCGCGGCCTCCAGGGTCGCGAGCCGCCGAAGGACTTCGGCCCGCACGTCCGCGTCGTGGATGTCACCGCGCATCGGTCGCGTCATCCTCGCCGGCGCGGGCCCTCCAGGATGCGCTCGATCTCCATACGCACGTCCTCGAGGTGGAGGCGTGTGATGCGATCCCCCGCCCGCCCGATGGCGCTTTGCACCAGGCGGTCGAGCTCTCTGAGCTCGCCTCGCAGGACTGGCCGGGCATCGGAGTTGTACACGGGAACCTGGGGTCCACCGCCGCCAAACTGAGGGCCGCTGGGCCGCTCGGGCGGGTTCAGCTCCGCGTCCACCGCCTCCAGGTAGGCCCGCTGCAGATTGCGCCGATGGACATCGATCCGGGCGGTGCCACGAACGACCTCTCCCCACACCCCCTGTCGCAAATCCCCCATCAGGTCGGCGATCGTGTAGGCGCCGTTCCCCTGCGCGGCGGCCAGAGCCTCGTACTCTACCATGCGGCTCATCCGGGGCGCGTTGATGAGCGTGCGCAAAACCCGGCTCTGGGCCGTGCGAATGCGCGGGACCACCCCTTCCGCCTCGATGCGGGTCAGGATCGCCGCGTCGACAAAGATGGCTGGCGTGATGAAGGCCACCTCGTTCAGGTATCTGACGGCCTCTTGCTGGCGCGCTCTGGACACCGGCGCGAACCGCGCTCCGGTCCCGTACCTCTCCTGGGTCAACGCTCCGCCCACCAGTGCGGCCACGTGGCCCATGTAGCGGCCCCACTGCTGGACCGCGTTCGAGTACAGCTCCTCGAGCAGCGCGTAGTCCTCGCCCTCTCGCTCGGCCACCCGAATGAGCGACGTGGCCACCCGCTCGAGGTTGCGCATGCCGAGCTTGGTGGACTTGACGGCGTCCTGGTCGCCCACGGCTTCCGTGAGGTTCTCGGGGTCGTTGCGTGAGTCGGAGGTCGAGAACCGAAACCACGGAATCGTGTCCTGCATCCGGGCCCATGAATCGAGGGTACTCCGTTCCCCCTCGGGGCTCGTTGCGCCCGGGACGACGGAATAGCCCCACCGGACGGCAAACCTGTCGTAGGGACCGATACCCGGAATGAGCAGGTGCGGGGGGACCCCGTCCTCAGGCTGTACCACGTAGTTGAAGCGAGAGTAGTCCATGAGCGTCGCCACGTGTCCGCCCATGCGCTCCAGAAACGTCGCGCTCCGGAGCGAGTCGGCCGGATACATGGCACTCGCCTTCATGTTGTGCGGAAAGCCTATCGAGTGCCCCACCTCGTGCGTCACCACGTACTCGACCAGCGCGCCCATCAGCGAGTCCGGCATGGGCAACGACTGGGCGCGTGGATCCACCGGGCTCACCTGCGTGAAATACCAGTTGCGCACGAGGTTCATCACGTTGTGGTACATGTTGACCTCGCCCTTGAGGATCTCCCCCGACCGGGGGTCCCACACCTGGCCTCCGGTGGCGTTGGGAACGGTCGAGGGGCGCCAGTAGATCACGGAGTAGCGGGCGTCGTACAGCGACCAGGTCGGATCCTCCTCCTTGGTGGGCGCGAAGCGGCCCTCGATGGCGTTGGTGAAGCCGGCCTCTTCGAACGCCACCTGCCAGGCGTCCACGCCGCTCTTCACCCAGGGCTTGAGCCAGTCCGGAGTGGCCGGATCGATCCAGTAGACGATCGGCTCCACCGGGTCCGACATGGCCGCGGCGGGATTGGCCTTCTCGAGACGGAAGCGCCTGATGTAGGTGATCTCCTCCGATCGGTGCTCGGGGCGCCCCATGTCGTGAAACGAGAAGTTGTTGAACCCCACCCGCTTGTCGTGCAGCCGGGGCATCATCCGTTCTGCAGGGAGCTCCATCATGCTCCAGTGCACGCGCTGTGTCTGGGGCCGCGGTCCTTGATTGCCTCCTGCTCCGGGCCCGGGCGGACCCCCGGGGCCTCCGGGGCCGCTGGAGCGGACGTTTCCGGTCTGCGTGGCCTCGACCTCGACATTGCCGGGAAAGGCGTGCACTTCTTCGATCCAGCTGCGGTCGCGCTGGAGGCCCTCGATGCTCCCCATGAGATCATTGGGCGCGGTGTATAGGGCCGTCACGTCGATGACCGCGGAGGAGTCCGGTCCGAACGCCGCGATGTCGAACGCCCCGATGATTGGCCCCTGCCGCAGGTTGTCCACCTGCCGCGAGATGGCCGCGTCCTCGGAGGCCACCACGTCGTACTTTTTCTCCCGCACGTGAATTCGGTTGCCGGACCTGTTCCACTCGACGATCAGTCGGGTGCCGCCGCCGAAGAACCCGCCGGCGCTCTGTGCGGAGTTGGCCACCGGCCTGCCCAGCAGGAGCATCTCGACGCCCAACTTGTCGGACGGAATCTCGAAGTAGAGGTCGTTGCCGATGCGGTGCGTCTTGAAGAGGCCGTCCTCGGAGACGGCGGCCGCTGTGATGACCTGATCGTAGGGCCGCGGACCCGTCTGGTTCGAGCCGCCGGGGCGAGCGGCGGCACCGGCAGGCCGACCTGCGGGCCCGGTTTGTCCGCCGCGGTCGGCGGTGGGCTCGGGTTGCTCCGGAGCAGGCGGCTCGCCGGGGGTCGTGGACGGCGAGGCACAGGCAAAAAGGAAGGCAGCGGCGAGCGCGATCGCGGGAGCCGGGCGATTCATGGGAATCCGGGGTTTTTGGGAAACGGCCTGAACGTCGGCGGCGGGACGCTATGGTACGGTGCGGAACACCAGGTAGAAAGAAGCGGCGGCTGGGCGGTCCGGGAGGAGTGTCGGTCCTGGGTGCGGTGGGACGGTGCGACGCGGCTGGACCGGTGCGCTAGACCATCATCGCCACCGGCTCCTCCAGCATCGCCTTCAGCGTCTGAAGGAACCGCGAGCCGGTGACCCCGTCGATAACGCGGTGGTCGCAGGACATCGTGATGGTCATGCGCGGTTGGGCGCGGAGCTCGCCGTCGACCAGGACCGGTACGTCCTCAATGCCGCCGATGGCCACGATCGCGCCCTCGGGCGGGTTGATCACCGCGGTGAACTCGTGGATCCCGAACATCCCCAGGTTGGAGATGCTGAAGGTCGCTCCGGTGTACTCGTCGGGGAGCAGCCTCTTCTCACGTGCCCGGCCCGCCAACTCCTTCACTTCCCTGCCGATCTGCGCGACCCCCTTCACGTTGGCGTCGCGAATCACGGGCGTGATCAGGCCCTCGTCCACGGCCACGGCCACCCCGATGTGTACCCGATTGTGCATGCGGATGAAGTCACCGCCCCAATGGACGTTGCACGAAGGGTGTCGCGTGAGGGCGATCGCGGTGGCTTTGATGAGGAAGTCGTTGATCGAGACCTTCTCTCCGGAGTTCTCCAGCATCGCGTTGACGCGTTGGCGCGCCTCGACGAGGCGAGTCATGTCGACATGGATGTTCAGGAAGAAGTGCGGGACCGGCCCGATGGACTCCGTGAGTCGCCGGGCGATCGTCTTCCGCATTTGCGTCAGCGGGACGTCCTCCCACTCTGGCCCGTCGAGCGCCATGACGGGCTGTGGCGCCGGCCCGGGCATCGTCGGAGCAACGCCCGGGGCCGCAGCCAGCGGCGGTGTAGCCACGCCAGCGGCCACGGCGGTCTCGATGTCCTTCTTGACGATCCTGCCGCCCGGACCCGAACCGCTGACCTGCGCGAGGTCGAGGCCGGCCTCCTCCGCGAGACGCCGAGCCAGCGGGGAGGCCTTGATGCGGCCGTTGCCCGAAGCGGGCTGCGCAGCCGACGGCGTCGTTGCCGGCTGGGCACGGCCGTCGCTCGGAGCTGGCCCCGCGCCACCTGCTGGCTCCGCTGCGGCAGGCTCCGTGGTGGCTGCCGGCGCCTCGGACGACGGGGCGCCACCAGCCCCTCCCACAAGGGCGCCGATGTCCTCGTCCGCCCCTGCGATCACGCCGATCACGTCCCCGACCGCGGCGGTGCCGCCTTCCTGCACCAGGACGGCCCGGAGCACCCCGTCGCCTCGCGCGACGAGCTCCATGGTCGCCTTGTCGGTCTCGATCTCGGCCAACACGTCGCCACTCGCGACGGCGTCGCCCTCGCCCTTGAGCCACTTGACGACCTGCCCCTCCTCCATGGTCGGGGAGAGCGCTTCCATGTGTACCTTGGTCGCCATTTTCGCCGTCCTACTCCTCTATTCCGCCGCCCCACGAGGAGGCGTGTCGTTTGATCGGGGAGTGCCCCCTAGCGGTACAGCACCTTGTTCACGGCCTCGATCACGTGCGTCACGCTGGGCTTGGCCATCTGCTCGAGATTCTTGGCGTAGGGCATGGGGATGTCGGCCTGGGTCACGCGCAGGACGGGCGCGTCGAGGTGGTCGAAGGCCTCCTCCTGGATGATCGCCACGACCTGAGCGCCGATCCCCGCGTAGGGCCAGCCTTCCTCCACGTACACGACACGATTGGTCTTGGCCACCGTGGCCAGGATGGCGTCCACGTCGAGCGGCCGGAGAGACCGGAGGTCGAGCACGTCGGCCTCGATTCCCTCTTTTTCGAGCTTGCCCGCCGCCTGTAGAGCCATGTGCACCATCTTCCCATGGGTGATGATGGACACGTCGCTCCCCTCGCGCTTCAGGTCGGCCACCCCCAGAGGGACCACGTGGTCCACGTCCAGCTCCGGGACCTCCCCCTTGAAGTTGTAGAGCAGCTCACCCTCCATGACCGCCACCGGATCGTCGTCCCGTATGGCGGCCTTGAGCAGCCCCTTGGCGTCGGCGGGCGTGGCGGGCGTGACGAGCTTGATGCCGGGCGCGTGCACGTAATAGGTCTCGCAGGCCTGGCTGTGCTGAGCGGAGAGCTGGAGCGCCGCTCCCGTGGGGCCGCGGAACACGATCGGGATCGGCGTCTGGCCACCCGACATGTAGAGCATCTTGGCGGCGGAGTTGATCACTTGGTCGAGCGCCAGGAACGAGAAGTTGAACGTCATGAACTCGATGACCGGCCGTAGCCCCACCATGGCGGCCCCGACCCCGAGTCCCGCGAATCCCAGCTCCGAGATGGGGGAGTCGACCACACGGCTCTCGCCGAACTTCTGGGACAGGCCCTTCGTGGCCTTGTAGGCCCCGTCGTAGCGGGCGACCTCCTCCCCAAGCAGGAACACCGATTCGTCCCGGGCCATCTCCTCTTCCATGGCCTCGGCAAGCGCGTCGCGGTACGTGATCTGTCGCACGGTCAGCCCTCCCCTTCGACCGGTCGCTCGCGCCCGTCGAAGAACAGCCGGCCGTGCTCGTTGATCTCCGCATACACGTTCGCATACAACTGCTCCGCCCCGGGGAGCGGCTGCGCGTCGGCGTAATCGGCCGCCGCCTCGGCGGCCTTCTTGGCCTTCGCGTCGAGGCCGTCGACGTCCTCGTCCGTGATCAATCCGGCGGCCTTCATCCGGTCGGCCAGAAGCCGAATGGGATCGGCCGTCTCCATCTTGCCCTCGACCTCTTCCTTGGTGCGGTAGACACCGGTCGACGGGTCCGCGATCGAGTGGCCCTTGAAGCGGTAGCACAGTACGTCCACGAACTTGGGACCGCCGCCCGCGCGCACGTCCGCAATCAGCGACTCGAAGTGCCGATACGTGGCCAGCACGTCCTGACCGTTCACCTGGCTCGCGGGCACCCCCATGCCAGCCGATCGCTCGACGATCTGGGTGCGCGACACGCGATCGAACTTGGTCCCCATTCCGTAGTCGTTGTTCTCGACGACGAATATGATGGGCAACTCCCAGATCGCGGCCATGTTCATGGACTCGTAGAGCGCCCCCTGGTTCACGGCGGCGTCCCCCATGAAGCACAGCGTGACGAGGTCGTCCCCGCGGTACTTGGAGGCGAAGGCAATCCCGGTACCGAGCGCGGTCTGGCCTCCCACGATCCCGTGGCCGCCCATGAAGCGATGGGCCACTGAGAACAAGTGCATGGAGCCGCCGTTTCCGGCCGACACGCCTCCCTCGCGGCCGTAGAGCTCCGCCATCACCGCGCCGGGGTCCATTCCCTTGGCCAGCGCCTGGGTGTGCTCCCGATAGGCGGTGATCACGTAGTCCTCGGCGCGGAGCGGTGCGATGCATCCCTCGGCGACGCCCTCCTGACCGATATGGAGGTGACAGAAGCCTCCGATCTTCCCGATGGCGTACCCTTCCTCCGCCTTCTCCTCGAACCGGCGGTAGAAGATCATGTTCTCGAGCATGCGGCGAAGCGCCGTTTCCTCGAAGCCGTACAGGGAGTCGGCCGGCTCGGTGCGGGTGGCACCACGGTCCACGGCCGCCAAATGCGGACCCGACGAAGTGCCCGCCCCGTTCGTGGTCTCGGCCTCGAAGCCTGGCGGCGGATGGGAGTCGCGGGTTGGATGCCCTTCCGGCGCGGGGTCCATCGAGGGCCCGCCGGCCTCCGCTCGCGACTGGGGGGTGTCGAAATCAGCCATGGTCACGTCCGTTGAATCCACGTCCCGGGCGCCCGACCTCGAGCTGAACGAGATCCAGCTTCACTCCACCGGCGCTATACACCTCCGCCGGGGCCCTCACATCTGCCTCCAATACCTCGGTGATCCGACCTGGCCCGCCGGCCTCGACCTGGCGGGCCTGCTCCTTCGCGTGATAACTGGACCGCACCAGCGGTCCCGACTCCACATGGCGGAAACCGTACTCCTGCTCGCCGATCCGCTTCCAGTCGGCAAACTCCTCCGGCGTAACCCAACGGGCGACAGGAATGTGCATGGGTGAGGGCCGCAGGTACTGACCGAGGGTCAGGATGTCGACCGAGGCCTCACGCAGGTCGGACAACGCCTGGCGGATCTCGTCATGCTCCTCTCCCATGCCGAGGATGATGCCCGTCTTGGTCAAGATGTGCGGGGCGATACGCTTCGACGCACCGAGGTATGAGATGGAGCGCCAGTAGCGGCCTCCCGGGCGCACCTCGGGGTGCAGCCGCACGACCGTCTCCAGGTTGTGCCCCAGGATGGCCGGCTCGGAGTCGAGCACGGTGCGGAGCGCGTCCTCGTCTCCCTTGAAGTCGGGAATCAAAAGCTCGACGGAGCACTGCGGAAGCAGCGCGCGGATCCGGCGCACCGTCT
>JAHEKN010000162.1 GCA_024638305.1 Gemmatimonadota bacterium | reverse complement strand
CCACATCGCGGAGGTCGAGGTCGATCCCGAGACCGGATCGGTGACGCTGGTGAAGGTGACCGCCGCCGACGACCTGGGCCGAATCATCAACCCGATGATCGTGGCCGGTCAGCTCCACGGCGGGCTGGCCCACGGGATCGGGCAGGCGCTCCTGGAGGAGGCCAAGTACGACGAGTCCGGTCAGCTCGTGACGGGCTCGTTCATGAACTACTGCATGCCGCGAGCGGCCGACCTGCCGCCGTTCACGCTCGAGCACAACACGACGCTCTGCACCCACAACCCGCTCGGAGTGAAGGGAGTCGGGGAGGTGGGATCCATCGGTGTGCCTCCCGCAGTGATCAACGCGATCGTGGACGCGCTCGGCCACCTGGGAGTGCGTCACATCGACATGCCGGCCACACCGGAGAAGGTGTGGCAGACCATTCACAGCGCTCAGGCCTAGGAGGGACGACATGCACGACTTCGCGTTTCATCGCCCGTCGTCCCTGTCGGACGCGGTGGCGGCCATGCAGGCCGCAGGCGAGGGCAAGTTCATGGCCGGCGGGCAGAGCCTGCTGCCGGTCATGAAGCTGGACCTGGCCCAGCCCACCGACGTGATCTCGCTCGCCGGGCTCGGCGAGCTCCGGGGTATCCGGGTCGAAGACGGCGCGGTCGTGGTGGGTGCCGCCACCACGCATGCCGAGGTTGCCGATTCGGACGTTGTGCGGGGGAGCATTCCCGCCCTCGCGGACCTGGCGGGCCAAATCGGAGATCCGCAGGTACGGAATCGTGGCACCCTCGGCGGCTCGGTCGCGCACGCCGATCCGGCGGCCGACTATCCGGCGGCTCTGCTGGCCCTGGGCGCCACCGTGGTCACCGACCGCCGCGAGATCCCCGCGGACGACTTCTTCCAGGGGATGTTCGCGACCGCGCTGGCCGAAGACGAGATCGTCACGGCCGTGCGCTTCCCCATTCCGGACGGGGCGGCGTACGCCAAGTTCCCGAACCCGGCGTCCAAGTACGCGATCGTCGGTGTGATGGTGGCCAGGACCGGGTCGGGGGTGCGTGTGGGTGTGACGGGCGCGAGCCCGACGCCCCACCGAGCCAGCCGGTTCGAGGCCGCACTCGCGGCGGACTTCAGCCCGAGCGCGATCGCCGGTATCACGATCGATCCCTCGGGCCTCGCGTCCGACCCGGATGCGTCGGCCGCGTACCGCGCCCACCTGGTCGGCGTGATGGCCAAGCGCGCCGTGGAGGCTTGCGGCTGACGACCGGAGCGAAGCTGCCCACGAGCGTCGATGAATGCGTCGCCCTCCTTTCCGGAGGCGACTACGTGGCGGATCGGAGCCTCGCCACGGCGCTCTTCCTGTCCCTGTCGCTCGGACGTCCACTCTTCGTCGAGGGCGAGGCCGGAGTCGGCAAGACCGAGCTGGCCAAGGTCCTCTCGGCCACCTTGGGCCGGCGGCTGATCCGACTCCAATGCTACGAGGGACTCGACGTCTCCTCCGCCGTCTACGAGTGGGACTACGCGCGGCAGATGATCGAGATCCGAATCGCGGAGGCCACGGAGCACGCGGATCGAGAGCGGCTGGCCAACGACGTGTTCTCCGAGCAGTTCCTGATCGAGCGGCCGTTGCTGGAGGCGCTCCGGCCCGACCCGGCGGGTCCGCCGGTGCTGCTGATCGACGAGCTGGACCGGACCGACGAGCCGTTCGAAGCCTTCCTGCTCGAGGTCCTGTCCGACTTCCAGGTGACGATTCCGGAGATCGGGACCATCAGGGCCGAATCGCCACCTCTGGTGGTGATCACTTCCAACCGCACGCGCGAGGTCCACGACGCCCTCAAGCGGCGCTGCTTCTACTTCTGGATCGACTATCCCGACGCGGCGCGCGAGCTGGAGATCATCCGTGTGAGGGTGCCGGGCGCGCCCGAGCGGCTGACCCGCCAGATCGTTGGGTTCGTGCAGCGGCTGCGTGGGATCGACCTGTACAAGCTGCCCGGCGTGGCCGAGTCGATCGACTGGACGCGGGCCCTGCTCGCGCTCGATCGGGAGGCGCTCGACGGTCCCACCGTGGACGAGACGCTCGGCGTCCTTCTCAAGTACCAGGACGACGTGGCGCGGATGAAGGGCGCCGAGGCCGAGCGCGTGCTCGCCGACGTCGGCCGCGACCTGGCCGCGGCCGGACCCGCTTGATCCAGCAGGCCCTTCCCCGCGACCCCTCGCCCGGCCGGCTGCTGGACCACCTGCTGCGATTCGCGCGCGTTCTGCGCTCGGTCGGCCTGCCGATCGGGACCGGCCGGGTGCTCGAGGCCGTGCGGGCGCTGGAGGTGGTAGGGATCACGCGGCGCGACGACTTCTACTGGGCGCTCCACGCGGTGTTCGTCGGCCGCGGCGAGCAGCGAGAGCTGTTCGACCAGGCGTTTCGGGCATTCTGGAGGGAGTTGGGCCCCGAGTTGGAGGGAATGGTGGCCGACCTGCCGGCGCCCCGCTCGCGGCTGCCCGCGGCGGTTCCCGAGCAGGCCAGACGGGTCCGCGAGGCGATGGCCGGGAAGGACGGGCGGGCGGCTCGCGAGTCGGAAGGAGAAGCCCGCTTCGACGCCACGCTCACCTACTCCGACCGCGAGATCTTGCGAGGGAAGGACTTCGAGCAGATGTCACTCGAAGAGCTCGAGCGGGCCAAGGCCGTCCTGAGGAGCCTCCGACTGCCCATCGAGCCGGTCCGCACCCGCCGCTACCGCTCCAGCCGGCGTGGCCACCGCATCGACATGCGCTCGACCCTGCGAGCGAGCCTCCGCTCCGGGGGGGGCATCCCCCTCCGTCGGCGGGAACGGACCCTGCGACCTCCTCCCCTGGTCACCATCTGCGACATCTCCGGATCCATGGAGCGCTATTCCCGGCTGCTGCTCCATTTCCTGCACGGAGTCGCCGGGAACCGGGAGCGCGTGCACACGTTCCTGTTCGGCACCCGGCTCACCAACGTGACCCGCCTGCTCGCCCACCGGGACGTCGACGAGGCGCTCGCCCGGGTCGGTGAAGCCGTGCGCGACTGGTCGGGCGGCACCCGCATCGGGGCGAGTCTCGAGAGCTTCAACCTGCTCTGGTCCCGCCGCGTGCTCGGCCAGGGCGCCATCGTGCTGCTCATCACGGACGGTCTGGACCGCGAAGGGGGACGCGGCCTGGCTGCCGAGGTCGCACGGCTCAAGCGCTCGTGCCGTCGCCTCATCTGGCTCAACCCGCTCCTCAGGTACGAGGACTTCGAGCCGAAGGCGTCCGGGATCCGCGCCATCCTGCCCCACGTGGACGAGTTCCGGCCGGTGCACAATCTGGAGAGCCTGGAGGACCTGGCGGCAGCCCTCGCCAAGGAGCGGAGGGCGAATGCCTGAGGCTGAGCCCCGAGCCGGTCCCATCTCGTTCGACCTGACTCCCGAAGAGCTACGGCAACTCGGAGCCGAGCTCGTGGAGCTCATGGCCGACGCGATCGCCGCCGAGCGGTCGGAACCCGTGCTCAGGGCCGTGTCGGGTGAGGAAATGCGCTCGATCCTCGACGAGCCCCTGCCGCAGTCCGGGGTACCGCCCGCCGAGATTCTGGACACCTGGCGGCGGAAGGTGCTGCCGTACTGCCGTCGCAATGGCCACCCCCGATTCTTCGGCTACGTGTGCACGTCTGCGGACCCTCTGGGCATGCTGGCGGATGGGATGGCCTCCGCCCTCAACCAGCCTGTGGCGGCCTGGCGATCCACGCCGGCTGCCACGGAGATCGAGAGGCTCGCGGTCCGCTGGCTGGACCAGTTGGTCGGGTTCGGTGGCGACGGCACGGGATTGCTCGTGAGCGGCGGCTCGTCCGCCAACTTCCATGCGCTGGCCTGCGCGGTGGCGAACGCCGAGCACCAAGCCGGGCTTCCCGCGGGCACCCGGAACCGGCTCACCGTCTACATGTCCCGCGAGGCCCACGTATCCCTCCAGAAGGCGGTACGGCTGCTGGGAATCGCGCCCGATCAGGTGCGCTGGATCGACGTCGACGCTTCCCGTCGAATGGTCCCGGCGGCCCTGGCCGCCCGCATCGAGGACGACATCCACCAGGGCTGGGTTCCGGCAGTCGTGTGCGCCTCGGCCGGAACGGCCAACACCGGCACCGTCGACCCGCTGGTGGAAGTCCTGGACGTGGCCCGCGACACCGAGGTCTGGCTCCACGTGGACGGCAGCTACGGCGCTCCCGCCGTGATCACCGGGGGATACGGGTGGATGGCCGAGGCGTTCGCAGGCGCGGACTCCCTGTCGCTGGATCCGCACAAGTGGCTTTTCGCCCCGGTCGACGCCGGCTGCGTGCTGGTGCGTGAGGACGCGGCCATGCGCCGGGCCTTCCAGTTGGATAGCGAGTACACGGAGGTGACCGAGACCGAACCCATAGAGCGCTACGCGCTGTTCGACCGCGGCCTGGAGATGTCCAGACGCTTTCGCGGGCTCAAGGTCTGGACCGTGCTCAAGGCCCGCGGAGTGGCGGGGCTGCGTCAGGCCATCGAGCAAGACATCGAGCTCCGCAAGCACCTGGACGGGCGCGTTGCTGCGCACGCCCGGCTGGAGGGCCTGGGATCGGAGCTCAGCATCGCGTGCTTCCGGTACGTCCCGGAAGGTGAAACGCGCGATGAACGGATCACCGAGGTCAACCGCCGGATCGTGGAGACGCTCAATCGTGAGGGACGCTGCTACATGTCCCCGACCACGCTCGATGGCCGCTACTGCCTGCGGGTCTGCATCGTGAACTTCCGCACGAGGAAGAAAGACGTGGACTTCCTGGTGGATGAAGTGCTCCGCATCGGTGCGCTTGCGGAGACCTGACCACCGGGTTCTCGTGGCCTGTCGAGGAGGTCGGAGAACACACGCAGGGAGGCCGAGTTGCAGATCGCCGTCACCGTGAACGGCCGCCTTCACGAGCGCTCGGTCGAACCGCGACGGCTCCTGTGCGACTTCCTCCGCGACGATCTCGGGCTCACCGGCACCCGCGTAGGCTGCGAGCACGGCGCCTGTGGGAGCTGCACCATCCTGGTGGACGGCGAATCCGCGAGGTCGTGCCTCATGTTTGCGGTGCAGGCCGATGGGGCGGAGCTCACCACCGTGGAAGGATTGGCCCCGGACGGAGGCCTCCATCCGCTGCAGGCCGCCTTTCGCGAGGCCCACGGGCTCCAGTGCGGGTTCTGCACACCGGGCATCCTGATGACGATGCTGCCGTTCTTGGACGAGAACCCCGACCCCGACGAGGCGGAGATTCGGACGGCACTCTCCGGAAATCTCTGCCGCTGCACCGGATACCAGAACATCGTGAAGGCCGTGCTGATCGCGGCCGGCGTCGCGACCAACGGCGAGAGCTCGCAGTGACCACCCGCCACTTCGGCGCGCCCGTCCGCCGGAACGAGGACGCGACCCTCCTGACCGGACAGGCCACCTTCGTTGCCGACGTGCGGCTGGAATCGATGCTCCACGCCGCGGTCCTGCGTGCGGACGTGGCCCACGGCGTCCTCGGAGCGGTGGATACCTCCGCGGCCCGTCGCATGCCAGGCATCGTGGCGGTGTTCACTGCGGAGGACCTCGGGGAGCAATGGGCACCGTTCCCGCTGCTGGTGCCGCCTCCGCCCATCGCCGGTCTCACCTTCAACACCGCCACGCACGTGCCGCTGGCGCGGGACCGTGTCCGCCACGTGGGGGAGCCCATCGCCGTCGTGGTCGCCACGGACCGCTACCTCGCCGAGGACGCCCTCGCCGAGATCGTGGTGGAGGTGGAGCCCCTGCCCGTGGTGGCGGACATCGAGGGCGCTCTGTCCGCGGACGCCACGCTCCTACACCCGCATCTCGGGTCCAACCTGGCCGCGCACGCGGTTCAACAGAAGGGGGATTACGAACACGCGTACAGCCGCGCCGACCACGTGGTCTCCCGCCGGTTCGTCTATGACCGGGGCACGTCGGTCGCGCTCGAGACGCGGGGGGTCGTTGCCTCGTGGGACGCCCAGAGTAGCGAGCTCACGGTCTGGGATACCACGCAGGCGCCCATCCCCATCCGGAACGCCTTGGCCGCCCGCTTCGGCCTCCTCGAATCGCAGGTGCGGGTGATTGCCCCGTTCATCGGTGGAGGCTTCGGCCCGAAGGTGATGTTCTATCCCGAGGAGGTGCTGATTCCCTGGATCAGCATGCGGCTCGGCCGGCCCGTGCGGTGGATCGAAGACCGCCAGGAGGCGTTTTTCGCAACGACCCAGGAACGCGGGCAGGTGCACGAGGCCGAGCTCGCGCTCGCGTCCAACGGGACCATTCTGGGAGCCCGCGACGTCTTCCTGCATGACACCGGCGCGTACGCGCCCTACGGGCTGACCGTCCCCATCAACACCCAGTGCACGCTGCTCGGGCCGTATCGGGTACCGGCGTACTACTCGGAGTTCCGCGTCGTATTCACCAACCGGCCGATCGTGACGCCGATCCGCGGGGCTGGACGCCAGCACGGCGTATTCGTCATGGAGCGTCTGCTCGACTTCGCTGCGCGTGATCTTGGGCTCGACCCGGTGGAGATCCGCCGCCGCAACTACTTGAGGCCCGACGAATTCCCCCACAACCACCAGATCTACTTCCAGGATTCCGCGCCGCTCCGCTATGACAGCGGGAACTACCTCCCTGCCCTCGAGAAAGCGGCGGACATGATCGGGTACGCGGAGTTCGGCGCGCGGAAATCCCGGGCGCGCTCGGAGGGGCGACGCTTGGGCGTCGGCATCGTCTCGTACGTCGAAGGCACCGGGATCGGGCCTTACGAGGGCGTGCGCATCACGGTCGATCCCAGCGGACGGGTTCGGCTGGCCACGGGCGTGGGCACACAGGGCCAGGGCCATTTCACGTCGTTCGCGCAAATCGCGGCCGACCACTTGGGTGTGGCCGTGGAAGACGTGATGGTGTCCACCGGCGACACCCGCCACTTCGGCTGGGGCACAGGCACGTTTGCGAGCCGGGGCGCCGTGGTGGTTGGCAGCGCGTGCGAGGGGGCCGCACGGGCGGTGCGGCGGAAGATCCTCGCGCTCGCGGGCGAGCTCCTCGAGGTGGCCGAGGACGACCTCCGGCTCGCGGGCGGCCGCGTGCACGTGGCCGGGATCCCCGAGCGCGGTTTCGACCTGGGGGAGCTCGCCGTACGTGCCAACCCGCTCCGCGGCGCGGTGAAGCCCGGCACCGAACCGGGTCTCGAAGCCACCTCCTACTTCGCTCCGGACATGGGGAGCACTGCCAGCGGTGTCCACGCGATGGTGGTGGAGGTGGACGCCGAGACCGGATTCGTGGACATCCTGGAGTACGCCGTGGTCCACGACTGCGGGCGGGTGATCAACCCCATGATCGTGGAGGGCCAGGTCCAGGGCGGCGTGGCCCAGGGGATCGGGAACGCCTTCTACGAGCACCTCGACTTCGACGAGGAGGGGCAGCTCCTGAACGCGTCCCTCATGGACTATCTGATCCCGACGGCCACCGTGATGCCGAAGATCGAGGTAGCGCACATGGAGACGCCCTCGCCGCTGAACCCGCTCGGGGTCAAAGGGGTCGGCGAGGCCGGCGCCATCCCGGTGGCCGCGGCGTTCGCCCAGGCGGTCGAGGACGCGCTGTCCGACGCCGGCGTGGAGATCCGCGAGATCCCGCTCAGCCCGGAACGGGTGTTCGAGCTGATCCAGCGGGCGGATGCGGAGGAGGGGCCATGAAGCCTGCGCCCTTCGAATACTTCCGGCCCCGCACCGTAGCGGAGGCGCTGGACCTCAGGGCGGAGCACGGGGACGACGTCCTGGTGCTGGCAGGGGGTCAAAGCCTGATTCCCACCATGAACTTCCGCCTCGCGCAGCCGCGCGCGCTCATCGATCTGGGCAAGCTCGGAGACCTCGCCCACGTGGGGCTCGCCCCCTCCGGCGCCCTACGGATTGGCGCCATGGTCCGACAGCGCGTTCTGGAGCGGAGCCCGCTGGTGGCGGAGCACGCGACGCTGCTGGCCGAGGCCGTGCCCCACGTGGCCCATC
>JAHEKN010000161.1:6880-8036 GCA_024638305.1 Gemmatimonadota bacterium | reverse complement strand
ATCGGAATCCGTGCGGCGCCCGGCACGCCGGTCGAGGCCGTACGGGCCGGCACCGTTCTGCTCGCCGGCCCGTTCGAGGGTTACGGGCCGAGCGTGGTGCTGAGCCACGGCGGCGGGTTCTACACCCTGTACCTCTATCTCCAGGACGTCGGCGTCGTGGAAGGCCGGGAAGTGTCCCAGGGCCAGGTGATCGGCACGGTCGGGGGACAGGGCACGCCGGAAGGGCCGCACGTGGAGTTCCAGGTGCGCATGCTGGTGGGCGGAGGCGCGCCCCAGGCCGTGGATCCCATGACGTGGTTGCGGGAGCCCGGGAGCCGTTGAGCCGGCCGGGGCCCTCGCCATGAGCGTTCTGCGGCCACTGGTCGGCCACGGGCCGATCCGGTCGAGCCTCGCGCGCGCGCACCGACTCGGCACGCTCCCTCGGACGCTGCTGTTCCACGGTCCCCGCGGTGTCGGCAAGCAGCGCTTGGCTCTCTGGCTGGCCCAACTCCTGGTGTGCGAGCAGCCCACCGACGAAGGCCCGTGCGACCAGTGCCCGCAGTGCCGGCAGGCGCGAAAGATCGAGCATCCCGACATCCATTGGCACTTTCCTCTTCCGCGCCCCAAGGGAGCGGGGACACCGGAGCGACTGCGCGCGGCGATCGAGAAAGCGCGGGGCGCGGCCCTCTCCGAGCGACGTGCCGAGCCCCTGCGGGCGAGCTGGGATCCCGAAGTGCGGGGAATCTACGTGGCTGCCGTGCAGACCATTCGGCAGCAGGCGGCCAAGAAACCGTCTTCCGGGCCCCGGCAGGCCTTCGTCATCGGAGACGCCGAGTCGCTGGTTCCGCAGGAGGCGAGCCCGGAGGCGGCCAACGCACTGCTCAAGCTGCTCGAAGAGCCCCCCGGAGCCACGACTTTCGTCCTCACTTCCAGCGAGCCCCAGCAGCTCCTTCCCACGATCCGCTCGCGCGCCACGGCGGTCCACGTCGGCCGCCTGGACGACGGCGTCGTGGCCGACTTTCTGGTGGACGCGGGCGCCGGCCGGGATGCGGCGACGGTCGCGGCCCGGCTCGGGAACGGAGCCATCGGTGAGGCGCTCGGCTACCTGGCCGTGGACGGCGACCCCGGCCCCCTCGAGGCCGTGCGGCGCGATGCGCTCGGACTGATCGAGGCGGCT
>JAHEKN010000161.1:0-6870 GCA_024638305.1 Gemmatimonadota bacterium | reverse complement strand
CGGGGGGGCCTGCAGGGCCGTACACGGCGGGAATGTCCCGCCCGCCGGCGCGGGCACGGGCGCTCGCCCCGCTCCTCGGGTCGCTCGCCGGATGGCTCCGGGACCTGGCTGCAGTCGGAGCCGGGGCGGACGAGCTCGTCCTGAACGCCGACGAGGCGGACCGGCTGCGCCGTCTCGCGGTCCGCACCTCTCCGGAGCGGATCGCGCGCGCCATCGATCGCGTGGAGGAGGCACGCTGGATGGCCCAGGGCAACGTGAATCCCCAACTTCTCGTGTTCGGCCTCGTGCATGAGCTGCGACGCGACCTCGAGACAGGGGTGACATGAGTGAAGATTCGGGCCTGACGCACCTGGCCCCGGACGGCAGCGCACGGATGGTCGACGTCTCGGGAAAGACCGTGACGCGCAGGTTGGCCGCGGCCGAGGGGTTCATTCGCATGTCCGAGAACACCCTCGACGCGATCGTCGAGGGTACGGCGCCCAAGGGCGACGTGCTGGCGACCGCTCGCATCGCGGGCATCCAGGCGGGCAAGCGCACGGGCGACCTGATCCCCCTGTGCCACATGCTGCCGGCAACGTCGATTCGGGTGGAGATCGAGCCTGACCGTGGCCTCCCGGGGCTGCGCGCGTATGCGGAGGCGAGCATCGCCGGCACCACCGGGGTCGAGATGGAAGCGCTCACCGCGGTGGGGGTGGCGCTCCTAACGGTCTACGACATGGCCAAGGGCATCGACCGCGGGATGGTCATCGAGCGGATCCGACTTCTGCGCAAGGAAGGCGGTCGCTCGGGCACCTGGGCCGCTGCCCCCGACGGCTGAGCTCCCTCAGCGCTCCGGGATACGGAGGACCTGACCGGGCCGGATCACCGACCGGCTGGTAAGGCCGTTCACCCGCAGGAGGGCGCTTGTGCCGACTCCGTGACGCTCGGCGATCTGGGACAGCGTGTCGCCGGAGCGGACCCGGTAGGTGGTGACCCGCGCCCCCCGAATCTCGAGCCGGTCGCCCGGGCGAACCACGGCGTCGCCGTCGAGGTCGTTCCAGGACTGGAGGGACCCGAGAGAGACGCCGTACTCGCGGGCGATGCTCCAGGGGCTCTCGCCCGAACGGACCACGTGAGTGATGGGCTCGTCGGTCGCCGACGCCGTGCGGGCGACCGGCTGCGAGGCCGCCGGCGGGGCCCCGCGAGCCACGGTGGTCGTGCCGGACGACATGGCCCCGGTCGGCACGATCAGGCGCTGCCCGATCTGCAGCCGCCGTGGGCTAACCCCCGGATTGGCCGCGCTGAGCTGACTCACTCGAATCCCGTAGCGCTCCGCGATGTGCCCGAGCGTCTCACCCCGGGCCACACGGTGTTGCACGAACGTGACGCGCTCGTCGGACGGCACCTCGGCCAGGCGCGCCTCGAAGCCCTCCGCCCGCCCCAGCGGCACCCGCACCGACCAGGCGGAGCGGAACGGCGTCACCCGCTGCACGAGATGCGGATTCAACGCCACCACGTCTTCCAGCTCCACCAGGGCCGCAGTGGCCACGACGTCGAGGGAGGTCGCGTCCGGCACGTCCACGAGCTCGAACAGCAGCGAGTCCGCCGCGCTCGGCGGCTCGAAGCCATAGCGCTCGGGGTTTGAAGCCAGCTCGGTGGCCGCCAGCAGCTTCGGAACGAAGTAGCTCGTCTCGTTCGGGAACCGCTCCGACAGCGCCCAGAAGAGGCTGTCGCCGGGAGCGGCGTCCTCCGCGTACCGTCGTAGGATCCCCCGAACCCGACCCGGACCGGAATTGTAGGCGGCCAGCGCCAGGAACCAGGACCCGAAATCCTCGCGCAGGGTGACCAGGTAGTCGAGCGCGGTCTCCGTCGAGCGCAGGGGGTCCCGCCGCTCGTCCACCAGCCCGTCGACCCGGAGCCCCAGCCAGCGGGCCGTGGGTCTCATGAACTGCCAGAGGCCGGTTGCGCCAACCCGGCTCACGGCAGTGGGGTTGTACCCGCTCTCGATGACGGGGAGATAACGAAGCGACCAGGGGAGGTCCCGCTTGCGGAGCTCCCGGTCCACGTGCGGGTGATACAGCACCATCCGGTGTAGATACCGCTGGAAGTACTGGCGACCCCTTCCCTGCCAGAAATCGAGCCAGAAGTCGACCTGGTCGCGGATGTCCGAGTTGGCGGCATAGGCGGAAGCGAGGATCTCGTCGCTCTCCGGCCCCCAGGCGGGCGGTTGGGCGCGCTCGATGACTCCCTCGGTGGGGACACGCACGATCGTCGACCGCTCAGGCCGGTTGGGCGTCCGGTCCACCGCAGGTGCCGCGGCGGGCTGGCGGACCTCGGTTGGCTCCTGCGTGGGCACGGGCTGTGAAGCGGGCTCGACCCCCACCCGGGCACAGCCCGAGAACGTGGTCGCCAGGCCGAGCGCGAGCGCAAAGGCAGCCCCGCGTCCCATGTCAGGCCCTCACCGCTGCGGTCAGGAGCTGGTCGACCGCCGCAAGCAGCGTGTCCACGCTCGCATCGGTGGCGCCGGCTCCCATGAGCCCGACCCGCCAGAGCTTCCCCTTGGCCGGGCCCAGCCCACCCCCGATCTCGATGCCGAAGCGGTGCAGTAGCTCGTTTCGCAAGGGACCTTCCTCCAATCCGTCGGGCAGGAGTGCCGCCGTGAGTTGTGGGAGCCGATGGCCCTCTTGAGCGAACAGCGTGAAGCCGCGGTCGATGAGCGCACTCTGGAGCGCGCGGCCGACCCTGGCATGCCGTGCGTAGCGCGCCTCGAGACCTTCCTCGTCGACGATCCGCAGACCCTCGTGGAGCGCGTACAGCATGTTGATCGGCGCCGTATGGTGGTATCGCCGCTCCTGCCCCAGGTAGCCCGCGATGAGCCCGACGTCCAGATACCAGCTCTGACAGGGAGCGCTGCGCCCCTCGATCCGCCGGAGCGCCTTTTCAGAGAACGTGATCGGTGCGAGACCCGGCGGAACCCCCAGACACTTCTGAGTGCCCGAATAGCAGACGTCGATTCCGGTCGCGTCCACGTCCACGGGCACGCCACCGAGCGAGGTCACCGCGTCGACCACCAGGAGCGTGGGCGTCTCGCGCAGGAAGCGCCCGACGTCGCCCAGCGGCTGCAGCACACCGGTAGACGTCTCCGCGTGCACGAGCGCGACGACCCGGGTGCCGGGCCGAGCCCGCACGGCCTCGATGACCGCCTCCTCCGGCACGATCCGGCCCCACTCGGCCTCGACGGTCGCGACCCGCGCGCCCATGCGTCGTGCCATCTCCGCCAAGCGCCCGCCGAAGACCCCATTCACGCCCACGAGAACCTCGTCCCCCGGCTCGATCACGTTTGCGAGCGACGCCTCCATGCCCGCCGACCCGGTGGCCGAGATGGGGAAGGTCAGCCGGTTGTCGGTCCCGAAAACCCGCCGCAACCGGGTGCCCACGTCGTCCATGAGCTCCAAAAACTGGGGATCCAGGTGTCCCACGGTCGGGTGCGCCAGAGCGCGGAGTACCCGTTCCGAGACCGGAGAGGGTCCCGGACCGAGCAGCAGTCGGCTGTCCACGTCAGAGGTCTGCATCGAGCCCTTGCCGCCGGCTCAGAGGTGGTAGTTGGGGGCTTCGCGAGTGATCTGGACGTCGTGCGGGTGGGATTCCCGCAGGCCGCCGGCGGTGATCCGCACGAATCGCGCCTTGTCACGAAGCTCTTGCAGTGTGGCGGCGCCGCAATAGCCCATTCCGCTCCGGAGCCCGCCAACCAGCTGGTACACCGTGTCGGCCAGGGGACCCTTGTACGGAACGCGCGCTTCGATGCCCTCTGGCACCAGCTTCTGCTGGTCGATCTGGCCCTCCTGGAAATAGCGGTCGGCCGAACCCTCCTCCATGGCGGAGAGCGACCCCATGCCACGGACCACCTTGAAGCGGCGGCCCTCGAGCAGGAACGCCTGGCCCGGCGACTCTTCGGTGCCCGCGAACAGCGAGCCCATCATCACGCACCCCGCGCCGGCGGCCAGGGCCTTGACGATGTCCCCGGAGTAGCGGATCCCGCCGTCCGCGATCACGGGCACGCTGCCGTCGACGCCGTCGACGGCGTCCATGACGGCGGTGAGTTGTGGGAGGCCCACGCCCGTGACCACCCGAGTGGTGCAGATCGAGCCGGGACCCACGCCTACCTTCACCCCGTCGACACCCCTCTCAACCAGCGCGCGCGCCCCCTCCGCCGTGCCCACGTTGCCGGCGACCAGGCTCACGTCCGGAAGTGCTTCACGCACGCGCGCGACCGCTTCGAGAACGCCCTGGGAATGACCGTGGGCGGTGTCGACCACCAGCAGGTCGGCTCCAGCCTCGACCAGCGCTCGAGCGCGCGCCAGGTCGGCGACCGAAGCGCCCACCGCGGCGCCGACCCGCAGGCGGCCATGATCGTCCTTGCAGGCGTTCGGGAACTGGCGCCGCTTGTAGATGTCCTTGACGGTGATGAGCCCCTTGAGGTTGCCGCGCTCGTCCACGACCGGAAGCTTCTCGATCCGGTGCTGGTGGAGGATTCGCTCGGCTTCGGTGAGCGTGGTCCCCACGGGGGCCGTGACGAGCTTTTCGGAGGTCATCAGCTCCGAGACGCCCCGCTCCAGATTGGACTCGAACTGCAAGTCCCGGTTGGTGATGATGCCGACCAGGCGCCCGCCGTCCTCGACTATCGGCACCCCGGATATGGAGAAGCGCGCCATGAGGCCCAACGCGTCGGCCAGGGTGGCGTCGGGGCCGAGCGTGATGGGGTCCAGGATCATGCCGCTCTCGGACCGCTTCACTCGGTCCACTTCCTCGGCCTGCCGGTCCACCGACATGTTCTTGTGGATGACGCCGATCCCGCCTTCCCGGGCCATCGCGATGGCCAACCGCGCCTCCGTCACCGTGTCCATGGCGGCAGCCACCAGCGGGATTTGCAGGGTGATCTGGCGGGTGATCCGCGACCGGACGTCCGTATCGCCGGGATGGACCAACGAATGTCCGGGCACGAGCAGGACGTCGTCGAACGTCAGGGCTTCGCCCACGATGTGGTCCCGACGGGATCGGTCGGGTCGGTAGGACACGCCTCGGTCGGGCTCCGCTTCCAGCAGGGATCGGCTCATCGAGTCAGGTCGGTCGACGTGGGTTTTCATCCGGGGCACCCGGATACGGAAAGGCCCGCCGGTCCTCGTGCCTCACGCGACACGGACGGCGGGCTCAGGGCCTGGTGGTTGCGTACCCCTACCATGGGCCATGATACCGGGGTGCTCGGAGACGGTCAAGCGCCCTCCGGCTCCTCGGATTCGTCGGGCAGAGCGTCACGTTCGACCGGCGCGTCCATGACCCCATTGAGGTCGCCGAGCAGCTGCTTGCCGGCTTTTGCCACGCCGGAGAGGGCACGGTCGGCTGCCGAGATCAGTTGGAATGCCTCCCGCAGGGTCGCCGGGCTGACGGCGCGCTTTCGCAGCCGGTCCTCGAGGCCCTCGGCGAATCGCTGTAGCCCCGACGCCTCTCGCTCCAGGTCGCGCGCGTACTTGGACTCCAGGAACTCGATGTAGTCGAGCACCTGGTAGATCTGATCCTCGGGCAGGCTCTCGATCTTGCGGAGCAGCCGGGTTCGGAGGACGTCGTGCATTGCGGGACACCTCCCTCGTGGCTCGGGCATGGAGGACCCTAAACTTGGCCCCTACCCCCGGTGACGCTCAAGCCACTTGTTTGACTTCGGCACTCGGGTGAATGTGTCGGGCATGTCCGAGTACCGATTCTTGCCGCTTAGGGATGTCGCGCTCCCGACCGAAGTCGACGCCGTCTATGCCGAGTGGCTGGGTTCCCTCGACCGGGCCCTGGCTGATCCGGGGTGCGACCGTGACGAGCTCTGCAAGCAGGTCCTCGAGGACATCTACGCGCCCTGGCCGGGCGGTGGGTCACTCGGGAAGATCGGCGCGCTTCAGCTCGACCCACGGGCGATCACGCTGGAGCCGGAGTACTACTGGGAGACCGACCTGGAGCGGTACTACCGGGTGAAGCCCCTCATCTGGCTCTGGGAGATGTTCGACAAGAGCCCGCTCGGCGAGAACGTCGATCTCGGGATCCGCTTCCGCCGGGTCCTGGCGCCGAGGATCTTCAAGAGCTGTGGCCGAAACTTCAAGGCATTCCACTTCGTCAAGCTGTCCTTCGGGTACAATCTGGAGGTGGGCGACGACGTGGTCGTGCACCGGCACGTGCTGCTCGACGACCGCGGCGGAATCCGAATTGGTAACGGTGCTTCGGTCTCCGACTTCGTCAACGTGTACAGCCACTCGCACGACATCGTGGACGGTCGGGACGTGCGAACCCCCCAGACGGTCATCGGCGATCGCGTTCGCATCACCTACCACGCGACCGTCCTGGCCGGGGTGACGCTCGGCGAGAACTCCATGGTCGGGACCGGCGCCATCGTCACCAAGGACGTGCCGGCCCACCACGTCGCCATCGGCATCCCCGCGCGGCCGGTCAAGAAGAAGCCGGAGCGGGAGAAGCCGCCCCCCTCACGGGATCCGCTCGCGGATACCTGAGTCCTGCGCGGGTCACGCCGACTCGACCGAGGCTCCGTCCTCGATCAGGGAGGTCTCCCGCTCGCCGAGCTCGAGGTCCATGTCCTCCACCTCGCGGGCGCGGGTGGACGCGAGCGGCCCGGCCCCAGCGGGCCAGGAAGACGTACGGGATGCTCGAGAGCAGGTCGATCCAGTCCCACGTGAGCATGTACCGCGTCCGGTTGGGCGCCGTGCGGAGGGACTGGAGGAAGTCGAGGAAGAAGAAGAAGAAGAAGATGATGATGATGACCAGGTCCAGCCGCCTCAGGATCTGGCGGGTCTCGGGCTCCAGTGGGACCGCCGCCTCCACGGCGAGAACGATGAGCAC
>JAHEKN010000160.1 GCA_024638305.1 Gemmatimonadota bacterium | reverse complement strand
CTATGCGGCTCGAGCAGCTCGGGTCCGTGAATCCGGGCGAACGCCTCGGCCATCTGACTGCGATTGGAGTTCTCCACGCACACGAAGAGGACCCTCTTCCTGACCTGTGGACCCTCGCTCACGATTCACTGCTCCTGCGCACGAGGTCGACCACGATGGGCAAATGGTCGGACGCGATCATCGTGCTCTCCGCGCGGACTCCGAGGCGGGACAGGAGATCCGGCGCGAGCTCGGCTGCGTCGAACGTGAACGATCGCTGTACGTCGAGCTTTCCGGTCGGGACCAGCACGAAGTCGAGTCGTCCGGGCGTGAAGGGCTGCCTGCCGTCCCGCCAGGTCGCAAGCGACCCGTCGGTGAGTCGATAGGCGTCGGCAGGAGCGAGATCGGCCCCATCGTCGAGGCCGCGACCGATGATGTCCAGGGGTCGGCGAGATCCGACAAGGTTGAGGTCGCCCGCGATCACGGCCGAGGCGGAGCCACCCGCTCGCCCCAGAACCTCTGCGACACGCTCGCGTACTCGGGCTGCCTGCACCTCGCGAAGTCGATCCTCCCAGGAGCCGTCGTATCCTGCGCTCTTGAGATCCACGGGAACGAAGAGCACCGGGAGCCCATCGAGGTCGACCCATGCTCCGACCGTCGGGATCCCGCGCTCGCGCTCCAATGCGAATTCCCGCTGCGCCCGGCCATCCCGGAAGTGGACGGCGAGGGTGGCGAGCGAGTCATCCTCATGGCGTACGCCGGCCATGCGGGCCTCGGGCCGGAGGGCGATACGGCTGGCCACGACGGTCATTTGCGTGCCGCCGCTCGCTCCCGCCACGACGTCCCACGGTCCACGATTCCCCAGCGGCTCCCGGGAGAAGAAGTCCCGCAGATCGGCCTCGCCCACCGCGCGGTGAACCTCGTCCAGCAACACGACGTCGGGCTCGAGTGCGGCGATCACGGGCGCGAACCGCTCCGGATGGTCCCGAAAGATCGTGTGCGAGACGTTCCACACCAGCACGCGAGTCACGCCGTTCCCCGGATCGAGGGGCTCCGACCAGCGAGCCATCCCCGCGTCCGGGTCCAACGGAGCCAGCTCAATCGTTGCAGTGTCGGTCCGGTCCAGCACGCGGCCGCCATTCGCGTATGCCAGAGCGATGCGAACGCGGTGGCCCGCAAGGAGCGGGAGCCCGGCCGGCGCCTCGTGTCCCCGCGCAATCCTGAGCTCGAAGCGGTGGCTTGCATACGTGGGGGTCACGAGCACGTCGAGGTTGCTTGCGTGGACCGTCGGCTGGAGCCGACCGTCCGGGCCCCGGGTCCGGACACCGATTCCGGTACCGCGTCCACCCGGCCGTGGCACGTCCCCCCGGGAGAGCTCCAGCACGAGATCCACTCCGGCCAAATCGAACAGCGCCTCCCCCGTCCCGGGGTCTGCGTCTGCATCCACCAGGACCGAGATGCCCCCCTCCATGGCCTGAGCATTCACCTCTCGACCGGTCTCGAGGCTCAGGTAGAGGTAGCGGCCGTCGGAAGCGGCCTGGACCCGACCCAGATCGACCGGCGAGTCGGGCGCATCCATGGGATCGCTCAGAACCACCGGTTGGCCCAACCAATCATCGAACTGCCCATCCATCCGCACGAGATTGGTGGGTCCGAACGATTCGACTCCGGCTCGGTCGGTCGAAGCGAGCGCCGAGGATTGGGCGGGCTCCCCGGGTCCGCACGCCAGGGCGAGGGGGGTGGCGAGGAGGACGACGACAGCCGGCAGCGGCGGAGCGCAGTGCGTGGGGGGCAGCGTCATCCACGGAAGCTATGCCGACACGTGCGATTCCGTCAGCGGACTCCGTGATCCGGGTCGGTCGCTACGGCGCAGGTCAGCACCACATGGGGTAGTGCTTCCGAAGGTAGCGCTGCTCGTCGTAGATGATGGAGAGGGGAATGCGCGACTGGACCAGCTCAACGGCCACCTGGCCGCGGTCGGCCCAGACCACGCGGCCCGTCACGCTGACCTGCATGCCGCGACGAAAGCGGAGGCGACCCTCGATGGGAGAACCGACCTCGGGCGCCGGGAAGTCGCCGGAGTGATAGCGGAAGCCGCCCTCGGAGCAGTCGAGCACCTGGTGGATGGCGTCGTCGAGGATCAGGCTCGGTCGCTCCTGTAGCGGATAGCTGACCCGGAAATACGCGCGCACCGTCGTCATGGCTTCCCCGTTCTCCCAACAAGACCACCGCTCCTTCCCACCCGCGGCCTGTCCTCGGCCGTCCTTGCGGCACACCGTATGCAGTATTCGCTCCACAGGATTGATGAACCTTCGGGTGAGCGGCCCAGCGGCAGGTTCGACCCCAGTCCGGTCGAGTGATGACGCGTGCATCGAGCAACACGTTGGACCCGGGAGCCGTGTCATCGGGTGGGGGAGAAGGACATGAGCACCCCATGGCGCGGTTTCCGGGTCGTTCTGGCGAGGTGTCGATGTGGGCCTACCCTTCCCGCCGCTGCGCTGGAAGGCTTACATGACCCCCTTGGACAGCAGGAGCATATGGATATGAGGTCCCCTGGCAGCTCGTCGCCGGCACCAAATTTCGACGTCGAAGGCGCAATGACCATCCTGGGCGGAGACTGGGACCTGTTCTGGACCATCGTCGACCTGTTCCTCGATGGGTGGAGAGGCGTCGAGGGTCGATTCGCCCAGGCTCTCCGGGATCGGGACACGGAGGAGATCCGCCAGGCCGCGCACTTCCTCAAGGGCGGCTCCGCCAACGTGGGAGCTGCGCGGGTCCGGGCCCTGAGCGCTGCTCTCGAGAAGGAGGCCGCGGATGGCAGGATCGCCGACGCGGACGAGCGGGTGGCTGCCATCCGCAGCGCCATGGCCGCCTACGAGGAAGAGATCGACCGCCGACGCCCCGGCAGGGAGCCGGGTCCGGCTGCCTAGTCGGCCGCCGCGATCCCCAGCGGGGCCCTCCCACGCAGTGACTCGATTCCTCTAGATTCTCGGCGGTCGTTTCCGCAGGCGGATCTGCCGACGGGGCCGGCTGGCGGATGCCATCCCGGCATCCGTCTGACGCCAGAATTGGAGCGGGAAATGGCGCACGTGCGCTCGGTATTCTGCGGCTTGGCGGTGTTGGTGTTGGCCGTGGTGGGCTCCACCCGGGAGGCTCAGGCGCAGGCGACCGGAGAGCCGGTGCCGCACACGCGCGTGCTCTCTGCCAACCCGTTCGCCTTGCTCTACGGGTGGTTCAACCTCGACTTCGAGCGGGTGATCGGCGAGAGCACGTCGTTCGGCGGACAGGGTTCGTTGGTGACGCTGGACGGTGGCGACGAGGACTTCTTCTCGCTGGCTGCCTTCCTGCGGTACTATCCACAGAACGCGGTGCTCTCGGGCTTCTACGTAGGCCCCAGGCTCGGGATCTACCGCGTGGACGATGTGGGCGAAAACGAGGCCGCCTTGGGGTTCGGGTTCGAGACCGGATACGCCTGGCTCCTCGGCCGGGACCGCAACTTCCATATCAGCATGGGCATCGGTGCCACCCGCTTGTTCGGACTGGACGTCGATGCCTCCGCCACGGTTCCCACAATTCGACTGATCAATCTGGGGTGGGCCTGGTAGGCCACAGCTACGGTCGTGCCCCGGATCCCTACCAGCTGACGTACTTGTACATCAGGCGGATCAGCCGGTACGCCTCCGGCATGTCCGCAGCCTCGTACTCGACCGTGTAGCCGTCCACCCTGCGCATCCCGGGAACCGCTTGGAGGATGTCGGCTCGCGTGGTGGTGGCGAAGCGCGCACGCACCATGACGGGGGTGGCCGTGACGAACGGCACCGACGTGGCCCGGGACGCGAGTGCCTCGCGGAAGGTCTCGATCAACCGGCGGCGGACCACGTCGGGATGCGCTAGACGCGCCACGGCGGACCCGATGGCAGCCTTGGTCGAAACCGTGTGCGCGCCAGTCAGGGCGGTGAATTGAACGGCGAACACGGAGTCCCCTGCCGCCATCAGGACGGGCACGCCCTGCGAGCCGGCGAACAGCGCGTTCATGCCGCCTTCGCCTACCTCGATCCCGTTGATCCAGAGCCCCTTGACCGAGCCGGACCCCGTGTGGGCAAGGAAGCCCCCCTCGGTCCCGGCCCGAGCGTGATAGCCCAGGAAGACGGCGCCGTCGTACGTGTCGTCGAGTCCTTGCACCATGCCGAGCGGCTTGGTGTTTCCCTGGATGTACTCCACGCGGGGGTCGAGCCGCGTGTGGAGGAGGTTTTGCATGTCCCCATGCGAGTCGTTCACGAGGACGTGGGTCGCGCCCGCGGCGAACGCCTCGCGCACGACAGTGTTGACCTCCTCCGTCATGAGCTCGCGACCGAGCGCGTAGTCCTTCCCACCACTGTTGGTCATCGAGCCCGTGCCAATTCCGCCGATCCCCTCCATGTCGACGGAGATGAAAAGGCGAAGCCCTTGCTGCTGACCGTCCACGCCGGTCGAGGCCGCCGCCAGGCATGCAAACGTCAAAGACAGGGCGGCCAGCGCCCGTAGCGAAGTGTCACGCATCGGCCCTCCAGGGCTGCGCGAGGGGTGTCGGACGGGGCCGCTCACCGGGTGCTGGCAGTCCCGCCCTCGCGAGCCATGGGGCGGTCCTTCCAGCTCCACCACTTGAGGAGCTCCGCCTCTGGGCGGGGCTCCTCGGCGAAGTAGACCGCACACCGGAAGACGTAGAGCACGCAGGGATCCTGGCGGACTCCCGTCCGGTGACAGAGGCGCTCGTACATTCCGCGTGGATTCTCTCCACGCAGATCCTCGACCGCTCGGTAGCCGAGTGACTGGAGGTCGGCGGCGATCGAGGGGCCGACGCCCGGAATTCGCTGGAGGTCCCGCCCGGACGAAGGCGACCTCATCGGACTGCGCCCGCTCAACGAGAGCCCGCGCAGGACGAGCAGACCGTGGTGGTGGGTAGTACCTCGCGACGCTCCGACTCGATCTCCCGGTCGCAGTTCGAGCAGCGGTCGTACGCACCGTCGTCGAGTCGCTCGAGGGCCCGCTGCAAGCCCTCGATCTTCTCGCGGGTCCGGGCCGCCAGGGCCTCCAGGACTTCGTCGTTCTCCCGGAACTGCGCCTGTTCCGGCCAGTCCTGGGGGACCGATCGATCCGTGTTGCGAAGATGGTTCTCAAGCCGATCGAGCGTTGCGACCGCGTCGTCGAGCTGTGCCTCCAGCTTCGCCCTGGTCTCGGAGTGGTCGGACATTGACTTGTGGCCTCTGCTCATCGGGGACGGCTCAGCGGCACAGCGAGCTTCGATCGGAGCGCGCCGGGGCCCACATCCGGTGGTGAAGTGGCACGGGTTCGGGCGCGCGCGTACTGTCAGCTTGAACGTCGAATCGGCTGTGACGAGGTGCGCCCTTGCGAGCTTCTCTCGATATACGATTGGCGCCGATGCTGTCTGCGACCCTGGCCGTGACCCTGGTCATGACCCTGGTCGCGTGTGGCGCCGAAGGAAGGGATCGCCCCTCCGGAGAGGTCGATCCGTCTCTGCAGGATAATTTCCCCAACGAGTTGGGCCAAGACAATCCCCGTATACGTCACGAGGGGGATCGGGTGCTGGTGTGGGCATCCGGGGACTTCGACAGTCCGGACGCGGAGTGGTACGACTTCACGGGAGCGCCGTTTCCGCCGGAGAGGCTCCAGTACGGAATCGGCAAGGACCGGATACGGGCCATCGACGACCCCGTGTTCGTGTCGCCAGACGATCCCCGGCTCCTTGCCATCCCGCCGAGCCAGTACCGCGACGAACCCGTGGAGACGGCCGACGACATCATGGTCATCGGGTACGTGATGGAGGGCGAGTCCCGCGCCTATCCGACGGCGCTCCTCGATCGCCATGAGGTCGTGAACGATCAATTCCGGGGGAAGCCGGTTGCGGTGGGCTGGTGACCGTTGGCGCGACTGTCCGTGGTCCACGGGCGCGAGATCGACGGAAACATCGACGAGTTCGGGGTGAGCGGCTACACCTACCGCAACACGTTCATCCTGTACGACCGGCGCACGACGAGCCTGTGGTACCCACTGGACGACACACAGTGGACGGCCATCTCCGGTCCCCGCCGGGGCGAGACGATTCCCTTCATCGAGGAGCCCGGCGTGGTCCCGCTGGGAATCTGGCGCCAGCAGCACCCCGAGACGCTCGTCCTTCTGGGCGACGAGCGGGACTCGTAGGCCGGGAGCCGACGCCCGACCGCTTGGACACCCACCCTGGAGGACTTTCGATGACCACCATCTCCGGACACTTCCGGACGGCCGTGCTCCGGGCCTCGGGACTCGCGTTGCTCGCGGCCCTGATCGGGCTCCCGGCGACGGCGCCGCAGCATGTCGAGGCTCAGGACCAGTTCGGCCGCGTGGTCGCCGTTTCGTCAGGGCGCGCGATCGTTGCGAAGCCGTTCACGGGACAGGGGCCCGCCAAGTTGTTCGTCTTCGAGCGGGACGCGGACGGGACGTGGACACGGAGCGCGGAGCTCGTCGCGCCCGAGGGGTCCGGCGCAGGGGAGACCTTCAGCCCGTCGCTCGCGGGGGCAGGCGGGACCCTTCTGGTGGGAAGCGGAGATCCCGACGCCGTGTTCGGCGCGCATGCGTTCGAGCGTGGCGAGGGTCCGGACGCCGGATGGACGCACGCCGGGCGGCTGTCCCTCGAGCGAGCGCCGTCGACGCGCACCGCGCGAGGCGCCATCGACATGGGCACCGTGATGCGCATTCTCCAGCCGCCGGTTCGCACGGTCGCTACCGATGGGACGCGGGCCGCTGTTGCGTTAGTGGGATCCGCGGTCGGACGCCCGGGCGTGCGCGTTCTCGAGCGGGACGGGCCCGCGGGGGCGTGGTCCATCGTGGCCGAGCTGCCCGCCCCCGAGGGTCAACCGGGAAGCGGGTTCGGTGCCGCGCTGGCGATCTCGGGCGATCTACTCCTGGTGGGTGCGCCGGGGCTCTCGGGCACGGGGGCGGCGCGCCTCTACCGGCGCGACGCGGCGAGTGGCGATTGGGGGCCCGTGGCCGAGCTGACCGCGCCCGACCTCCCCCCGGGCAGCCGCCTGGGCGAGGCCGTGGCGTTCGCGGGGCGGACCGCGTTCGTGGCCGCTCCACGCGCTCGCAGCGGACCGGTGGTGCTGGTGTTCACCGAGAGCGGGTCAGGGTGGATCGAGGAGAGCCGCGTCGTCTCACCCGAGCCCGATAGTCGCGACCTTTTCGGTGCGGCCCTGGCCGTCCGCGGGGACGAGCTATGGGTGGGTGCGCCGCAGGCGGAGGACGGGTCGGGGATGATCTACCGGGTGCGGCGGTCGGTCGGCACCGGAGGCTGGGGTGCGGCGCAACCCGTCGTCGCACCGGGTACGGAGGCCGGCTTCGGACTCGGGACAGCGATCGCGATCGACGCCGACGTTGCCGTCGTGGGCGCGCCCGGCGCGGACGGGGGGCGGGGACGGGCTGCGGTATTCACCACGACCGGAAGCGCCTGGAGCCACGACGGGTGGCTGAGTGGCGGTGCCGAGCTGACGGCGGTGACGGGGGACGAGGTCCGGTGTGCGGATGGACGAGCCGCCGGGTTCGCGTGTGGAGACGTGGACTTGCTCGCCTTCCTGCCCATCGCCGCGATCGGAGGAGAGCCCGGCGAGAGCGTGAGCGACGTCTGGGGTTGGACGGATCCAGAATCCAGCCGCGAATACGCTCTGATCGGGCGGAGCGGCGGCGCGGCCATCGTGGACGTCACCGATCCGAGCGGACCCTCCTATTTGGGGGTCGTGGCCGCCAACCGCAGCGGTGCCCGGGACCTGAAGGTCTACCGCGACCATCTCTTCTTCACCGGGGACGGCGCAGGTGCGCATGGTCTGGTCATTTTCGATCTGACGCGTCTGCGCGAGCTCGGTGCCAGCCCCACCACGTTTCAGCCCGACACCGTCTATCGAGGTATTGCGAGCGCCCACAACCTGGTCATCGACACCGAGAGCGGCTTCGCGTTTCCGGTGGGATCGAGCGGCGGAGGAGAGACCTGCGGGGGTGGTCTCCACATGGTCGACATCCGTGACCCGCAGA
>JAHEKN010000024.1 GCA_024638305.1 Gemmatimonadota bacterium | reverse complement strand
CACCTTGCCGGGAGGCTGCACTTCCACGAACGACACGGCACCCTCGGTCGCGGCCACGTGCAGGCCGCGCGCGGCGTCCGCGACCAGGACCGTCCCCGGAGGAGCGTCAGCGGCGGCCTCCGGCTCCGCGCGGGGTCCGAAGAGCTTGATCGGTCGTCCTTCCAGCTCCGACCAGGCGCCGGGGACCCGGTCCATTCCTCTTACGTGACAGGCGATCCTCTCCGCCGTGTTCTCCCAATCGATCCGGGCCGTGACACGGTCGACCTTGGGCGCGAACGTGGCCTGGGCGTGATCCTGTTCGACTTCCTCGGCGGCGTCCGCCTCGAGCAGCGCCAGGGCCTCCACCAGGAGCTCGGCCCCGAGCTCGGCAAGTCTGCCCGTGAGCGTGGAGGCGGTGTCATCCGGTCCGATGGGCTCTCCCGCCTGCAGGAGGATCGGGCCGGCGTCCATCTTCCGGACCATCCGCATGATGGTGACGCCGGTCTCCTCGGCGCAGCGGGCGATAGCCCAGTTGATGGGCGCGGCTCCGCGGAGCGCCGGGAGGAGCGAGGCGTGCACGTTGATCGAGCCGTGGTCCGGGAGATCCAGCACCTCCTGGACGAGAATGTGACCGTAGGCCGCGACAACCGACACCTCCGGCCGGAGGGCCGCCAGCTCGCCCATGAACTCCTCTCCGCGCGGACGCTGGGGCTCCAGCACGGTGTACCCTTCCTCCACGGCCCACACCTTGACCGGACTCGATCGGAGCCCGCGGCCCCTCCCGGCCGGTCGGTCGGGCTGCGTAACGATCCCCACGATCTGGTGGCCCTCACCATCCAGGGCTTCGAGCATGGGGATCGCGAAGTCGGGGGTACCCCAGAACAACACCCTCACCGGTCAGGGCTCCCGGCGGCTCGGGGCCGCTGTGCACGGATCAGAGCTCCAAAGAACGACATCAGCGCTCCGCCAGGGCCTTCCGCCACCTCTTCATGAGGAGACGGCGCTTGAGCGGGCTCAGATGGTCGATGAAGAGGACGCCGTCGAGGTGATCGATCTCGTGCTGGAGCGCTCGCCCCAGCAAGCCCTCGGCCTTCAACTCCAGCGGCGATCCGTCCAGGTCCTGGGCCTCCACGCGCACGTCCAGCGGCCGCTCGACGTATTCCTCCATGCCGGGGATGCTCAAGCACCCCTCGATCTCCTTGTCCGTCTGGCCGGACGACTCCACCACCCGTGGATTGACCAGGGCGAGCGGTTCGTACTCCTCCTGCTCGGCACGCTCGTCGGAGCGCCGGGGGTGGACCACGATCAGCCGCTTGGAAATGCCGATCTGGGGCGCGGCCAGCCCGATGCCGTCTGCATGGTACATGGTCTCCCACATGTCCTCGGCCAGAGCGCGCAGATCCTCGTCGAAGCTCTCTACGGGGGCGGCCGGCTCCCGCAGCACGTCGTCCCCCAGAAGGCGGATCTCTCGGAGCGCCATCGTGCCCCTAAGAGGCGGGTTCGCCCTTGCTGACCACGCGAGCGATGCGCCCGCGATCGACCAAGAACTTGGATTGGTCGGACTTGAGTGTGAGCCGGTCGTCCGCCACGTGCAGGACGGTTCCGACCAGGCCTCCGCTCATGACCACCTCGTCGCCCTTCTTGACGTTCGTGATGGCTTCCTGGAGTCGCTGCTGCTCTTTCCGCTGGGGCCGGATCAGGAGCCAGTAGAAGATCATGAAGATGACGGCCATCTCCACGAACAGGACGATGGCGCCGTTGGCGTTCTGCCGATCGGCCGCAAGCGCTGCGAGCAGGGTGACGTTCACCGCTTCGTACTCCGGAGTCGGGGCTAGCCGGCGGGTGCCGGGCCGCCCCCTGAGCGTGATTCCGCGCCCTTACGGTAGCGCCCGAGCCACCCTTCGCTCCACCCCTGGAACGTCCCGTCCAGAATCCGCGCGCGCGCCTGCTCCGCCAACCGGATGAGGAACCGCAGGTTGTGGAGCGTCACCAGGCGCCACCCCAGGAGCTCGCCACAGACGGCAAGATGGCGCAGGTAAGCGCGATCGAAACGCGCGCATGTGTAGCAGTCACAATCGGCGTCGAGCGGCTCGGTGTCCGCCTTGAAGCGCGCGGCCTTGAGATTGATTTGGCCGTCCGTGAGGGTCCACGCGGTGCCGTGACGCCCGTTCCGGGTAGGCGCGACACAGTCGAACAGGTCGCACCCCCGCGCGATCGACTCCAGCAGGTCGTCGGGGTAGCCGACCCCCATGAGGTAGCGCGGCGCGCCCGCGGGCAGGTCCGGATGGAGCGCCTCGAGCACCCGCCACATGTCGGCCTTGGGCTCGCCGACGGAGAGTCCGCCGATGCCGATACCCCGCCAACCGCCTGCTTCGAGCGTCCGCTCCAGCGACTCCCTGCGCAGATCGTCGTAGACGTTTCCCTGCACGATGGGGAAAAGCGCCTGCGGCGGCCCGTCGGCCTCGGTCTCCCGCATGCGGGCAGCGCAGCGGTCGAGCCAGCGGGCCGTGCGCTCGTTGGCGCGCCGAGCCTCCTCGTAGGAGCATCCGCCCGGTGGGCACTCGTCGAACGCCATCACCACGTCCGCGCCGAGCGCGCGCTGAATGTCGATGACGAGCTCCGGCGTGAATCGGTGACGGGATCCGTCCACGTGGCTCTGGAAGACCACTCCGTCGTCGTCGATATCGTTGATCTTGGCGAGCGAAAACACCTGAAAGCCCCCGGAGTCGGTGAGGATGGGGCCGTCCCACCTCATGAATCCGTGCAGCCCGCCCAGATCGCGCACGAGCTCGTGACCGGGACGGAGATACAGATGGTACGTATTGGCGAGCACCATTCCGGCACCGGCGGCCGCGAGTTCGTCCGGCGACACCGACTTGACCGTACCCAGCGTGCCCACGGGCATGAAGGCGGGGGTGCGCACCGCCCCGTGGGGGGTGTCGAACACCCCGGCCCGAGCCGCGCCCTGGCTGGCCTGGAGCTCAAAACCGAACGCCGGCTCCACCTGTTCCGTCACGAGATCGCCATCGCGTCGCCATAGGAATAGAAGCGGTACCCGCGGGCCACGGCCTCCTGGTACGCCGCCATCACGCGCTCGAATCCCGCGAACGCCGCCACGAGCATCAGCAGGGTCGACCGAGGGAGATGGAAGTTCGTGATCAGGCAGTCGGCGGAGCGAACCGGCGTTGGGGGACGCAGGAACAGCTCGGTCCAGGCGGATCCGGCGATCAACTTGCCGTCGGGGTCCGTGGCGGACTCCAGCACGCGGATCACCGTGGTACCCACCGCCCACACCCGACCGCCACGATCTCGAGCGGCGGCAACCGCGGCGGCCGTGGCAACCGGCACGTCATAATACTCGCGGTGCATCACGTGCGCCGCCGCGTCCTCCACGTCCACCGGCCGGAACGTGCCCACGCCCACGTGCAGCACCAGCCGCGCGATCTCGACGCCAGCCTGTTCCAGCTCCCGCAGGAGGTCGTGTGTGAAGTGGAAGCCGGCCGTCGGCGCGGCCACCGACCCCGGCACCCGAGCATACACGGTCTGGTAGCGTTCCCGGTCGACCGGCTCGTCCTCGCGGCCCAGGTAGGGCGGGAGCGGAACGTGACCGTAGCGGTCCAGGGCCTCGTCCGTGTCCAACTCCGTCTCGAGCGCGACGATGCGCCCTCCGCTCGGCGTCGAGTCCTCGATCCGAACTGCGAGCTGATCACCGACCTCGAGCACCCTGCCGGGCTTGAGCTTGGAGCCGGGACGCACGAGCGCTTCCCAGCGCCCGTCCCCCGCCGGGCCGAGTAGGAGGACCTCCCCCGGCGCCCCCGTCGGCTTCCGTCCCACGAGGCGCACCGGTCGCACGCGGCTCTCGTTCAGGACCAGCACGTCTCCGGCCTGGAAAAGCCGCGGCACGTCGTGGAAGTGGGCGTGCTCGATCGGCCCCGCTTGGCGAGGGAGAATCAACATCCGGCTCCGGTCGCGCCGGTCAGCCGGATACCGGGCAATCCGTTCGTCGGGGAGCTGGTACTCGTAGTCGGAGACCCGACTGCCGTCCCGAACCCGGCTCAATTGAAGAGTGACGACTGGTCCGGTGTCGGTTCTGCGGGCGGGTCTTCCGAGGGCGGCTGGAATCCAAATCGGACGTACGCCCGCTCGGTCGCCACGCGGCCCCTGGCCGTCCGCAGGAGGAAGCCGTTCTGGATCAGGAAGGGCTCGTACACCTCTTCCAGGGTCGCCACGTCCTCCCCGAGCGCCACGGCCAGCGAACCCAGGCCCACCGGACCGCCGGAGAACTTCTCGATGATGGTCTTGAGCACCCGCCCGTCCATCTCGTCGAGACCGTACTCGTCCACGTCGAGCAGCTCGAGCGCCTGCTTGGCCACCCCGGTGTCGATGCGGCCCTCGGCGCGCACCTCCGCGAAGTCGCGGACCCGTCTCAGAAGTCGGAGGGCCACGCGCGGGGTGCCGCGCGAGCGGCGCGCGAGCTCGTTGGCCCCGTCCTCCGTCATCCCGACGCCCAGGATGTCGGCGCTGCGAACGAGGATCTCGGCCAACTCCTCCGCCGGATAGAAGTCCAGGCGCTGCACGATACCGAAACGCGCACGCATAGGGGCGGTGAGCAGACCGAAGCGCGTGGTGGCCCCAACCAGCGTGAAGCGCTCGATCGGCAACGTCATCGTCTGGGCCTTGGGACCCTCGGACAGCCGGATCTCGATCCGGTAGTCCTCCATGGCCGGATAGAGGAACTCCTCGATCACGGGCCGCAAGCGGTGGATCTCGTCGATGAAGAGGATATCGCCTTCGCGCTGGTTGGTGAGGATCCCCACCAGATCTGCGGGCCTCTCCAGGATGGGACCCGACGTGGTCTTGATGTTGACGCCCATCTCGCGCGCGAGGAGGATGGCGAGCGTGGTCTTGCCGAGGCCGGGCGGGCCATGGAACAACACGTGGTCGAGCGGCTCCTTCCGGCCCAGGGCCGCATCGATGGCGATCTGGAGCGACTCCTTCACGCGACTCTGCCCGATGAACTCGGACAGCCGCTGCGGGCGGAGCGAGAGCTCGGGAAGCGTGTCGTCCGGGAGCTCCTCTGGGGTCGTGATCTCCGGTTTTCCGGTCACGGTGACTCCATCAACGCGCGGAAAGCGCCCGCCGGATGAGCTCCTGCGGGTCTTCGACGGCGACCTCCTCCAGTACCGCCCGCACGGCGCCGTCCGCGTCCGTGAGCGAGTAACCGAGCGCGACCAGCGCCCGCACGGCTTCACGGGCGCCTGTGTCCACGGGCATGCCCTGGGCTCCGACGGCCAGGTCCTCCATCTTGTCCGCCAACTCCACCGAGATGCGCTCCGCCGTCTTGCGGCCGATCCCGGGGATGCGGGTGAGCACGGCGACGTCCTTGTCCACCAGGGCGCGAGCCAACCGGTGCGCGTTCAGGCCGGACATCATGGCGAGCGCCAGGCGGGGCCCCACCCCGGAAGCGCTCAGCAGACGCCGGAACACCTCACGCTCCTCCCGCTCGACGAATCCGTAAAGGGTCGCCGAGTCCTCTCGCACCACATGCAGCGTGCGCACCTCCACGGGCTGGCCCAACGTCGGGAGGCGCTCCATCACGGTTGTGGGAACCTCGACCTCGTAGACCAGGCCTCCCTCGGTCTCGACCTCGATTCGGTCGAGCTCGCGCCCGATGACGACCCCCTTAACGCGACTGATCACGGTACCAGGCTCCCGATCATGCAGTGACTGAGGGCCGCGGCCACGCCGTCCGCGGCGTCCATCGGGGACGGGGGGGTCTTCAGCCGAAGCTGTCGTTGGACCATGAACGCGACCTGCTCCTTGGTGGCGCCTCCGTTCCCGACCACGGCCTTTTTGATCTCCCGCGGGGAGTACTCCGCGATGGGGACGTCCCGGAGCGCGGCGGCCAGCAGGATCGCACCCCGCGCGTGCCCCAAGCTGAGCGCACTCCGGACGTTCTTCCCCTGGAACACGTTCTCCACGCACACGGCGTCCGGCGCGTGGCGGTCGACCAGCTCGGCCACCCCCTCGAAGATGTCGCGTATCCGGGTCGCCAGGGGAAGCCGCGGCGACGTGCGGATCACGCCGCACTCGACGAGCGCGAGTGGGCCGGGGCCGCCCGGGGCTCGCACCACCCCGTAGCCCGTGACGGCGGTGCCGGGGTCGATCCCGAGGACGATCAAGCGCCCAGCGCCTCGGAAAACACCGAGTCGTCGATGTTCCCGTTGGAGTAGACCTTTTGCACGTCGTCGCAGTCGTCGAGCGCGTCCAGCAGCTGAACCAGCTTGGTCCCGTCCGGACCGGATACGCCCACCTCGTTGGACGGCACCATCGAGAGCTCCACCTGGGTGGGTTCGATCCCGGCGTGCTCGAGGGCCTGCTGGACCTGATGGAAGGACGGGACGTCGGTGGTGACCAGAAACTCGTCCCCCTCGCGGGAGACGTTCTCGGCGCCGGCCTCGATCGCCGCCTCGAAGACGGCGAGCTCACCGTGCGCGGTGGCGTCCACGAAGACCTGGCCCTTGCGCTCGAACTGCCAGGCCACGGAACCCGTGGTCCCCAGGCTGCCACCGTACTTGTTGAGGAGGTGGCGGACGTCCGCGACCGTGCGGTTCTGGTTGTCCGTCAGGGCCTCGATGAACAGCGCCACCCCGCCGGGCCCGTACCCCTCGTACGTGACCTCTTCGTACGTGACCCCCTCGAGCTCACCGGTTCCCCGCTTGATGGCCCGGTCGATGTTGTCGGCGGGCATGTTGGCCGCCTTGGCCTGATCCACCGCCAATCGCAGCCGGGCGTTGAACTCGGGGCTTCCTCCGCCCTCGCGTGCAGCCACGGTGATCTCGCGGATCAGCTTGGTGAACGCCTGCCCACGCTTGGCGTCGTTGACGGCCTTCTTGCGCTTGATCTGGGACCACTTGTTGTGACCGGCCACTGCTACGACTCCACCGGGCGCGCGGGGACCCCTGTCGGGTGTTCGGCGCCGAAAGCGGGTCCCGGAGCCTTGGGTTTCTCTTCGGGCCTAACCTAGACGCGCGCTGGAAGGCCGGTCAATCCGCTGAAGGGCGGCAAGGACACGCACGCCCCGCGTTTCCGGGCATTTCCGGTGAATACCACGTTCGTGCCGCCACGGAACCACGACCGTACCACCACCACGAGACGTGGATTCCGGGGCCCAGCGGGTCCGTGGGCGCCCTCGGTGGACCTCAGCGGGCGGCCGCTTCCTCTTCCTGTCGCGCGCTGATCACCTTCTGGGCCTCGTTCGTGGGCGCAGCCTCGTACCCGACGAACTTCCGGGTGTGATGCGCGCGCCCCTGCGTGATGGACCGGAGGGAGGAGGCGTACTTGTAGAGCTCCACTTCCGGCACCCGGGCCGTGATCGTGGTGCGCCCCCCCATGGGGTTCATTCCCAGCACCCGCCCGCGGCGCTGGTTGAGGTCCCCCATGATGTCCCCCACGTAGTCGTCCGGCGTGGTGACGGCGACCTCGATGATGGGCTCCAGCAGAACCGGGCCGGCCTTCTCCGCCACGTTTCTCAGGGCCATCGACCCGGCCACTTTGAATGCGATGTCCGAGGAATCCACCGAGTGATAGGACCCGTCGTAGCACTCGGCCGCGAAGTCCTGCAACGGATAGCCGGCTAGGATGCCCCTGGTGGCGGCTTCCTTGATCCCGCGCTCCACCGACGGAAGGTACTTGGAGGGGATGACCCCACCCTTGATGGAGTTTTCGAACAGGATCCCCTCACCCGCCGAGAGCGGCTTGAGGCGGATCCAGCAGTCTCCGAACTGACCCCTGCCGCCGCTCTGCTTCTTGAAGCGACCCTGCCCCTGAGCGCTGCGGGTGATAGTCTCCCGGTAGGCGATCTTGGGCCGCTCCGTCACGACGGACACCCCGAATTTGCGCTTCATGCGCTCGAACTGGACGTCCAGGTGCAGCTCGCCGAGTCCGCGCGCGATCGTCTGTCCGAGCTCGGGATCGAACTCGGTGAAGAACGTGGGGTCTTCCTCGTGGATCCGTCCGAGCACCTCACCCAGCTTGTCCTCGTCGCTTCGCGCCTCTCCGCGCACGGCCACCGAGATATCGGGCTTCGGAAAGTCGATTCCATCGAGCTTGATGGTGCGGCCAGTCTGGCAAAGCGTGTCCCCGGTGTGCGTGTCCCGGAGCTTGGCCACCACGCCGATGTCGCCGGCGTGGAGCCGAGGTACCTCCAGTCGATCCTTACCCTGCGGTACGGAGATGTGGTTGAGCTTCTCCGTGCCGCCCCGCTCCGGATTCGCGACCTCCATTCCATTGACCACCGTGCCCGAGTAGATCCGGAACATGCTGAGCTCGCCCACGTGGGGCTCGTTGGTGGTCTTGAAGACGAGCGCGCTGAAGGGGGCATCGTCCGTAGGACTGAGCTCTTGGTCTCCGGCCGGCACCGGGCCGATCTCTGACGGACTGGGGAACAGCTCCACCATCTTCTTCAGCAGTGCCCGGACGCCGAAGGACTGTTTGGCGGCACCGCAAAACACGGGGATGCAGTCGCCTCGCCCCACCCCGAGCGCCATGGCCTCGATGGCCTCCTCCCGCGAGATCTCCTCACCCTCGATGAACCGCTCCAAGAGGGCCTCGTCGGTCGTGGCGAGGGTCTCCTGCAACTCCGTTTCCCAGGTGGAGAAGCTGTCCCGCAGCTCCTCCGGTACGTCGCCCTCGTCGTACTCTCCCGTCTGGGTTCCGGACTTGTAGAAGTGCGCTCGCTTGCTGAAGAGGTTGATGATGCCGCGGAAATCGTCGGCCGCCCCGATCGGGATCTCGACCGGCACGGCCGAGGGGGTCATGATGTCTTTGATCTCCTGGTAGACGCGGTGGAAGTTGGCGTTCTCCTTGTCCATCATCGAAATGAAGAAGACCCGGGGGATGCCCCGGGTCTCGCAGTACTCCCACACTTGCTCCGTACCCACCTCGATCCCGGAGGTGGCGCTGACCACAATCACGGCGGCGTCGGCCACCCGGGTGGCGGCAATCGTATCCCCCGTGAAATCGAGGTATCCCGGCGTGTCCAGCAGGTTGATCTTGGTGCCCTGGAACTCCGCGAACGCGGGCGTCACCTGAAGGGAGATCTCGTGCGCGACCTCCTCTTCGGTCGTCAGGGTGTGCGCGTGACCCTCGTCCACGTTGCCGCGGCGGCGCGCGTTCCCGCTCGCGAAGCAGAGCGCGTCGATCAAGCTGGTCTTTCCACACCCGCCGTGACCCAGCACGACCACGTTGCGAATCTGCTCCGTTCGATACTCTTTGGCCGTGGCCATCAATCCTCCTGAAACGGCGAGAAACCGCCGTGATTCACCGCTGGGAAACCTTGGGGGGTGGTGAACCTAGGAGTGGTCCGAAGGGGGGTCAAGAACGCGGGAAAGGCCCGAGTTGGACGGGGTTCCTCTCAGTTCGTCCGGTGGCGGCGCGACACCTCGTCGAGCAGGCGACGCTCCTCCTCGGTGAGTGATTCGATCCCCTTGGCGGAGATCTTGTCGAGTACCCGGTCTACGGCGTCCAGAAGGGCGCGCTCCTCCTTGTCCACGCGCCGGTTGGACCGCGTGCTGCCCTCGGCCTCGGCTGCGGGATCCCGCGGCACGATCGCGAGCCGGCGGGGTCGGCCCGCCGTTTTGGGACGCTGGCGCACCGAGGGTCGCCAGTCGCTGCGCAGATACAGGAACGCGGCCACCAGCCCGCCCACGTGAGCGAAGTGCGCCACCCCGCCGCCGGCTCCACCGGTGGTGAAGAACGCGTTCAGGAACGCCAGCACCGCGAACGCCCCCACCAGCCACTTGGCTTTGACCGGGAGGATGCCCCAGACGTAGATGGGGGCCTCCGGCCAATTCATGGCGAACGCCAGCATCACGCCGTAGATGGCGGCCGAGGCACCCACGACGAGGGCCGCCGGGAACAGGAAGCTGAGCGCCACGCCACCCAGGCCGCACACCATGTAAAACCGCAGGAACTCCGACGAGCCCCACTTCTCCTCGAGCGGCGGTCCGAAGAAAAAGAGCGCCACCATGTTCCAGAACAGGTGCCAGAAGCCCCCGTGGACGAACATGTAGGTGAGCACCGCCCACGGCCGCGCGATGATCTCCCGGGCCGAAAAGCCGAACCACTCCCAGAGCACGTCGGGACCCACCGCCGCACCCAGCAGATACACGGCACCGTTGGCGATCAGCAGGCGCTTCACCCAGGGGGTGAGGTGCATCCTGAAGGGCATTCGGTACGTGCTGTAGGCCATTGTGCGCTAAACCTCGGGAGGCCGACGTCGCTCGCCCGTTGAACCCCCGGCCGTGGGAGCCGGTTCCAGATCGCGGGCGCGACTCATCCCTCACCCGCACGGTCTGTTCCAAACCGCGCGAGCGCAAGCCTGGCGATACGGTCACACAGGTCCGGAAAGGGGATCCCGGCGGCGGCCGCCGCCTTCGGCAGCAAACTGTTGGAGGTCAGCCCCGGGAGCGCGTTGGCCTCGAGGCACCACGGCGTCCCGTCGCCGTCCAGAATGAAGTCGACGCGGGAGAAGTCCTGGAGGCGGAGCAATCGGTGGACCCGAAGGGCGAGATCCTGAACGCGCTCCGCCACCTCCGGCGCCAGGTCGGCCGGAAAAATCTCCTGTGCCAGACCCGGTTGGTACTTGCACTCGTAGTCGAAGATCTCGTGCTCGGGCACGATCTCCCCGACGGGGAGGGCTCGGTCGCCGAGGATCCCCACGGTAAGCTCTCGGCCCTGGACGAACGCCTCGTACATGACCAGCCCATCGTACGCCCGAGCCGCCTCGTAGGCCGCGTCGAGGTCGTCCGCGGAGCGTACGAGCGTCAGGCCCACCGTGGAGCCACCGGACACCGGCTTCACGATCACGGGCAACCCGAGCCGCGCCGCCACGACATCGGGTGCCGTGTACCCGGTCATCCAGTCGGCCGTAGGGACGTCCGCGTCCCGCAGCAGGCGCTTGGTGACGTCCTTGTCCATGGCGAGCGTGCATCCCACGCGACCCGAGCCGACGTAGGAGACGCCCAGCAGATCGAGCAGACCCTGGAGCGTGCCGTCCTCACCAGCGCCGCCGTGCAGGGCCAGGAAAAGGACGTCGGCCCCACTCACCGCGGGGCTTCGCACGAGGGCGCCCGCATCCCCGCGGGACACCAGATCGGAATCGCGCGCGGGCGCCGTGGGGGTTAGCCCGGACTCGAGGATGCGACGCTCGTCCTCGGCCGACAGCACCCCGCGAGCGCTGTCCACCGCCACCACCTCGTGGCCGGCTGCACGGAGCGCGCGCGCCACCTCGGCACCCGAAGCCAGGGAGACGTCCCGTTCCTCGGAATCGCCCCCGAGCAGGACGGCGACCTTCACCCGGATCCCGTGAGGCCGCGCACCAGATCGTATCGGGTGAGGATCGCGTCGATCGACCCGTTGGAGCGAACGAGGACCGCCGGACTCCGTCGGCTGAGGAGCGCCCTGACGTCCTCCACCGAAGCGTGGCCATCCACCACCGGAAAGGGCTCCTGCATGACGGATTCGACCGTCTGGTCCAGGACCGACGGATCCTGGAGCACGCGCGCCATGAGCTCCGACTCCAGCACCGAGCCGACCGCCTGATCACCGTCGATCACGGGAAGCTGTGAGACCCCGTGCTCCGTGATGGCTGCCAGGGCGGTGCGCACCGACTGGCCGGGCTCCACCGTGAGGAGCGCCGGCAACTCGCCGGGCTTCCCGGTCAACAAATCCTGCACGCTCCGCATGGGCCGCTCGAGGAAGCCGTTCGCGCGCATCCACTCCTCGTCGTAGAGCTTGGTCAGGTAGCGTTCTCCCCAATCGCAGAGCATGGTCACCACGAACGCCTGCGGGTCGTCTATCTCACGGGCCACGTCCAGCGCGGCTGAGGTGATGAGACCCGAGGAGCCTCCCACGAACAGGCCCTCCTCCGTCGAGATGCGCCGGGCCATCCGAAAGGCCTGAGCGTCGGAGACCGTGCGATACTCGTCGACAACGTCCAGGTCCAATGTGGCCGGGATCTTGTCGTTGCCCAGCCCCTCGACCTTGTAGGGGTGGCCCTCCGGCATCGCGCCCGTATTGAAGAACGGACCGATCACGGAGCCCACGGGATCCACGCCAATGATGCGGACTTCCGGGTTCCGCTCTTTCAGGTAACGGCCGGTGCCGGTGATGGTCCCGCCGGTGCCGGAGCCCGTAAGAAAGTGCGTGATTCGCCCCTCGGACTGCTCCCATAGCTCGGGCCCCGTGGTCCGGTAGTGCGCCAGAGGGTTTGCCTGGTTGTAGAACTGGTTGGTGAACAGGGCCCCGGGCGTGTCCGCCGCGATCTGCTTGGCCCGTACCAGGTAGTGATCCGGATCCTCGGGCCCCACCGCCGTGGGCGTAATGACCACTTCGGCCCCGAATGCCCGGAGAAGCTTGGTCTTCTCGTGGCTCATCTTGTCGGGCATCGTGAAGATGCACCGGTACCCCTTGATGCTCGCCGCCATGGCGAGCGCGAGCCCCGTGTTGCCGCCGGTGGCTTCCACGATCACCCCGCCCGGACGGAGCCTCCCGTCGGCCTCGGCTTCCTCGATCATGGCCAAGCCGATTCGGTCCTTGAGAGAGCCGCCCGGATTCATGAAATCGCACTTGCCGTACACGGGGGTCCGGAGGCCGGCCGTCACCCGGTTGAGTCGGACCAGCGGGGTCCACCCGATCAGGTCGAGCACGCTGTCGTACGACGATCGATGGGGATGGGTCATCGGTCGCTCCTCACGTGCCGGGTCGGTCGTCGGGCCGCGGACGGGTCGAAAAGCGCACGGGCACCATGACCCAGACGCGGACCCGGTCGTCGCCGCGGCGGGCGGGTGTGAAGCGGGTGGCGAGCATGCCCCGGACCGCCGAAGCGTCGAGCTCCGCGTGGCCGCTGCTCTCTGTGACCTCCACACTGTCGACCCGACCGCGGTCGTCCACGCGCACGCGCAGGACCGCCTCTCCCTCGATGGAGGCGTCGTACATCTCCAGCGGATAATCGACCGGCTCTTCGCCGTAGAGGACGCGAGGCTGCACGACCGGGCGGTCGTCCGAGCAGGCGGCCAGCGGGAACGCGAGGAGCCCGGCCAGACAGCCGGCCCCGAGGGCGCGGATCACCGGTCCCCCGTGGAGCGCTTGAGCTCGGCCAGACGATTCAACGCCTCGAGCGGTGTCAACGAGTCGGTGTCCAATTCGCGCAGCTCCGTCACGGCGGGGTGCTCCCCGAATCCCAGGAACAGCTGGTCGGCGCTCGCGGACGAGGCCGGGCGGTGGGCTCCGTCACGCCCCAGGCCCACACCGCCACCGGTGTGCGTCCCTTCGAGCTCTGCGAGAATCTCGCGGGCACGAGCAAGCACCCCCGAGGGAAGGCCTGCCAGGCGGGCGACCTGGATCCCATAGGACCGGTCGGCTCCACCCTCCTCCAGCCGGCGCAGGAAGACCACGCGGTCGCCCACCTCGCGCACCGAGACGTTGAGGTTGGTGACCGCCGGGAGAAGGTCGCCCAATTGCGTAAGCTCGTGGTAGTGCGTGGCGAAGATGGTCTTGGCCCCCGTGTGCTCGTGAAGGTGCTCCGTCACCGACCATGCGATCGAAACCCCGTCGTAGGTCGAGGTTCCCCGGCCGATCTCGTCCAGAAGCACCAGGCTCCGCTCCGTCGCGCCGCTCAGAATGGCCGCCGTCTCGGTCATCTCCACCATGAACGTGGACTGTCCGCGAACCAGGTTGTCGCTCGCTCCCACGCGCGTGAAGATACGATCCGCCACGGGGACCCGAGCCCGGTCGGCCGGCACGAACGAGCCCATCTGGGCCAGGAGCTGGATCAAGCCGACCTGACGGAGGACGGTGCTCTTCCCCGCCATGTTGGGGCCGGTGAGGATCACGATCCTGTGGTCGCGGGTCATCCGCAGATCGTTGGGGATGAAGTCCTCCGCACCCATCATGGTCTCGACCACCGGGTGGCGCCCGCCGACGATCTCGAGGCCGTATCCGGTGTGGACCTCGGGCTTGACGTACCGCTGCGAGCGGGCCTGCTCGGCGAGGGCCGAGAGGACGTCCACCCGGGCAACGCGGTCGGCAAGCGCCTGCAGGCGAGGCACCTCGCGGGCCAGGCTCCTCCGCAACTCGCCGAACAGCTCGGCCTCGAGGGCCGAGATCCTCTCGTCGGCCCCCGTGACCTTCTCCTCCCACTCCTTGAGCTCGGGCGTAAAGTACCGCTCCGCGTTCGCCAGCGTCTGCTTGCGCACGTAGTCGGGGGGCACCCGGTCCTGGTTGGCGCGGGTGACCTCCAGGTAGTAGCCGAACACCTTGTTGAATCCGACCTTGAGCGACGCGATCCCCGTGCGCTCCCGCTCCCTCGCCTGCAGGGAGGCGATGAACTCGACGGCGGAGTCGCGCGCGGCCCTGAGCTCGTCCAGCTCCCGATGGTACCCGGCGGCGATCACGCCGCCGTCCTGGAGCGCGTGAGGGGCATCATCAGCCACGGCTGACGCCAGCCGCTCCTCCACGTCGGCCAGGACGTCGATCCCGGCCGCCAGCTCGCCTACGGCCGCGCCGGCTGCTGCCTCCAGGGTGCTCACCAGCGCCGGCACCGCCGCGAGCGAGCGTCGCAGCGCCAGCAGCTCGCGCGGACCCACGCGGGCGGATCCCAGCTTCCCGGCGGTGCGCTCGAGATCCGTGACCGACCCGAGGACCTCACGGATTCCGGCCCGCGCCTCCGGGTCCTCGTAGAACCCTTCCACCCCGGCCTGGCGAACCCAGATGGCCTCGGCCTCGAGCAGCGGATGGAGCAGCCAGGCGCGGAGCAGTCTGGCCCCCATGGCGGTCCGGGTGCGGTCGAGCACCTGGAGCAGCGTGCCCCCGTCCGCCTGCGGCCGGAGCGTCTCGGTGAGCTCGAGGTTCCGCCGCGTCATCTGGTCGAGCATCATCACCGCGCCGGGTCGACGGATGCGCGGTGGTCGCACGTGCTCTACCCCGGCGGGCTGGATTTCGGACACGTACGAGACCAGGGCCCCGGCCGCCGAGACCAGCAGCTCATCGCCGTCCACGAATCCGAGCCCCTCGAGCGAATGTACCTCCAGCGCTTTCGTCAGAGCTTCGCGGGCCGTCTCGACGTCGAAGAGCCAGTCACCTCGGTAGGTGCGGGCGGGTCGGGCCGACGCCTCCACGATCCCGTTCGACAGGGAGGTGGGCAGGAGCAGCTCGGCGGGGGCGAGCCTCCCGAGCGCGTCGTCCAGGTGCTCCTCCGCCACCGCTTCCACGGAGAGCTCACCGGTCGACAGGTCCAGCGCAGCCATGCCCCGCGCGCCCTCGGTGGAAGCCGTCACGGCGACCAGGAAGTTGTTGCGCCCCGCGTCGAGCAGCCGGTCCTGCAGGGCCGTGCCCGGGGTGACCGTCTCCACCACCTCACGGCGCACGATCCCCTTGGCTTCGGCCGGATCCTCCACCTGCTCACAGATGGCTACCCGCCGTCCCAACCGCACGAGGCGCTCGACGTACTCGGGGAGGGCCTTGGCTGGGACGCCGGCCAGCGGGACCGCGCTCGCCGCACCGTTGTTTCGGGAGGTCAGGGTGAGGCCCAACAGGCGAGAGCCCTCCTCGGCATCCCCGTAGAAGAACTCGTAGAAGTCTCCGACCCGGAAGAAGAGGAGGGCGTCGGCGTGGCGCGACTTGACCTCGCGCCACTGCTGCATGAGGGGTGTGTCCGCGGTCTGGGGCATCCTCGGTCAGGCGAGGGTCGGGCATTCCAGGGAGGGACGGTGACCCCCGGGCTCCCGAAGGATACCGGTGCTCCCGAGGGCGATCAACCGACTCGGCTCCGGGCGGGCCGGCGGGACGATACGCGTTCGCCGACCGCAGCGGGGGGACACGCCAAGGAACACGCCGTCGTATAATGGAACCAGCCAACCACCACACCGCCCGAACACCGGAGCACCCCATGCGAGGTATACCTTTGCCCGCAGGGCCCGCCGTCCTCGGCGTCCTGGTCTTCGCACTGTCGACGCCGGCCGGCGCACAGGAGGCGCGGCCCGCGGCCGACCCCGGCGACGTCGCGTCCATCGACGCCATCATTGCTGCCGTGTACGACGTGATCTCGGGACCGGCGGGGCAGGCCCGCGACTGGGACCGCTGGCACTCCTTGTTCGTTCCCGGCGCCAGGCTCATCCCCATCGGCGGGCCACAGGGTCAGCCGCCGCGAGCCAACGTCATCACGCCGGCGGAGTATGCGGAGCGCTCAGGCCCGATGCTCGAGCGGAACGGTTTCTTCGAAACCGAGATCGGACGCACCACGGAGCAGTACGGCCCACTGGTCCACCTGTTCAGCGCGTACGAGTCGCGTCGGTCTCTCGACGATCCCGAGCCCTTCGCCCGGGGAATCAACTCCTTCCAGCTCCTGAACGACGGCACCCGCTGGTGGGTGGTCACCGTGTACTGGCAGGGAGAGCGCCCCGACCTGCCCATCCCCGAGAAGTACATCGGTCGCTGAGTTCAGGAGTCGTCTGAACCCCTCCCTGGCGGAGCGGCCACACATTATTTTTCAAGCGTCGGCTCCGGCAGCGCGCCCGGGGCCGGCTTTTCTTATGCCCATCGGACCCCAGAGAGAGGAATCCATGACGGGTCACAGCGTTCGGACGGCAGCGGCCGTCTGGACCTTCCTTATCGTTCTTGCGGCGGCCCCTGCTGCCCCGGTTGCGGGTCAGTCGGAGCGTTCGTCCACCATCTCGCTCACGGTCGGCGCTTCGGCCTACGACCTGAGCGGCACCGGGACCAGCTCACAGGCGGCGGCCCGGCTGGGGCTGCCTTTCGGCCCCCGCTGGTCGGCGGAGATCGCGACCACCTACTTCCAATACGGGAGCCAGGGCGCGGACCACGTCCGCGCGCTCCTGCCGGAGGCCTCGGTGCGCGTCACCGGGGGTCCGGCCCGTACGCGGGCGTTCGCGGTCGCGGGGGTCGGACTCGGTTGGTTCGACCAGGAAGTCTACAACGAGACCGATCTCACCCTACACGTGGGGCTTGGATTGGACGTGCCGATCCGGCCGACGTGGGGCCTCCGCGCCGAAACGCGCCTGCGGAGCGTCGACCCGTGGACCGGTTCGATGCTCGACTTCGGCATGGGACTCAGAGCAACGCTGTAGCGAGAGCGGCTCAACGCTCAGGCCTCGATCGTGGCCCGGTCCGCCCCGGGCCACGGAGGTCAGCTCGGCTGCCAGCTCCGCAGGCGGTTCGCGTTGGTGACCACGGTGACCGAGCTGAACGCCATGGCGGCGCCCGCCACCATGGGGGACAGAAGCACCCCGAAGAAGGGGAAGAGCACGCCCGCCGCCACGGGAATCGCCAGGACGTTGTAGATGAACGCGCCGAACAGGTTCTGGCGCACGTTCCGCAGCGTCGACTCTGAGAGCTCGAGGGCGTTGGCCACGCCCATCAGGGAGTCGCCGAGCAGCGTGACGTCGGCCGCTTCCACGGCCACGTCGGTGCCCGAGCCGATGGCGATGCCGACGTCGGCCTGAGCCAGAGCGGGGGCGTCGTTCACGCCGTCCCCCACCATGGCGACCACGCGCCCCGCGTCCTGTAGCTCCCGGATCTTCGCTGCTTTCTCGTCCGGACGGACGCGTGCGTGCACGGCGGTGATGCCGACGCGTTGCGCCACTGCGGTGGCCGCGGCCGGGTGGTCGCCCGTGAGCATGACCACGTGGCGGCCGCCGGCCCGCAGCCGGGCCACGGCAGCCGCGGCGTCCGGTCCCAGCCGGTCGGAGACGGCGATCACACCGAGGACCCCGCCGTCGCGGGCCACGATCACAGGGGTCATTCCACGACCCGCTAGCTCCCCCACCACGCTCGTCGCGTCGACCAGTTCGACCCCGTGGCCGGCCAGGAAGGCCTCCGTGCCCACCACCACACGTGCGCCGTCGACGACACCCTCCACGCCCTGGCCTGGCACGTTCGTGAACTCCGACACGGCCGCACGCGGCAAGCTCCGGGCGTTGGACTCCGCGAGTATCGCCTGGGCGATGGGGTGCTCCGAGCGCGCCTCCAACGGGGCGGCGGCGGCAAGCAGCTCGGCCTCGGTCACCCCCTCGGTGGGGGTCACCGCCACGACCTCGGGCTCACCGACCGTGATGGTGCCCGTCTTGTCCAGCACGACCACGTCCACGGCGCGCGCGCGCTCCAGAGCCGCCCCGTTCCGGATGAGAATCCCGTGCTCGGCCGCTTTTCCGATCCCGATCATCACAGAGATCGGCGTGGCCAGCCCGAGCGCGCACGGGCAGGAGATCACTAGCACGGCGACGGCCACCACCACCGCGTAGTTGAGCCGCGGGTCCGGGCCAACGGTCAGCCAGACGAGCCCGGCCAACAGGGCCACCGCGACCACCGCAGGAACGAAAACACCCGCGATGCGGTCGGCCAGCCGCTGGATGGGTGGCTTCGACCCCTGGGCGGCTCGCACCTGCTCGACGATGCGGGCCAGGACCGTGTCCGAGCCCACCCGCAGCGCGCGAAGCTCGAAGGAGCCTTCGCGGTTCACCGTCCCGCCGATGACCTCGTCACCGGGCGCCTTGGCAACCGGGTTGCTCTCCCCTGTCACCAGCGACTCGTCCACCGCGCTCAGCCCCTCGACGACCACGCCGTCCACTGGCACCCGGTCCCCCGGACGCACGCGGACCACGTCGCCGACGACCAGGTCCGCCACGTCGACCTCGACTTCGACTCCGCCCTCGATGCGGAGGGCACGCTCCGGTCGGAGCTCGAGTAGCGACCGCAGCGCCCGCGAGGTGCGCCCCCGCGCCCGGGCCTCCAGGGCCTGGCCGAGGAGAACGAGCGTGATCACCACGGCCGCGGCCTCGAAAAAGGGGTGTGCGGTCCCGGGCGGGAATACCCCGGGCATTGTCAGCACAGCCACCGAATAGAGGAACGCGGAGCCGGTGCCCAGCGCGATCAGCGTGTCCATGGTGGACTCCCCTCGCCTGAGCTGGGACCAGGCGCGGGTAAAGAAGCCACCGCCGACCCACGTCATGATGGGCACGGTCAGGAGGCCGCTCAGGACAAGCAGCGGGCGGAGCGACGCGTCGGCGAGATCCATCAGGCCCGGGATCATCTCCGCGTGCCCGATCAGTACGATCGGAATGGTGAGCAAGGCCCCGATCCACACCTTGCGGATCAGCGCGCGGTACTCATGCTCACGCGCGGTGTCCTCGTCTTCCGCGCTGGCCGCGGCATCGGCGATCACGTCGCCGCCCCGCTCGCGCAGTTCGGCCTCGTAGCCGGCGTCCAACACGGCGGCGACTGCGCGGGCCGGATCGAAGCCCCCGGCGGAGACCGAGAGGCTGGCCCTGGCGTCCACCAGGTTGACGGACGCCTCCAGGACGCCGGGGACTCCGGCGAGGGCCCGCTCCACGCGCGACACACAGGCGGCGCAGTGCATGCCCCGCACCGAAAGCTCGGCCTGCTCGGCGTCGTCGATGGCCCGGCCGGCACCGACGGTCCCGGTGGCTCCCACGTTGGGCGTCTCCTCCGGGACCGGCCCGAGGTCAGCCACCGGAGCCTCCGGCGGACCGGGCGGCCACTTCATACCGGTCCAGCCAGGCGCGTGCGATCAGACGAAACTGCGTTCCCGGGTAGTCGCGCTCGAGCGCGAGGTAGTGCCGGAGCGCCGTCCGTAGCTCATTGCGCGCGTGGGCGGACTGCCCCAGTCGGAGCCGTGCGGGCGCGGCGTGAGGGCTGCTGGGGAACTCCAGCACGATCCGCTGGAAGTCGAGGTCGGCTTGGTCGGGGGCCACGGTGAGAATGCCCCGGAGCCACAGCGCGAACTGAACGAGCTCCGGAGCCGCCCGCCCTTCGCTCTGCGCCCACCATCGCTGGACCTCCGACCTGGCTTCGTCGATCCGACCCTCTCGGACGCGCGCCTCCGCCCGGAGCAGATCGTCCACGGAGGCGCGGGAGACCTCCTGCGCCGCCGTGGGTGCCGCCGCCAAGACCATCCCGAGCAACGACGGCGCCAGCCGGTGCACCCGTCTCACGCCGCCCTCTCCCGCTCGTGGATGCGCGCCAACAGCCACTCCTCGAGCAGGTGGGCGTCGCTGAAGCTCGACGCTTTGAGGAGGCGGTCCACCCGCCGGAGGCCCAGCAGAGCCGTGTCGATCTCCGCCGAGGTCCACCCGCCGGCTTGTGAACGCAGTTCCTTCATCTGCCAGCGTTGGTGCCCCGGCAGTGCCTGCTCGAGGGCCCGTGGTCCAGCGGACACGGCCACGCCCAGCCGGAGCAGGTGGCCTCCCAGCGCGATCACCAGCCCGACCCCGGACTCGCCCTGGGCCAGGAGAACCGGGAGACCCGCCAGGGCCTCTCGGAACCGACGCCTTCCGACCAAGTTGAACCAGGCCCAGCGGTCCTGAGTCGGGAGCTGGATCCCCGCCTGCTTGACCGCATCGAGCGTAATGGTCCCGCCGTCTCCCACGAACGCCGCCAGCTTGGCCGCCTCCCGATCGAGCGTTCCCAGATCGGTACCGACCCCCGAAACCAGTGCGGTGGCCGCGTCGGGTGACATCTCGCGACCGTAGGACTTTCGGGTCCAGGCCATCAGCCAGCCGGGCGCGTCCTCTCTCCGCAGGGACCGGAACTCGTGCGACTGGGCCAACCGGGCCAGATCCCGGTAGAACCGCGCCTTCGACTTGGCTGGAACCCGGACCAGCAGGATGAGCGCGAGACCGGGCGGCGGGGACGTCGCAGTGCGGATGAGCAGCTCTCGGGCCCGGGCGCTGGACGCGAGTCCCTCCGTCTCCCGGAGCAACACCACTCTCCATTCGGCCATCATCGGTGGGGTACCCAGCACCGACGCCAGCGTCTCGAGGTCCACCTCGGATCCCCGAAGCACGTCGTAGTTGAAGTCGCGTGTGGACGGGTCGAGATGGGCCTGGACGAGTCGGTCCGCGTGGCGCTGCTTACGGAATTCGTCGTCGCCCGATAGGTAGAAGACGCCACCCGCAGCTGCGATCTCCTTGGAGGATGTCGATGCGGAGGCCACGCCCTCGCCGCCGATCCCGGCGCCTACTGGACGCCGACCGCCCGAACGCGCGGGTCGCTCTGCTTTCTGCGGGACAGCGACGAGTACGCGTAGAACACCGCGTTCGGGTAGGACCAGAGATCCTCTTCGAGCTCCTCAGCGCGATAGATGCTGATCTGTCCGGCCGCGAACGACGACATGCCGGTCGCGACCTGGAGCTCGGCGTCCGCAGGCGGCTGACTCTCGGCGACCGCGAGCGTCGCGGCCTCCCCAGGGGCCTGCGCGTCGTCCGGAGCTGCCAGCGTGGGAGACCAGGCCGCCGCTGCGAACACCAGCGTCATCAAGAACGTGGTTCCGGACGTGGTGCCCGAACCCAGGGGCCCGATGGCCCGGTTGCGTTCTTCCTCCAGGTAGAGCCGCGCGTTCAGGCGGTCCCGGAACACTTCGGACGGCGCCGGCGGATCCAGGGCCCGGACGAGCGAGAGGCTACGGACCATGATGTCCCGGTACCGGCGACAGTCCTCGCACTCCTCCTGATGGAGCTCGAACTGCTCGGACGTGCCGGCTGCCAGCTCACCGTCCAGGTATTCGCTGAACCCGTCGAGGAACGCTTCACACGTAATCATCACCGAGTGATACGTTCGGAGCCGTGAGCAGGTTCCGGCATGCGAAGGCGGCCACCCGACCGTCGTCGGGTGGCCGCCTCGAGGTCCGCAGGTTACTCCGGTGCTGCGGGGTCTCCCACCGATGTCGGGCGCCGGGGACGGCGCCGCTCCATCAGCCGACCATCGGCGCGATGATCCGCGCGAAGTTGTTGCGGGCGCGGTTCAGGCGGCTCTTCACCGTCCCGAGATTGCAGCCGGTGATGTCGGCGATCTCCTCGTAGGTCTTGCCCTCGATCTCCCGCAGGACGAACACCACCCGATGATGCTCCGGTAGCTCCGCCACCGCGTCCTCGACCTTCTCTCTCAAGAACCGTTTCCGGTAGAGGTCGTCCGGCTTGTTCTTGGGGTCCTCCCACTCGAGCGGGCGGTGATCGGCGTCCCAGTTCTTCTTGATCGTCTGGAACAGCACCAGAGGATTCCGGGAGCGGTTGCGCAGCTCGTTCTTGGCCAGGTTCCCGGCGATCGTGTAGATCCATGTCGAGAACTTCTTGGTCTGATCGAACCGGTGCAGGTGCCGGTAGACTCGGACGAACGTCTCTTGCACGAGGTCCTGGGCCCGCTCACGGTCGCCGACCGTCCGATAGACGAAGTTCAGCAGCCTACGGTCGTACCGCTGGACCAGGTCCCCGAAGGCGCGCTGGTCCCCGTCCAGGAAGCGCTGTACGACTTCCGAGTCCGAGAGCTTCGCTCGTTCCTTGCGCGCGTCCTGCGCCGACGTCGCGGCTCCGAGTCCGCCCTTCTCGACCTTGAGCCCGGTGGCACCCATCCCCCACCTCACCGTTGGAGTCACCGCACGCAGCTGACGCCGCGTCGCCGCACTGTTGCGCAGGTTCCATACCAACGAAAAACCCAGTGAAATCAAGGGTTTCCGGGGATCGCTGTCCTCAATGGGTGACACGGAGTGAGACACGTAGAGGGCGGGCCCGGTTCGGTTCGGGACACCGCCGTTCGGAACACCGCCGTTCGGAACACCGCCGTCCGGGACACCGCCGTCCGGGACACCGCCGTCCGAGACACCGCCGTCCGGGATCGGGCTCGGTTCGCCCTTCTGAACGTCCCGCCTAGGGGGACGCCCGTCCGGCCTCCCTGAAGAACATGGCAGCAAACAGCAGTGCAGCCACGCTCTTCACGTCCACCAGCTCGGCCCCCCGGATCAGCGCGAGCGCCTCCGAGAAGCGGACGGTCACCACGTCGATGAACTCGTCGTGGTCGTGGCCGGTGGTGCCGCGCTCGAGGTCCCAAGCGGCGTATAGTCGGATCACCTCGTCGGTGAACCCCGGCGTGGTGTAAACCTCCGTCAAGTACTGGAGTCCGCCCGCCCGGTATCCCGTCTCTTCCTCCAGCTCGCGGAGCGCGCAGGCGTCCCACGCCTCATTCGGACCGTCGGGGATGCCAGCCGGAATCTCGTAGATCGTACCGCCCGCCGCGTATCGGTATTGGCGGATCAAGAGGATCCGTGGATCGGGAGTGGAGGGAGGGTCGAGGAACGGGACTACGGCGGAGGCGCCCGGGTGCCGGATCATCTCGAGATCGGCGAGCCTCCCGTCGGGGAAGCGCACCCGATCGACGGAGAAGCTGAAGATGCGACCCTCGTGCACGGGCCGCCGCTGGACGAGCCCGGGCCCGGCCTCCTTCTGCGCGTCCGCCTCCTGCCCGCCGTTCAGGCCGGCTCCTCGACCTGGACCGGGCCCACGCCGAGCGCCTCCAGCTCGGGCACGACGCTGTCGGCGTCACCGACCACTACGATGCTGACCTGCTCGGGGTGGACGTGGGCCCTTCCGGCCTCGGCCGCAGCCTCCGGGGTCACACTCCGGATGTAGTCACGGTAGGACGCCAGGTAGTCGTCCGGGAGATCGTACACGAGGAGGGAGGCCAACTGGCCAGCGACCTGATTGGTGGTCTCCATCTGGATCGGGAACACGCCCGCCATGTAGTCGCGGACCGACTCCACTTCGTCCGCGGTCGGTCCATCGGCCACCAGTCCCTCGAGCTCCTTCATGGTCTCCCGCACCGCCGCCGCGGTCACCGCCGTCTCGACCGCCGTGGAGATGACGAAGGGCCCCCTTCCGCGGCGGAAGCTGAACCGCGAGCGCACACCGTACGTGAACCCGTGCTCCTCTCGGAGATTCAGGTTCAGACGGCTGGTGAACGTGCCCCCGAGCGTGGCGTTGAACACCCGGAGCGGGAAGTAGTCCGGGTTGCTGCGCTCGACACCAGGATGCCCGATGCGGATCTCCGATTGCACGGCTCCGGGCCGCGAGACCACGTACACCCGTCGCTCGCGAGCACGGGGCTCCACCGCAGGAGCGGGGGTCCGCTCCCGGCCCGATCCCCAGCCTCCGAAACGGGCCCCGATCATGTCCCGGAACTCCCCCGGGTCCACGTCCCCGGCAACCGCGATCCCGATCTCGGGTCCGAAGCGGTCGGCGAACTGTTGGCGAGCCGCCTCCGGGTCGAACGACTCGACGCTCTCGCGGACCCCTCCCCGGGGTCGTGCGTACGCGCATCCATCGCGGTAGAAGAATCGCGCTGCGGAGCGGTCGGCCAATGAGCTGGGCTGCGCCAGCTCCTGCTCGATGCCGGCGAGCCGCTGATTGCGAACCCGCTCGACCTCCTCCGTCGGGAAGGATGGTGAGCGCACCACCTCCGTGAACAGATCCAGCGCTTCAGCCAGTCGGTCCGCGAGCACGCGGAGCGACACCCGGGTCGCGTCCCAGGCCCCCGTGACCGACAGCGAGGCGCCGAGACCTTCGAGCGCCTCTGCCAGCTCGGCCCCGCTGCGAGCCTTTGTTCCGCCCTGTAGCGCGGCCGCCGTCAGCGCCGCGTGGCCCGATCTTTCCACTGGGAGCCCGGACTCCCCGGAGTCGATCGCGAGCACCACCGACGCAAGCGGGACTCTCGATCCGGTCGCCGCCCGGATGCGGAGGCCGTCGCCGGTCTCGAGCGCCAGAACCTCCGGTACGTGAAAGGGACGCACGTCCGTGGGCTCCGGGGGAGCGCTGTGCGCCCGGCTCACGCGGCCTCCCGAGGGACGTAGGTGAGAACGACGCGGTTGTCCGGGGAGAGCACGTCGGCGGCAAACCGCTCCACGTCCTCGGTCGTGACCGACCGCAAGCGCTCGACCTCACCTACGAGCCTCAGCGGGTCGTCGAAGTAGTGCGTGTACATCGAGAGCAGATCCGCCCGGTCTCCCACCTGCTCGAGTTGGCCAAACAGCCGGGTCTCCGAGCGCGCGACCGCTCGCGCCGTTTCGGTGGGCTTCACGCTGGTGAGCCCATCGAGCTCGTCGAGGAGAGCTCGCTGCAGGGTCTCCGGGGCCACCCCCGGGTACCCGGTCGCCCAGGACACCATCATGGAGGCCCCGGTGCCGAGCGGGAACACGTATCCGACGATGTCCTTGGCCACGCGCTGCTCGCGTACCAATGAGCGGTAGAGGCGGGACGCGCGTCCGCTGGCCAGGACCTCTCCGGCAACCTCCGCGATCTGGAAGTCGTCGTCGGTGAAGGTCGGAATGCGGCTTCCCACGTAGACGCGGGGCAGCGGGACGTCGGCCTCGACCTCCTCGTAGACGGACGCTCCGACACGGAGCGCGATGTCCGGTTCACCGGGCAATTCCGGAATCTCGTCCCCACTGGGGATCTCCCCGAAGTGACGCTCGATCAGGGCGAGGGCGCGGGCGGGCTCGAAGTCGCCGCACACGGTGAGGACCGCGTTGTTGGGCACGTAGAACGTCTCGAAGAAGCGCTTCACGTCGGCGAGTGTGGCGGCGTCGATATCGTCCATCGAGCCGATCACCGTGTGGTGGTACGGGTGGGTCGGTGGGTACAGGAGCTTCTGCAGCCGCTCGTCCCAGTCGCCGTAAGGCTGGTTGTCGTAGCGCCAGCGCTTCTCGTTCTTCACGACGTCGCGCTGGTTGTCGAGCTTCTCCTGGGTCATCGCGGGGAGCATCCAGCCCATGCGATCGGACTCGAGCCAGAGCGCCAGCTCGAGGTAGTGGGCCGGGACCGTCTCGAAGTAGTTGGTCCGGTCGAACCACGTGGTCGCGTTCAGGCTGCCCCCGGCGCGCTCCACGAGCTCGAAGTGCTGGTTCTTGGGCACGTTTTCCGAGCCCTGGAACATCATGTGCTCGAACAGATGGGCGAACCCCGTCAGCCCCTCGGGCTCGTTTCGGGACCCGACCCCGTACCAGAGGTTCACGCCCACCACGGGGACCGCTCGGTCGGACGCGAGGTTCACACGAAGCCCATTGGCGAGCGTGTGACGCTCGCAGCTCAATTCCAACAACCCGACCTCTTCGTTCTTCAGGGAGGGCCCCGTCGAACGACGGCGCCGCGGTTCAATGTACCAAGGGGTGCCTCGATTGTCTCGAAGCTGCCGGCGATCACGATCACGAGATTCGAGGCGTCCAGGTGCCGCCGCGCCACTTGTCGTACCTGGTCGGCGGTGACCGCAAGTATGCCCTCCACGTAGCCGTCGAAATAGTCCGGGGCCAACCCGTACAGGGCGAGAGCGGACATCTGTCCGCCCCGTCCGGCAGCGGTCTCGAAACGCCGCGGCAACCGCAGCGCCACATACCGCTTGGCACGCTCGAGCTCCGCTGTCCGCACCGGCTCGTCCCGAAGCCGCTCGATCTCGGCAAGGATGTCCGAGACCGCCTCCGCCGTCACCGGCGTATGCACCGCGGTGCGCGCCTCGAAGGGACCCGGCCGCACCCCCAACTGGAAACGGGAGAACGCACCGTACGTGAACCCCTTCTCCTCCCGGAGCGTGGAGTTGAGGCGACTCGTGAACGCGCCACCCAGAATCGTGTTGAGCACCGTCAGAGCGAAGTAGTCCGGCGTCGACCGCGGCGCGCCGATCGCGCCCACCCGGATCTCCGATTGGGGCGCGCCCGGCTTGTCCACCACGTAGACCTCCGGGCGTAGCGCCGGGGGCGACGGCCGAGCCGGCACGAACGCCGGCGTGTCCCCCACCCAGGTGCCGAAGCCATCCTCGATGGCACCGTTCACGACGTCGGAGTCGGCGTCCCCGACCACGATCAGGATCGAGTTCTGCGGAGTGAAGTGGCGCTGGTGGTAACGGACCACGCGGGATCGTTGCAGCCCCGCCAGATCGCCCGAGTCACCGAGGAGCGGAAGCCCGTAGGGGTCGTCGGTGCCGTAGAGCACGGCTCGAAGCGTCTGGTCCGCCATCCAGCGGGTCTCGTCGCGGCTTTCCAGGAGTCGCCCGACCTGGAGCGAGCGCCTCCGCTCGAACTCCTCCCCGGGGAACGTCGGCCTCACCACGATCGCGGCCAGCAAGGCGAGTGCGTCGGGGAGGCGGGGCTGGACCACCTCCACGCTGGCCGTGATCGCGTCGTAGGTGGCAGCGGTTCTGAGTCGAGCGCCCAGCCGGTCGGCCTCGTCGGAGATCTCCAGGGAGGTGAGCACCCGCTCCCCCTGCATCGCGCCCTCGTCGAGGAGATCCGCCACCAGCGTGGCGAGCCCGGCCTCGTCCGCCGCGGTCGTGGAGGCCCCACCCCGAACCAGCAGTTCCGCGTAGCCGAGCCCACGGCGACCCGTCGGCACCATCCACACGCGCAGACCGTTGGCGAGCACGCGCTCCCTGGGGGTGGGGGCCTCGAACCCGCGGGCCGGTCCAACCTCCGGTACGACGGTTCGGTCCGGTGCAGCCACCGCTTCCTCCTCAGCAGTGCGGGGGCCTGCCCCCACGGTTATGGCACCGCCCCCTGCGGATACGCAGCCAGCGATCGCGAGCGCTCCGACCGCAGCGGCCGCAGCCGCACTGACGCGCCACGGGTCGGTCACGGCCCGCGCGCGCACCGTAGGCGGGGAACAGGCGGCAGGACTACGGTCATGATCCCCCCGTCGCGGCCAGGTCCGCCCGGTCACGTGGCACCACCGAGAGCGTGTAGCGCCTGGCCATGCCCAACTCGGACTCGGCCCGCGCTCGCACCCGTTCGCCGTCGACCGAGCGATACCGCGCAAGATCCCGGCGGACGTAACCGGCATCACCGGCAAGGACATGGTACTCGTTCAAGCGGTCGGCCCGGCCCCCGAATCCGCCGACCCGCTCGAGCTCGCCCACGAAGTCGGTCTCGATCCCGGCGACGACCCGCCGGATCTCGTCCTCGTCCGGGCCGTCGGTCCACACTCGAGTCAGCTCCTCGAGCACGACCTCTTGGACTCGGTCGAGCGACACATCCGGCCGGGCGGTCACTTGCACGATGAAGAGGCCCCCGGCCTCTCCCGATCGCGTCCCGGCGCTCACACTCTGAGCGATCCGTTCGTCGTATACGAGACGCCGGTGGAGCCGTGCGCTCTTTCCTTGGCTGAGGATACGGCCCAAGACTTCGAGCTCCGCGTCCCCCTCCGCGTAGACCGCCGGAGCGTGCCACGCCATGTAGAGCCGGGGCAGGGTCACGTCGTCCTCCAGCACACCCCATCCGTCCCGGTCGAGTGCAGGATCCGGAACCAGCACCTCCGGAATCGGTGGACCCGCCGGAATGTCACCGAAGTAGCGCTCCACCAGCTCCCGGGCTCGGCGGACGGAGACGTCCCCAGCGATGGCCAGGCTCGCGTTGGCGGGCTGGTAGTAGGTGCGAAAGAAGGCGGACACGTCCTCCAGGGTGGCCGCTCGCAGGTCGGCCATGGAGCCGATGGTCGGCCAATGATAGGGATGGTCGGGCGGATACATGGCGGCGAGCAACGTCTCCATGGCCAGCCCGTACGGACGGTTCTCGAAGCCCTGGCGGCGCTCGTTCATCACCACGTCACGCTGGGTGTCGAGTTTTTGCTGGTCCATCGTGTCGAGCAGCCACCCCATGCGGTCCGCTTCCAGCCAGAGCGCCAACTCGAGTGCGCCGGAGGGCACGTTCTCCCAGTAGTTGGTGCGGTCCCCGTCCGTCGAGCCGTTGTTCTCGCCCCCCGCGCCTTCCAACAGGACGTCGAACTGGCCTTCCGGCACGTGGGCCGAGCCCTCGAACATGATGTGCTCGAACAGATGGGCGAATCCCGTACGGCCGGGCCGCTCGTTCTTGGAGCCTACGTGGTACCAGACGTTGACCCCCACCGTGGGTAGGGCCGGATCGCGGTGTACGAGCACGTTGAGCCCGTTGTCGAGCCGGAACTGCGTAAACGAGATGTGAACGTCCATCGTCGGGTTCCTGTTCTGCTGCGCCGCTCCGGGCATCGGAGCCCCGGCCGCGATCACGAAAAGGGCGAGCCCGCATAGATGCCGTGCCGTCACGGCCGCACCATCAGCCGCTCACGGAGCGCGCTGGCCGCGAGCTCTGTGAGCAGCTCGGCCACGCCCTCGCCAGCGTCCATCTGCTCCTCGATCTCGAGCACGACAGCCATGTCGGCGGCCGCCCCACTCAGGCGGGCGCGCTCGAGCATCTCCCACGCGGCCGCCTCGTGCCCGTGGGCGGCTCCGGCCGCCGCCGCGACCATCTGGAGCTCAGCGTCGGACGGTCGAGCGCGGGCTGCCCGGTCCAGCTCGCTGACTGCCTCGTCGGCTCGGCCGGCCTCCACGAGGGCCATCCCCAGCACCGATCGGATCCAACCTTCGTCGCCCCCCAGCCGGGCCGCCTCCTCCAGATCGTCGATGGCGCCGGTGAGATCCCCGGAGAGCGCAAGCGCCACACCGCGCTCGTATCGGGCACTGTCCAGTGTCGGATCGAGCTCCACCGCCGCGTCGAGCTCACGGAGCGCGTCGGCATGGAGTCCCTCTCGCGACAAGTACGCGCCGTACATCCAGCGCGTGAGCGGCAGCTCCGGCGCGAGCAGGGCGGCCGAGCGCAGCGCGGGCTCGGCGTCGGGGTCGTCGAAGGACGCGAGCCCGTTGCCCGCCGTGGCCAGGACGGTCGGATCGGTGGGATCGAGAGCCAGACACCGCCGGAAGCGCTCGTACGCGATCCCCTCGAGCCCGAGCTCCCGCTCGGCGACTCCTAGCCAGCACAGAAGCTCCGGATTCTCGGGATCGTCCGACGTGGCGTCCCGGAGCGCCCCGGCCGCGGCCTCCCAGTCTCCCTCCTCCCCCAGGGACAGCGCGCGGGCCAGCGCCTCGTCGGACCCCGGGGTATCGCCATCGCCCCAACTCACGTCAGGCTCCGTACTTGGCCAGTCGGTCCGCGTGGGCCAGGGCCAGGGACATGAGGTGCTTCCCGGCCAACGTCCCCAGGTCGCCGGACCGGCACGCGGACTCGCCGAACTCGGCGGCAGTGGGTCGCGCCCAGCGGGACGCCATCAGCACCGGCACGTGGTGCCAGGAATGCGCCCTGTACGTGGCCGGTGTCGAGTGGTCGCCGGTCACGATGAACACGTCGGGCTCGAGGGACACCAGCCTGGGGACGAGCGCGTCGATGGACTCGATGGCCGCCACCTTCGCATCGAAGTCACCGTCCTCGCCGCGCGAGTCGGTGGCCTTGAAGTGGAGGAACGAGTAGTCGAACCGACCCCGATACGTCTCGGCCAGCGCGACGGTCCCTTCGTCGTCTCCGGGAACGCCCTCCACTGCCATGCCCACGAGCCGGGCGACCCCGCGGTACATCGGGTACTTGGCGATGGCGACCCCCCGGAGCCCGAAGCGCTCCTCGAACCCGGGGAACCCCTGGTACTGGTCGAAGCCGCGAGCCAGGAATGTGTGGACGGTCGGCTCGTCGGCCAGTATCTGCCGGGCCTGGTCCAGGAGGCCGCCGACGAGCGCCGCCGTGCGCGCCGCCTGCGGCTCCAGTGCCCGGACGGGGAGCGGCGGAACCCCGGTCTCCTGAGGATCCGTGTCGGCCAGGGCCGCGTCGAGCCCCTCCCCTTGGAGCACCATGGCCACCCGATGCTCCTTCTCGGGAAGCAGATGGACCGTGACGTCGTCGGGTGGCCGCAAGGCGGCGCGCACCTTGTGTACGATCCGTCGCCCTTCTTCGTCGGAAGGGCGGCCGGCCCGCCGGTCCGACACGTTCCCGGCCGGGTCGAGCGTGGCCAGGTTGAGACGTGCCGCCACGTTCCCCGGCTTCAGATCGAA
>JAHEKN010000159.1 GCA_024638305.1 Gemmatimonadota bacterium | reverse complement strand
GGTTCCTATGATCCCGCGGCTGCACGTCGTCACCGACGACCAGGTACTCGCCCGGTCCGACGTGGTGGACGTCGCGAGCGGCATCCTCGACGAGTATGGGGGGGCGGTAGCGGTCCACATACGGGGTCCGTCGAGCCCCGGCCGCCTGGTGTGGGACGTCGCCTCTCGGGTCCACGGCAGGTCCTCGCCGGGAGCGCTCTTCGTCAACGACCGCGTGGACGTGGCGCTCGCTCTCCCCGGCGCCGGGGTGCACCTGCGAGCTGCGTCACTGCCTTCAGACGTCGTTCGCGACATGATCGGCGCTACCCGCTCGCTCGGCCGCTCGGTGCGAGCCCACGCGGTCGCCGATGGGTCCCTGAACTCGGATCCGGGACCGGTGGACTTCCTCGTTGCCGGTTCCGCCTTTGCCACGCGATCGCACCCCGGAGGCCACGTCGCCGGAGTGGAAGCCATCGGCCGGGTGGCCGGGGCGACGACCCTGCCCGTCCTTGCCATCGGAGGGATCTCCGCAGATCGCATCGGCGTACTTCTTGACGCCGGCGTGCATGGGGTCGCGGTCCTGCGGGCAGTGTGGCAGAACGCCGATCCGCTACGCGCCGTCGAGGACCTCCTCCTTCCCCTCCGGCGGACGGCGACCGCCGAAACGGACGAGACGGGAAACGAATGATGGAGTCGATCAGCCCAGCAGGGACCGATGCCGCCGCGGGCACCATCGAGGTCCGGCTGAACGGGCGGGTGCGGGCGGTGCCGGCCCCGCTGACGGTACGGCAACTGCTCGAGCACCTCGAGCTTCGTCCCGAGCTCGTGGTGGTGGAGCGCAACCTCCAGATCCTGGACAGGGCCGCATACGACCGCACCGAGGTGCTGGCGGGGGACGCACTCGAGCTGGTGCATTTCGTGGGCGGCGGCTGATGGCCACGATGAACCCGACGGTGGCCGCGCAGGACCCCCCCCTCACGGTGGGCGGGCACACGCTCAGGTCCAGGCTGATCCTCGGAACGGGCAAGTACGCCGACAACGCCACGATGGTAGCGGCGTTGAAGGCCAGCGGGACCGAGATGGTCACCGTGGCGGTGCGACGGGTGGACCTGGACCGGGAGAACCAGGAAGGCGTTCTTTTCCACCTCGACCCCGAGGAGTATCTCTTGCTCCCCAATACCGCCGGCTGCTACACGGCGGAAGAGGCCATCCGCTACGCTCGCTTGGGGAGAGCTGCGGGGTTCAGCGAGTTCGTGAAGCTCGAGGTCATCGGGGACCAGACCACGCTGCTCCCGGACGTGCACGCCACCATCGAGGCGTCCCGCGTCCTGGCAGCGGAGGGCTTCAAGGTGATGGCGTATACCAACGACGACCTCATCACGGCCCTCAAGCTCGAGGACGCCGGCTGCGCGGCCGTCATGCCGCTCGCGAGCCCGATCGGCAGCGGACTCGGAGTGGTGAACCCGTACTTCATTCGTGAGATCAAGCGGCGGCTGGATGTCCCGGTCATCGTGGACGCTGGGGTGGGAACCGCGTCGGACGCTTGCGTGACGATGGAACAGGGTGTGGACGGCGTGCTGATGAACACCGCGATCGCCCGAGCCGACGATCCTCCGGCGATGGCGGCTGCCATGCGACTCGCCGTCGAGGCCGGGCGATTGGCCTATCTGGCCGGACGGATGCCGGCCCGCGAGATCGCGGTGCCTTCGTCCCCGAGCAAGGGCATGCTGGACTGAGCGTGCCCTCTGGCCGCGGGCGCTCCTCGAACGCGTCCGATCCTCGCTCGATCGCGCTGCGGGTCCTGTCTGCGACCGCTCGGGATACCGCGTTGGACCGGGCACTGGGGGCGTCGTCCGTGCCATCTCGACACCGGGCCTGGGTTCAGGAGCTCACCTACGGTGTCGTCCGCTTGCAGGGGCGGCTCGACCATCTCCTCGGCGGTCACCTGGAACGGGGCGTCGACTCGCTGCCTCCCGACGTCCGCATCCTCCTGCGCATGGGGGCCTACCAGGGTCTCTACATGGGGGCCGTACCCGCGTACGCCGCGGTCTCCGAGACCGTTGGCGCGGTGCGTCGGACCCGGGGTGCGACGCTCGCGGGGCTGGCCAACGCCGTGCTGCGGAGGGTAATCGAGGCCGGCGGGGATCCAACCCTGTTTCCGGACCCAGGCACGGATCTGGTGGGCTATCTCTCGACGTGGGGATCCCACCCTCGCTGGCTCGTCGAGCGCTGGCTCCGGGTCGTGCAGCCGGCGACGGTGATGGCCTGGGTGGAGCAGAACAACCGGGTGCCCGAGATCTGCTTGCGCCCCTACCGCGGATCCATCGAGGAGGCGCGAGCACGGCTGGCCGAGTCCGGCGTCCCAGTCGAGCCGTCGACCGAGGGGCTCTGCTTGGTGCTTCCCGCGGGAGCCGACGTGGGGAAGGCTCTGGATGTTACAGGTGGGTACGTGCAGGATCCTGCGGCAGCCCGAGTCAGTGCGTATGCGCTCCCCCATCCGGGTGCCCGGGTGGCGGACCTCTGCGCGGCTCCGGGCGGCAAGTCGCTCGCGATCTCCGCAGCCGGGCACCCAGTCGTGGCCGCCGATCCGTCCCGTCGTCGGCTCGAGCTCCTGCGGGATAGCGTCAAGCGGCTGGAGGCCCCGATTCCGATCGTGCGCGCTAGAGCCCAGGAGCCTCCGTTCCGCTCGCTCCCTGCCGTCCTACTGGACGTTCCCTGTACTGGCACGGGCACGCTGCGCCGCCATCCCGACGCCCGCTGGAAGATCGATCCGATGCGGCTCGCATCGCTGGTCGAGCTTCAGCGAGAGCTGCTCGACGGTGCGGCGGGCGCCGTCGCCCCCGGTGGCCTGCTCGTGTACGCCACGTGCAGCCTCGAGCCGGAGGAGAACGAGGATCAGGTGAACGAGTTTCTCGCCCGCAATCCCGAGTTTAGGTTGGGGGGCGAATTGAACCCGGACGGGTCGGAAGCCCCGCCGCCCGGCCAGGAATCCGGGATGCTGCGGCTCTCCCCCGACCGTACGGGGTACGATGGTGCCTTCGCCGCACGACTACGCAGGAGAGGATGAAACCGATCACCGGTGCTCCGACTCCCGACGGGGGTGAGAATCCGCGCGGGAGCGGTCTCTTTTCGAGCCGACGTCTCGGGTCGTCCCCCAACGGGGGGTTCGACCCGCGCGCTTTCGTGCAGACTCCCGTGGGGAAGGGCGTCCTCGCTGGCCTGCTCGGCCTGACGATCGGCTACCTCTTCGCGACGGTCGTGTTGTTCCCCGCGGCCGCCCGGTCCTCGGACGTGCAGCCGGCGCCGGATCTTCTGGGACAGGGCCTATTCGCGGCCCAGGAGGTGGTCGAGGAGTTGGGCCTGGTCGTTGGACAGGTGGACACCATCCAGCATCCGACGGCCGTGTTCGGCGCGATCCTCGGGCAGAATCCGCTCCCCGGGCAACTGCTCGAGACCGGTGGCGAGATCCACTTGCGCATCAGCGGGGGCCCGGTGGAGCTCCCGGTACCCGCGGTGGTAGGGCGGCAGCTCGCACAGGCGACCGACCTGCTCGTGGCGGCCGGGTTCACGTTCGTGGCCGACACGGTCGAGTCGGACGCGCCTGCTGGTGAGGTCGTCGGCGCAGAGCCGGCCCCGGGCGAGCGGGTGGCGCTGCCCAGGACCGTGCGGCTGGACGTGAGCATGGGCCCGCCCATGGTGACCGTCCCCCGCCTGATCGGACTCGATGAGTCACGCGCCGTCCAGGTCCTGGATTCCCTCGGCCTGGGGGTCACCGAGGTGGAGGAACGATTCCGCTTCGGGCTCGACCAGGGCAGGGTCATCGAACAGGAGCCGGCTCCGGGCGTGTCGGTGGAGCACGGAAGTGGCGTACGGATCGTCGTGGGTCGCCGCGGCGGAGCCTCGCCATGACGGGTGGCAAGCTCCCCTACGGCATCACGGCGCTGGCCGTCCTCGGTCTGGTCGCTCTGGCCTACGCGAGCCAGGGTTGGATTCGCCCGGTCACGGCTGGTGCCCAAGCTCCCGATTTCACCTATCCGGATCTGACCGGCCAGACACTCTCCCTCGAGGAGCATCGGGGGAAGGTCGTTCTGGTCAACGTGTGGGCCACGTGGTGTGGGCCGTGCCGGGTGGAGATGCCGTCGATGCAGCGGCTGTACGAGGAGATGGCGGCCGACGGGTTCGAGATCCTGGCCGTCAGCATCGATGCACGGCCGGGCGAGCGGGACGCCACCGGGAATCCCGGGGGCGATGTGCGCAGCTTCGCGGAGGAGTTCGGGCTCACGTTCCCGATCCTCCTCGATCCTGCCGGAACCGTGCAGCGCACCTACCAGACCACGGGCGTGCCCGAGTCCTTCCTCGTCGACGGAGACGGGGTGATTCGGCGGAAGGTGGCGGGCGGCATCGAGTGGGATACGCCCGCCCTCAAGGAGCAGGTCAGGGGATTGCTCGAGGAGGCCCGGAGGGGGAGCTGATCGCACGTGCGTTTCTTGCCCACCTTCCTCACTCGCAACTGGACGCTCAAGCTCGCCGCATTCACGCTTGCGGTGCTGCTGTGGACGCTGGTCCGGGTGGAAGCTCCGGACCGTCAGGCGATTCCCGGCGTTCCCGTCCGGGTGACCGTCTCCGATCCCGAGTGGATCATCTCGAGCGCACCCGTGCCCGCACAGGTGCAGGTCGGATTCATGGGGCCGACCAGGGGACTGCTCCGATTGGCGGCGAATCCTCCGGTGGTGGAGATGATCGTGGAGCGCGTGAGCGGACAGGACACGCTCCTCACGATCCCGAGTGACGCGGTCCGGTTCCCGCAGGACGCCGGCCTCACGATCGAGAGCATCGAGCCCGCCAGCGTGCAGATCTCGGTGGAGCGGAAGATGTCGAGGCTCTTCCCCTTCCACGTGGCCATGGTCGGGACGCTGGATCCCTCGCTCGCCTTCGTGGCGCATCCGGTCGCCGCGCCGTCCCGGGGGCGCGTTCAGGGCTCGGCGTCCGCCGTCGAACAACTGCAGCGGATTCCGCTCGAGGAGATCGACCTCTCGGTGGTTCGTGAGTCGGGGCGAATCGCCACGAGTGTGGATTTCGATGCCATGACCGGCTTCACGGTCACCCCGTCGGACGTGGAGGTCGAGTTCCGGTTGGAGCAGGCGGTCGATCGCGTATTCGAATCCGTCCCGATCTCGGTGGAAGGGGGGGCGGGACTCGTGGCCGATCCCGCCACGGTAGGTGTGACCCTCCACGGGGCCGGCTCGCTGGTGGAATCGATCAATCCCGCCGACGTCCGGGTCCTGGTGCGCGATCCCCCGTTTCCGGTTGCCGATACGGGTGTCGTGCTGCCCGTCGTCGTCCAGGGCGCCCCGCCGCTCGTGACCGCGCGCGCGACCCGCAACACGGTGCGTGTGCGGACCGGCCGGCGCATCCCGGGCGGGACGGGTCGGTGACGGCGGCGCCCGGAATCGTGCTCGGCCTGGAGACCACCTGCGACGAGACGTCGGCCGCCGTGCTCGAGGGTGATGTCGTGCGATCGCTCGTGATCCACTCGCAGGACGTGCATCGCGTCTACGGCGGCGTCGTGCCCGAGCTGGCCGCGCGTGAGCACCTGTCCCGCATCGATGCCGTCGTGGACGCCGCCCTCTCGGAGGCCGGGCTGCGAAGCTCGGCCATCGACGCGGTGGCGGTGGCCGCGGGCCCCGGCCTGATCGGTGCGCTGCTGGTGGGCGTGGTGTGGGCCAAGTCGTTCGCGTTCGCCCGCGGTGTTCCGGTGGTCGGGGTACACCACATGGAGGCGCACCTGTTCGCCCCGCTGCTCGACGATCCGGATCTCGCTCCGCCCTTCGTGGCGCTGCTCGTCTCGGGCGGACACACGTTGCTGCTGCACGTTGAGGACTGGGGCCGTTACGTCCTCCTGGGGGAGACGCGCGACGACGCCGCCGGCGAGGCCTTCGACAAGGTGGCCAAAGTCCTCGGACTGCCCTACCCGGGCGGCCCGGAGATCGAGCGGGCCGCGCTGGACGGAGAACCGGAGAGCCGGCGCCTACCCCGCCCGCTGCTCAGGGGCGGCACCGTCCCGGAGGACAGGGACTACTTCGATTTCTCATTTTCGGGGCTCAAGACCGCCACCGCGCTCTGGGTGGAGGAGCTGCGAGCCGCGGGTGAGGTCGAGCCCATGCGAGCGCATGTCGCGGCGGCGTTCCAGGACGCCGCCATCGACACGCTGGTGGGAAAGACCGAGCGGGCTGTCGACGCCACCGGCGTCGGGGTCGTGTCGCTCGGTGGCGGCGTGTCGGTGAACCAGACCCTGCGCGCCCGAATGCGCGAGCGGCTGGAGGGCAGGGCCCGAGTGGTGGTGGCGTCTCCCCGGTATTCACTCGACAACGGGGCCATGATCGCCCGGGCGGGGGCCTACCGATTGCTGGTCGACGGTCCGTCCCCGCTCAGCATCGCAGCTCGGGCCGACCTACCGTTTCCCGGCCTGAGCCGCCGACTTCCCGCCGCCTGAACGCCCATGCTCCCCATTCTCTTCCGACTGCCCGACTGGCTCCCCGTGCTCGGGGGCGAGCCCATCACGTCGTTCGGCGTGATGATGTTCCTCGCGTTCATCGTAGGTGGTTTCGTCCTCCGCAACGGTCTAGAGCGCGAGGGCATGGAGCCGGATCGCGCATGGGACCTGATCTTCACAGCGGTCGTGGCCGGGATCGTCGGCGCCAAGGTCTACTACGTTCTGCTCAACTACGAGCGACTGGTCGAGAATCCGTCCTTCTTGTTCTCGAGGGGCGGCCTGGTCTGGTACGGCGGGTTCCTGCTGGCCGCTGCGGCCGTGATCTGGCACGTCCGCCGCCTGAAGCTCCCCCTCGGCACGATGGCGGATCTCGTGGCGCCGTCCCTGGCCGTGGGCTACGCCATCGGACGATTCGGGTGCTTCCTGGTCGGCGACGACTACGGTACCCCGACCGACTCCTGGGTCGGAATCCGCTTTCCGCAGGGCTCGCCACCGTCGTCGGTGGAAATGCTCGAGGCGCTGTTCGGCGTCACGGTCGACCCGGCCCTCGTGGAGCAGTACGGGAACGTCGTCCCCGTGCACCCGACGCAGCTCTACGAGGTGGCGCTCTCGCTGCTCATCTTCTTCCTGCTGTGGAAGCTGCGGCGGCACGCGCACCGTGCGGGTTGGCTCTTCATGGTATGGCTGGCTTCGGCGGGCGCGGAGCGGTTCATCGTCGAATTCTTCCGGGCCAAGGACGACCGGTTCCTCGGAGTGTTCACGGTAGCGCAGCTCATCAGCGTGGGTCTGGTGGTTGCCGGACTCTACGGGGTCGCGCGCCTGCGAGGAGAGCGGCGGGAATGATCCTGCTGCACGCGTCCGACATCCATTTCGGGAAACGGCACGATCCGGGAGCCGCTGAAGCCTTCCTTGCGGCCGCGCACGCCCTTCCGTCCGACGTCCTGGTCGTCTCGGGCGATTTCACCCAGAGGGCCAAGATCCGGGAGTACGAGGCGGCGCGGGCCTATCTCGACCGTCTGCCGGAGCGACCCCTGATCGTGACGCCCGGTAATCACGACGTGCCGTTGTACCGCTTCTGGGAGCGGGCCTTCGCGCCCTACCGGAACTACCGCGCCTACATCTCGCCGGACCTCGACTCGGTGACCTCTCTGCCAGCCGCCACGATCGTAGCCCTCAACTCGTCCACTCCCTACACAGCCATCGTGAACGGACGCCTGCGTGGACGGCAGCTCGACCTGGCGGAGAAGGCCTTCGCGGCCGCGCCCGCTGACGCCCTGCGGATCGTGGTGACCCACCACCCGATCGTCACGGCTCCGGACTTCGGGGCCGATCAGCTCTTGCCGAGCGCCGAGTGGATTGCCCGGCGGCTCACGGCGATGGGGGTGGAGATCGTGCTCTCGGGGCACCTGCACCGGTCGTATTTGGCCACCACCGCCCACGTCTGCGAGGTGGGGCACCGTGCGGCGTGGCTCGCGCAGAGCGGGACCACCACCTCGACCCGGGGTCGAGCCAGCGAGCGTGGCAAGAACACGTTCAACCGGCTGGAAGTCGGCGAGGAACATATGGTCTACGAGAGATTTATGTACTTTGCCGATCGGTCCGCGTTCGAATGCGTGGAGAGGCGGACCGTTCCGCGCGGTCCGCGGTACCTGGCCGCAGG
>JAHEKN010000158.1 GCA_024638305.1 Gemmatimonadota bacterium | reverse complement strand
CCTCCTGCCCGCCATCGAGGCGGCGGAGCGCCTGCTCGTGCTCGATGCCATCCACGTGGACGCGCAGCCGGGCACCCTGGTCCGCCTCGAGCGCCGCGATCTGCGCAGAATGGTGTCCCCAGTATTCTCGCCCCACCAGATCGACCTCAAAGAGGTGTTCGCCCTCGCCGAGGTCCGGGGCACACTGCCGCCCGCAGCGCTCGCCCTGGGTCTCCAACCCGAGGTCGTCGAGATGCGGACGGAGCTGAGCCCGACGGTGGCCGCGCAGTTGGACGTGCTGGCTTCCGCGGCAATCGACCAGCTCCGCGCCTGGGGGCACCGGGTGGATCCGCTCCCCAACCTGGGCAGAACGGCCGGCGCCGCAGACTCGGCGGCCTGGCGGCCTCCGGAGCGGCCGCTCCCGATCGCGGCCGACGGCCCCTGAGGTCATGGGCCATGCACGAGCTGAGCGTCGCCCTGGAAGTCTGTCGGATCGCCGAGGAGCAGGTCGGGCGTCCCCGGCTCGCCGACCTCGTGACGGTGGGTCTCGAGGTGGGACGGGACTCCTGCCTGGAGATCGCCAACCTGGAGTTTTGCCTGGAGGCGCTCCTCACCCACCCCCCGTTCCGGAGAGGGCGACCACGGATCGAGGCCGTGGGGGGGGACGACGTTCGGGTCTCGTACCTGGAGGTGGATGATGGCGATTCGTCGAATTGAGGTGCGCGAGCGCGTGATGGAGAAGAACGACGAGATCGCCGCCCTCGTCCGCGGCCGGCTGGCCGATCACGGGGTCACCGCGTTCAACCTGGTCTCGTCCCCCGGAGCGGGGAAGACGGCGCTACTGGAGCGGACCCTGGCCCGGCTGGGGGGGGAGCTCGCCATCGCCGTGGTGGCCGGCGACGTCCAGACGGAGAACGACGCTCTGAGGATCTCACGCGTCACCGACCGGCTGGTACAGGCTGTCGTGACCGGCGGTGCCTGCCATCTGGACGCCCGCCAGGTGAGCGTGGCGCTCGATGCGCTCGACCTGGACGTCACGGACCTCCTGTTCATCGAGAACGTGGGCAACCTGGTGTGCCCGGCGAGCTGGGACCTGGGCGAGCGCGCCAAGATCACGCTCTTCGCGGTGACCGAAGGCGAGGACAAGCCGCTCAAGTATCCCAAGATGTTCGAGAAGTCGTCACACGTCGTCTTCACCAAGACGGACCTGCTGCCGTACGTGCCGTTCGACCTGGACCAGGCGGTTGCGAACGCCCTGACCGTCAACCCGGCGCTCGAAACGTTTGCCACGTCGGCGCTGACCGGCGCGGGCCTGGAGCCCTGGTACCAGTTCTTGCACGCGTCCGTGCTGGGCGTCCCGGTGTCTCCATGATTGCCCCCGCCGGGCGGGGCCGAGTTGCCGCCGACCCTATCCCACCCCTCGAAGGACCGAGTGCGGAGCCCGACTCCGTGGCGGTCGAGCTCCAGATCGTGGGCGTGGTCCAGGGCGTCGGCTTCCGGCCTTTCGTGCATCGCACGGCGCACCGCTACGGCCTGGCCGGGTGGGTGCGGAACGAGGCCGGGGCCGTGAGGATCCACGTGGAAGGGTCCCCGAGTCGGATCGACGCGTTCGAGCGGGCCCTGCAGGTGGAGGCCCCGCCCCTGGCACGGATCGACGCGCTCACCAGGTCCACCCACCCCGCCACGGGCGCTCCCGGCGCCTCCGGCGCCACAACGTTCGAGATCGTAGCCTCGGACACGGTGACGATGGGCCGGCTCCCGGTGTCCCCCGACATGTGCCTGTGCGCGGCCTGCGAGCGCGAGCTCTTCGATCCTGCCGACCGCCGCTACCGCTATCCGTTCATCACGTGCACGGACTGCGGGCCGCGTTTCACGGTGATCGAATCCATGCCGTACGACCGCGAGCGCAGCACCATGAGGGCGTTCCACCAGTGCCCCTCCTGCCTCGCCGAGTACCGCGACCCGACCGATCGCCGCTATCACTCCGAGACCAACTCGTGCTCGGACTGCGGCCCTCGCTTGTGGTACGTGGACCCCTCCGAGCGGCACGGCGAGTCGTCCCGGTGGAGCGCACCCGAGGGTCGGTCGGGTCCAACGGAGGACGAGCGCTCGTCCGCACTCGCCGAGGCCGCGGATGCCCTGCTCGCGGGACGGATCGTCGCGGTCCGCGGACTCGGGGGTTTCCACCTGGCAGTGGACGCGACCAACGAGCGAGCGGTGCAGCGCCTGCGGATGCGGAAGCTCCGGGAGTCCAAGCCGCTCGCGGTCATGGTGCGTACGCAAGCGGAGGCTCGCGCACTCGGCACGGTGGGCCCCGCGGAGCGCGCGCTGCTCACTTCCCGCGAGCGCCCCATCGTCCTGCTGCGTAGGAGCTGGAGCTCCAACGTGGCCCCGTCGGTCGCTCCCGGCGTGGACCGGATCGGCGTGATGATCGCGTACACACCGCTCCATCAGCTCCTGCTGGACCTCGTGCGCAGGCCGCTGGTCATGACCAGCGGGAATCGAAGCGACGAGCCCATCGCGACGGGAAACGACGAGGCGCTAGCACGACTCAACGGCATCGCCGACGGCTACCTGTTGCACGATCGCGAGATTGTCGCGCGCTACGACGATTCAGTGGCCCGGATCGTCGAGCAGCGTCGCGTGACGATTCGGAGGGCGCGAGGCTACGCCCCATTGCCGCTCGCCCTGCCCGTCCCCGCGACGACCCCGGTGCTCGCCGTCGGTCCGCACCTCAAGAACACGTTCACGCTCGCCTCGGGTACGTCGGCGTTCGTCAGCCAGCACATCGGGGACATGGAAAACCTCGAGACACTCGAGCACTTCGAGGAGAGCCTGGGCAGGTTCACGGAGCTGTTCCGGATCGAGCCCCGTGTCCTGGTGCGGGACCTCCATCCCGGATACCTGACGAGCGGCCTGGCCGAGCGGCTCGCGGAGCGCGAGGGGCTGGGGCCCGTGCTCGCGGTGCAGCACCACCATGCCCACGTGGTGGCGGTCATGGCGGAGCACGGGAAGTCGGCTCCGCTGCTGGGGGTCGCACTGGACGGCACCGGGTACGGAGACGACGGCCGGATCTGGGGCGCTGAGTTCCTGCTGGCTGATCTGACGGGGTACCGGAGGCTTGGCCAGCTCCGCTACGCGCCGCTCCCGGGCGGGGATCTGGCGTCGCGGCGGCCCTGGCGGTCGGCGCTCGGCTACGCTTCGCTCGACCCGGGCGCCTCGCACGCGTTCGAGCGGGCGTTTGCCGCCGTCCCCGAAGTGGAGCTCGCAGCGGCGCGGTACCAGATCGAGCGTGGACTCAACGCACCGCGGGCGTCCTCCATGGGGAGGTTGTTCGACGCGGCCGCCGCTGTCCTCGGCCTCCGGACGGAGGCGGGGTACGAGGGGCAGGCGCCCATGGAGCTCGAAGCGCTCGCAGGCACGCGCCCCGGTCAGGAGCTTCCGTTCCCTGCCCTCGAGATCGAGGGAGGGCGCCTGTGCCTGGATCCGCTCCCGCTTCTGATGGCACTCGCAGAAGGGCGTAATCAAGGCAGAGATCGACGGGACCTGGCCGCGTCCTTCCACGACACGGTGGTGCGGGCAGTGGTCGACGCGGCCGAGCGCCTGGCCCGTAGGAGCTCCGTCGGCACGGTCGCGCTCGCCGGCGGCTGCTTCCAGAACGAGCGCCTGCTTCGGGGCGTGCGCGCCGGCCTCGAGTCTCGTCTGCTTGAGGTGCTCCTCCCCATCGAGCTCGGGCCCAACGACGGGGCCATCAGCTACGGGCAAGCAGCCAGCGCGGCCGCGCTCCTCGACGGAGCTTCCGACCCCAACACACGGAGGTGACACGCCATGTGCCTCGGCATTCCCGGTAAGATCGTGGAGATCCGCGAGGGGGCGGGAATCCCCATGGGCCTGATCGATTTCGGTGGCGTCCAGCGGGAGGTCTGCCTGGCTTACGTGGCCGACGAGGTCGAGGTCGGCGACTACGCCATCGTCCATGTGGGGTTTGCCATCTCCAGGGTCGACGAGGTGGAGGCCAAGCGCACCTTCGCGATCCTCAGAGAGATGAGCGAGCTCGACGAGCTCGAATGGATGAAGGAGGTCGCGGAGCGAGCCGAGGCGGTCGCTGAGGTCGCGGACGGTGCGAGGGCCGCGAGGGAGGCGGGGCCGTGAGATACTTGAGCGAGTACCGCGACCCCAAGCTGGCGCGCTCGCTGGTCCGCCGGATCCGTAGCGAGGCGACCCGCAGATGGACGCTCATGGAGGTCTGCGGCGGCCAGACGCACACGATTGTGAGGCAGGGCATCCACGACGTGCTGGGCGACAGCGTCGAGATGATCCACGGGCCGGGCTGTCCGGTCTGCGTGACGCCACTCGAGCAGATCGACCGGGCCCTGCACGTCGCGTCCCGGCCCGACGTGATTTTCACGTCGTTCGGGGACATGCTCCGTGTGCCGGGATCGGCATGCGACCTGTTCCAGGTTCGCGCCCGCGGAGGCGACGTCCGGATCGTCTACTCTCCTTTGGATGCGCTCGACCTCGCGCGGCAGAATCCGGACAGGGAGGTGGTGTTCTTCGCGGTGGGCTTCGAGACGACCGCGCCGGCCAACGCCATGGCCGTCTGGCAGGCTGCCCGTCTGGGCGTCAGGAACTTCAGCGTCCTGGTCTCCCACGTGACGGTTCCTCCGGCCATGGTGGCCCTGCTCGAGGCGGCCGACAACCGAGTCCAGGCCTTCCTGGCGGCCGGCCACGTGTGCACCGTCATGGGATGGACGGAGTACGAGCCGCTCGCGCGCCGATTCCGCGTCCCGATCATCGTGACGGGGTTCGAGCCGCTCGACATCCTCGAGGGCATCTGGATGGCGGTCCGCCAGCTCGAGGAGGGGCGCCACGAGGTCGAGAACCAGTACGTGCGCTCCGTCCGCAGAGAGGGCAACGTGCCCGCTCAGGACGTGGTGAGCCGCGTGTTCGAGCTGGTCGACCGTGGTTGGCGGGGCATCGGGACCATCCCCGCCAGCGGGCTCGGGCTCAGGCCCGAGTTCTCCGACTACGATGCCGAGCTGAAGTTCGACCTGAGGCACATCGAGGCCCGGGAGTCGGAGGACTGCATGGCGGGTGACGTGCTGCGCGGCCGGATCAAACCCATGGAGTGTCCGTCTTTCGGGATCGTATGCACGCCCGAGCGGCCGCTCGGCGCGCCCATGGTGAGCTCCGAGGGTGCCTGTGCCGCCTACTACAGCTACGGGCGCTTCAGTGCGCACGAAGAGGGCTCGGCGGGGACCGCCGCCCCACGCCACCACCCGTCTCCCGACGATACACGCCAGGAGCCGGCCCCCGTGGCCGGAGGAGGGACAAGTCGTGCCTGAACCCAATGCGACCCTGGCTTCCGGTCTCGCCTGTCCGGTTCCGGTCACCGAGTACGATCGGGTGCAACTGGGCCACGGCTCCGGTGGCAAGATGAGCGCCCGCCTCATCCGCGAGCGCTTTCTCCCGCTCTTCGAGAACGATGTACTGAGGCGATTGGGCGACGGCGCCGTGGTCCCGCACGCCGGACCGGACCTGGTGATCTCGACCGACACGTTCGTGGTGCATCCGCTGGAGTTCCCGGGGGGTGACATCGGTAGCTTGGCCGTGCACGGCACGGTCAACGACCTGGCCATGATGGGGGCGGACCCACTCTACCTTTCGGTCGGGTTCATCCTCGAAGAGGGATTGCCCTTCGATCTCCTCGACCGCGTGGTGGCCTCCATGGCCAGGGCGGTGCGCGACGCGGGTGTGGCCATCGTGGCGGGGGACACCAAGGTGGTGGACCGGGGGAAGGCGGACGGCATGTTCATCAACACCACCGGGATCGGGCGGATTCCGCCCGGTGTGCGTCCGGACCCCGAGCTCGTGGTTGCGGGAGACGTCCTCATCAGCAGTGGGCCGCTCGGCCGGCACGGAATCGCCGTGATGGCGGCGCGAGGCGGACTGGGGCTCGCAGCCGAGGTCGAGAGCGACTCCGCTGCCCTGCACCCCCTCGTCGCACTGCTTCGCGACAGGATCGGCGGGGGGTTGCACGCGCTGCGGGATCCGACCCGAGGGGGAGCGGCGAGCGCCCTCAACGAGATCGCTTCGACCGCTGGGGTCGGTATCGAGCTGGCGGAGGAGCTGGTCCCGGTGCCGGGAGTGGTCCGGGCGGCGTGTGAAGTGCTGGGCCTCGACCCCCTCTACGTCGCGAACGAGGGCGTGTTGCTCGCATTCGTCGCGGAGGAGGCAGCTGATGAGGCCGTCCGCGCCCTGCGGTCCCATGCGCTGGGCTCCGAGGCTACGGTCATGGGTGGCGCGGTCGCGGGCCACCCGGGTATGGTCGTCCTGCGGACCGGACTCGGCGGCAGGCGAATCGTGGAGATGCTTCCCGGAGACCAGCTACCGAGGATCTGCTGAGTGAGACGGAGACGCTGACGGGGAAAGGAGGAGCTCGAGAGATGAGAACATGGACGCTTGCCGCCATCGCGACGCTGGCACTTTCAACGCCGAGCGGTTTGCTCGCGCACGCAGGCCACGAGCCCGTGGGAGCCAGCGGCCTCGACGCCCTGTTCCACTCGGTCCTGGGCGTGGACGCCGGCGTGGCGCTCGCCGTGCTGGCGGTAGTGCTCGGTGGGTGGCTCACGACGCGAAGGCACGTTCCCGCGAGCCGCTGACGACGGTCCCGCAGGCGGCTTGGCACCGTTGCACGGGGTAACGGCTCCAGGCACCTTGGGGTCCGCAACGTCGCGACCTCGATCTTGGAGCTTTCGCAGATGAAGAGTGCCCGTTTCGCCGGGTTCCTGGCCCTGGCTGGCGCGCTGTGGCTGGTGGTGCCGCTCGCCGCGCAGCAGAACCCGCGCGCACGCATGCAGCCGCGCGGGCTCGGCGTGAGCCCGACGTACGAGGGCTGGTACCAGAACTCGGACGGGACCTACACCCTGTCGTTCGGGTTCCTGAATCGGAATACGGAAGAGATCGTCACGATCCCAGTGGGGCCGGGCAACTTCGTCGAGCCGGGCGAGCCGGACCAGGGGCAGCCCACCTACTTCACGCCCCGCCGCAGCTACGGTGTCTTCACTGTCACCGTTCCGGCGGACTTCGGCCGCGACGACTGGGTCACCTGGACCCTGGAGGTCAACGGCGAGCGGTACTCGATCCCCGGCGGGCTTCTCCACAACTACGAGACCGCAAACCTCCATGCGCCAGCCACTGGACGGTACCCGCCGATCATGGTCATGCGGGAGGGCGGGCCCGAGACGAGGGGGCCGAACGGAGAATGGGTGGGCCCGCTCAACACTACGGTCGGGCAGCTGCTCGAGCTCAACGTGACAGCCTGGGACCAGGATCAGCGGGAGGTCACACTCCGCTGGTACAAATATCGCGGTCCAGGTGCCGCGACGTTCGCCGAGCAGGAGATCCCGATCGGCGAGGGAAGCGTGGAGGCCACGACTACCGTATCTTTCAGCGAGCCCGGAGACTACGTCCTCTACGTCCGAGCGGATCATTCGGACATGAGGGTGTCCGCCGCGGGCATCGAGCAATGCTGCTGGACCAACGGGTACGTTCGAGTGTCCGTCTCGCGGTGACGACCGGAACCCGACAGACGCAGGAGAACAGAATGCGCGTGGACGTGAATCGAGGATTCCTCTCCCACTGGTCGCGACTGGCGGCGCCCGGCGTGGCGGCGCTGGCCCTGGTCAGTTTCCAGGGAGAGGCGACGGCCCAGAACGGACAGAACGGTCAGAACGGTCACGCCGAGGTCACGTTCACCAAGGACGTCGCGCCCATCCTGCAGCAGAGCTGCCAGGTCTGTCACCGCGATGGCGCCATCGCTCCCATGTCGCTGATGACCTACGAGGAAGCGCGTCGCTACGCGCGCAGGATCCGGGATCGCGTGTCCAAGCGGCTCATGCCGCCGTGGCACCTGAACCCGCACATCGGCATCCAGGACTACAAGAACGACCGGTCGCTCGAGGACGAGGACATCGCCACGATCGTGGCGTGGGTCGATGCCGGCGCGCCTGAGGGAGATCCGGCCAATCTGCCGCCGCCGGTGGACTTTCCGACCGGCGAGGAGTTCCTGACGGCCGACCGGCTGGGACCGCCGGATCTGATCATCAAGACGGATCCGTTCGACGTGCCGGCCCGCGGGAACGATCTCTGGTGGCACCCGACCGTCGAGACCGGGCTCACCCAGGATCGCTGGGTGAGGG
>JAHEKN010000157.1 GCA_024638305.1 Gemmatimonadota bacterium | reverse complement strand
GGGTGCGGGGCCTATATTGTCCGTACGGGCTCGATCGAGTCCGCACCGAAGCGGGTTCCCACCGCTCCCGACTTCGGCGGTGTCCACGTCCTCGGGTGGAGAGGGGGGTCTCGCGGTGACCCACCGCATCCCGCCCCAGCGGGTGGAGGCGGCCGCGCGGCTGTACGAGACCATCGCCCGGGCGGGCTCGATCGTCCTGACTACGCACCTGAACGCGGATGGGGACGGCGCGGGCTCCCAGGCCGCCATGGCGTCGTGGCTGCGGTCCCGCGGGCAGGAGGTGTGGATCGTCAATCCCACCCGTTTCCCGCCGGTGTTCGAGTTCTTGATCGAGGACGCGGACTGGATCGTCGATGCGGGCGATCCGCCGGCCCGGGAGATCACCGCACGCGCCGACCTGGCGGTCGTCCTGGACACTGGCGAGGCCTCCCGCATCGTAAGAGTCAAAGGGCTCATCCAGCACCTGCCGACGGTCGTGATCGACCACCATCTGCCGGGAGAGGGCCCCCTCGGTGGCGACGGCCTCCGTGACTCCGAGGCCTGTGCGACCGGCGAGTTGCTCTACGACCTGATCCAGCATGCTGGAGATCCGTGGACGAATCCGATGCGACAGGGCGTTTACGTGGCCATCATGACGGACACGGGCTCATTCCGGTTCTCGAACGCAACCCCCGCGGCCCACCGCATCGTCGCCGACCTCATCGCGGGCGGCGTGGACCCCGAAGAGATGTTCCGGCGGGTCTACGGGTCATCGCCAGCCCGCCGCTATCGGCTGCTCGCCGCCACTCTCCAGAGTCTGGAAGTCGACGCCCAGGCCGGGATCGCCTGGATGACCGTGCCCTCGGATGCCTACGACGCCCTGGACTCGAGCGCCGAAGACCTGGACGGCTTCGTGGACTACCCGCGCAACGTCGAGGGTGTGGAGGTCGGCCTGCTCTTCCGACAGGCCTATTCCGGAGCGACGAAGATCTCGTTTCGCTCGAACCGCTACGTGGACGTCCAGAAGCTGGCCAGCCATTTCGGTGGGGGAGGGCACGCGCGGGCGTCGGGTGCACTGGTGCGCGAGCCCCTCGACACCGTGCGCCAGCGGGTGATCGAAGCGGCCCGGCAGGCCGCACTCTCGGAGCGGCCGGCAAGGGGCTAGATTCTCGACCATGAATGCACGCAAGGCGGACAAGCCCGCGGATCCGGGTGTTCCGGAGGCCCTCCAGCAGACGTTGGACGTCGTCCATCGGCGTATCGGTGCCGAGCGACTGGACAAGCTCTGGCTGTTTCCGCCCCTGGTGCAGGGGCGGAAGGAGCGTGGCTTGCTGGTGGCAAGCTGCTTCGAGGACGGCGATCGCCGGCTCGTCCACACGGTCACCTACCAGGCAGAGAGGAACGGCAAGGGCCTCTCGGTCGAGACGGAGATCTTCGAGGAGGGAGTGGTTCCCGAGGACCGCATCCCCCGCCTCATCCGCGGGGTGGTGCGCCGCAGCGCATCCCAGATGGGTGCCCCCCGCGACGTGCGGATCGGTGGCGACCACGACGAGTTCGAGAAGCTCGTGGAGGAGGTGACGCCCCCGGCCTTCGAGGAGGTAGTGTGACCCCTCCGGTCGCTGCCGTTCCGTTCGTGCGTGTGTTCGCGAGATACCTCCGCGAGCAAGGACTGCCCGTCACCCATCAGCGTATCGCGGTGGCGGACGTGGTGTTCGGCACGGACGAGCACCTCTCGGTCGACCAGATCGAGGGCCGCGTGCGGGATCAGGGTGACCGCATCGGCAAGGCCACGATCTATCGAACCCTCGACCTGCTCGTCCGCAGCCGGCTCGTTGCCGAGCACGACTTCGGCGAGGGCTTCAAGCGCTACGAGCATCGGCTCTCCCGGCAGCCCGAGCACGAGCACCTCATCTGCCTGGGGTGCGACAAGGTGACGGAGTTCCACAGCCGGGAGCTCAAGAAGATCCAGGACCAGGCGGTCGCGGAGTTTGGGTTCCAGCCGACTCGCCTGAGCCTGGAGGTCTACGGGCTGTGCGCCGCGTGCCACGAGGCCGGAGTCGAGCTTCCGGACTACGGCCTCACCTGTCCCATCGACTCCGTCTGACCGGAGCCCGTGAGCCCCAATCGTAGGTCGGCCGCCGGGACCGGTCGGAGCACCGGAGGCGAGGGACCGTCCGCGGCGGAGCTCGGCGGGCTCCCCTGGGAGCTTCCTCACTGCTTCCTGGGGCTCGAGGAAGAGGCGAGCGCTTTCGAGTCCTCGGGCGCCGTGGTGCTGCCCGTGCCCTACGAGGCCACGACGAGCTGGAGGCACGGCACCCGCGACGGCCCACGGGCGATCGTGGAGGCGTCCCGCTTCATCGAGCTCTACGACCAGGAGCTCGGCGGATCGCCAGCGGTGGTCGGGGTTCACACGCTCCCGGCGCTCGCCCTCACCCGCGAGGGACCGCGCGAGGCCCTCGAGGAGCTCGAGTCCAGCTACCGGACACTGCTGGGAACAGCCGGGGATCGGTTCCTCGTCATGCTCGGCGGCGAGCACTCCATCTCGGCTGCTGCCATCCGCGCGCAGGCGAGCGTACGAGGCGAGCGGGTCACGGTGCTCCAGCTCGATGCTCACGCCGATCTGCGCGCCGAGCACGAGGGAACCGCCTATTCGCACGCATGCGCGATGCGCAGGGTCCTGGACGTGGCCGACGTGGTGGGCGTGGGGATCCGTGGCATCAGCGAAGAGGAGGTGGAGGTGGCACGCGGTAGCGACGCGGTCCATCTCATCTACGCCGACGACATGCGCCCGGACGACGCCTGGATGGATGAGGCCCTGGAACGGCTCGTCGACCCCGTCTATCTCACGTTCGACGTGGACTACCTGGATCCAGCGCTCATGCCCTCGACGGGAACCCCGGAGCCGGGTGGGGGGGATTGGTATGAGACGCTCAGATTCCTGCGGAGGGTGTTCCAGGAGCGCGACGTGGTAGCCTGTGACGTCGTGGAACTGGCGCCCACGCCCGGCCTGCACGCACCGGACTTTCTCGTGGCCAAGCTCGTCTACAAACTGATCGGCTACCGGTTCGACGGAGAGGCGGAGGCCCCATGACCGACTCGGTGCCCATCCTGGTCGCCTTCAGCGCCGGCGTGCTCTCGTTCCTCTCGCCCTGCGTGCTTCCGCTCGTCCCCAGCTACCTGTCGTTCGTGACTGGGATGAGCCTGGAGGACTTGCAGGAGGGCGTCGATCGCCGCGGCGCCCTCGAGGCGTCCATCCTGTTCATCGTGGGATTCACGATCGTGTTCGTGCTCCTCGGCGCGTCGGCCAGCTTCCTGGGGCAGTTCTTCCGTTACTACAAGGAATGGATCGCGCGCATCGGCGGTGTGGTCATCATCGTGCTCGGCCTGCACCTCGCCGGGGCGTTCCGCCTGGCGCCGCTGCTCCGTGAGAAGCGGTTGCACCTGAACGACAAGCCGGCGGGTCGGCTCGGGACGCTCGGCGTAGGCATGGCGTTCGGCGCCGGCTGGACCCCCTGTATCGGTCCGGTGCTCGGCGGCATCCTCACCTACGCGGGCACCCGGGACCAGTTCTGGTCTGGGGTGACGCTGCTGTTCGTCTATTCGCTGGGCCTCGCGGTGCCGTTCCTGCTGTCGGCCCTTGCTCTCGAGCGCTTTCTGGAAGCCTTCGGCCGCTTCCGGCGCTTCCTTCCGACCGTGCAGATCGCCTCCGGCGCGTTGCTGGTCATCCTCGGTCTGCTGCTCGTGACCGGCAGCTTCACCCTCCTGTCGACCTACCTGATTCAGTTCACGCCGGAGTTCCTGCTGGAGCGCATCTAGCGGGGTGCCGCGCGGTCGTTCCGCCCAGGATCGCGCGGCCGCGACCTCGGCGGCGCCCGCGGGTTCGGAACTTGCAAATCTTCACGAGTAGCAAGAGGGATACGGACCGAAAAGCCAATCAACACGGGTGGATCGGTGGTCGGGGGGTCCGACGGTGCCTCTTGCGGAGGACGGTCCCTGTACCGTCCGGTGGACGTTGCGTCCCCGGGAGGCCAGGGCCAACTGGAGGGTGGAGGATCGGGCGATGAGAATGTCGCGTTGGGATCATAGATCGGTGCTGGTCGCAGGCGTGCTCTGGAGTGCGGCCGCTTGCGGTGGCGAGGTCAGGTCCGAGTCGGCGATGCCGGCCGGAGGCGAGGAGATCGTCGAGCCCGCGACCGCGGGTCCGATTCTCCGGGAGCGGCGGGCAACGGTCATCAGCGACCTGCTGCACGGCCCGGAGGCCGACGAGCGCGCCCGCGTCGCGCGTGAGCTCGCGCGGGCGGAGGCGGACGCCACGCGGGAAGTCGCCCAGGTGGCTCCTTCGCCGGCGCCGCTCCCCCGGTACTCCACCCGGCCGCCGACCGAGCGCTCCGCGCCAGTGCTCCGCGGGAGCGATCCCGAAGGGTCGATCAGAATGCCGCCCCCGGAGCCGGACGTGCGGCCTGCCGAGACGTCAGCGGCGTCGAGCGCCCGGGACGAGCGCCGGGCACTGTCCATCCCGGTAGGAACGGAGATCGAACTGGCGGTGGAGTCCGAGCTCTCGACCGAGCGCAACCGTGCCGGCGACCTCTTCTACGCCACGCTCACGGACGACGTCCTGGCCGGTGACGGGCTCGTGCTCATGCCACAAGGGACTCGGGTCCGCGGCGTGATCACCGAGAGCGCGGCGAGCGAGAGCGCTGACGTGCTCCCGGTGCTCGAAGTGGCCATCGAAGCGGTCCTCTGGGGGTCGGGCGAACAGCCCGTGCGCGCCATGGTGGTCCGCCAGGACCTCGAGGTGGACGAGCGGGCGTCCGGGGGCGAGACGGCCGCCAAGGTGATCACGGGGGCGGCGGCCGGGGCCATCCTGGGTCGGATTCTCGGAGACCGTCGGCAGGACGCCGTGAAGGGCGGGGTCGTCGGCGCGGCCGCGGGAGCGGCCGTGGCGATGGGGACCCGGGGAGGACACGCCCGCCTGAAGCCACGCGCCCGGATCCTGATCAGGTTGGAGCGCCCGCTCATCGTGACGGACTGACCGCCGCACCTCCGCGCCGTTGGTCGCTGAACGCCTCCAAGCGGCCGTCGGCGTGGATGCGGATGGCCTGGACATCACCGGAGAGCCCGCCGGTGAAGTAGCCGTCCGGGGGGCCGACGGCGCGGATGACGACCGTGTGTCCCCGCACCTCGAGCTCCCGGACCACCGCGTCCGGCAGGCCGCCATGCTCGATCGTGATCTGGTCCGGCAGGTGCTGGTGGTGGACACGGGGCGCGGCCACGGCGTCCGTGACGCTCATGCCGAAGTCGATCACGTTCGACAGCGTCTGAAACACCGTCGTGATGATCGTCGAGCCGCCCGGGGTGCCCGTAACGAAGAAGAGCCGCCCCTCGGGATCGAGCGCGATGGTCGGCGTCATGGCGGAGAGCATTCTCTTCCCGGGCTCGATGGCGTTGTTCTCCCCCTGAACCAGCCCGAACTGGTTGGGTGTGCCCGGCTTGGCCGCGAAGTCGTCCATCTCGTTGTTCAGCAGAAACCCCGCGCCCGCCACGGTCACCTTGCTTCCATACCACGAGTTGATCGTCGTGGTGACAGCCACCGCGTTCCCCTCGGCGTCGACGATCGAGAAATGCGTGGTGTTCTCGCCCTCCGCGGGCACCGGGGCCATGCCGGGGCTGATCTCGGCAGACGGGGTCGCTCGCTCGAGCGCGATCGAGGCGCGTCGCTCGGCCGCGTACTCCTTCGAGATCATCCGAGCCAGGGGCATGTCCACGAAGTCGGGGTCGGCCAGGTACTCGTTGCGGTCCGCGAAGGCGCGCCGCCAGGCCTCGGCCAGCAGGTGGACGTGGTCCGCGCCATGCCAGGGGAGATTCGACAGGTCGTACCCCTCCAGGATGTTGGCGATCAGGGCCAACGTGGGGCCTCCGGACGACGAGGGCGGCATGGAGATGACCTCGTGCCCCCGGTATGTGAAGCGAACGGGCTCCCTCCAGGCGGCCTCGTACGACTCCAGATCCAGGTGGGTGATGATCCCGCCACCCCGCTCCATCTCCGCCACGATCAGGTCGGCCGTCTCGCCGAGGTAGAAGCCGTCGGGGCCTCGGTCGCGGATGCGCTCCAGGGTCCGAGCCAAGTCCAGCTGCGCCCAGGTCGAACCACGCTCGGGGGCCCCGCCACCCGGTAGGAAGGCCGCGGCCGAGGCGGAGAACCCGGAGAGCGCCTCTTCCATGTTGCGGATGGATCCATGAATCCGCTCCGTGACCACGACGCCGAGGGCCAGATCGATGGACGGCTGCACGAGGTCCGCCCAGGGCAAGGTGCCGTAGCTGCGATGCGCCTCCCACATGCCGGCCACCGTGCCCGGAACCCCCGCGGCCAGGTGCCCGACGAGGGAGCGGTCGGTGAGGTTGCCGTCCGCGTCGAGGTACATGTCGCGGGTCGCGGCGAGGGGCGCCTTTTCCCGGAAGTCCAGGGCCACGCTCGCGCCGTCGACCATGCGAGCGACGAGAAACCCGCCTCCGCCGATGTTGCCCGCCTCGGGATTCACGACAGCAAGGGCGAACTCGACGGCAACCGCCGCGTCAACGGCGTTACCACCCGCGCGCAGCACCTGGGCGCCGACCTCGGAGGCGTAACGATCGGTGCTCGAGACCATGCCGTCGCGGGACACCACCGGCGCCTGCCCCGCGTCGAACACCCAGCCGTCCGGGAAGAGCTCGCCTCCGGTGGGCGCGTAGAGGCCGCAGCCGGCGGCGGGGAGGCAGAGGACCAGGGCGATGACGAAGCGCACGCCGGCGCGGGTCAGGAGAGGGAAGGGGAGCATCGGAGCACAAGCCGAAGGGCGGCACGGTGTCGTTGAGTGGCCACCGCGCCCGGGTTAGCTTCGCCGGGACCCACCGCCCGGCCCTTGTCACGGCCCAAAGTATACCCCACGTGGACATTCCGCGCCCGATGTTCGATGACCGCCTGACCGAGCAGAGGAACCCCCGCTCCGAGGGGATCGACGCCTTTTCGTCACTGGAGCTCGTGGACCTCATCAACGCCGAGGACGCCACGGTGGCCGCGGCGGTACGGATGGAGCGGGAGGCGATCGCGCGCGCTGTGGACTTGGCCGTGGCGGCCTTCCAAGACGGTGGCCGGCTCATCTACGTGGGGGCGGGCACCTCTGGCCGGCTGGGGGTTCTGGACGCGGCCGAGATGCCGCCCACGTTCGGCACCGATCCGGCGCTGGTCCAGGGCATCATCGCCGGCGGATACGATGCGCTCGTCCGGTCCCAGGAGGGAGCCGAGGACCACCCCGAAGACGGGGCGACCGCGATCGACGAGCGCGAAGTTGGGCACGAGGACTTCGTGCTCGGGATCGCCACCTCGGGGACCACCCCCTACGTGCACGGGGCGCTCGGTCGGGCGCGGGAGCTCGGGGCCAAGACGGGCTTCCTCCTCTGTACGCCGCCGTCGGAGGAGCTCCGGCAGCGCCACGACGTGGTGATCGCGCCGCTCGTGGGTCCCGAGGTGATCACGGGATCGACGCGCATGAAGGCCGGCACGGCCACCAAGCTGGTCCTGAACAGCATCACCACTTCGGCGATGGTCCGGATCGGCAAGGTCTGGGGGAACCTCATGGTCGACCTGCAGGCCACGTGCGAGAAGCTCGAGGACAGGAGCCAGCGCATCCTCATGGTCACGTTGGGCGTCGATCGTCCGCAGGCCTCCGAGCTGCTGGAGGCGGCGGGCGGGAGCGTCAAGACGGCGATCGTGATGCGACGCCTCGGGGTGGGGCGTGACGAGGCGGTGGCGCTCCTGGCGACGGCCGACGGGCAGGTCGGCAGGCTGACCGGCGAAGCCGAAGGGCGCGTGTGAAGGTCCTGGGCCTCATGTCCGGGACGTCCCTCGACGGTGTCGACGCGGCGTTGCTCGAGATCGACGACGAGGCAGGCGCGGTGCGCTGGCAGGTACTCGGAGCGCGGACGACGCCGTACGGACACGATCGCCGCGAGCTCATTCGGCGTGGCATCCTCGATGGTGCCGCCGCCCACATCTGCGACCTGCACGCGGCCATCGGCGAGTGGTTCGCGGAGGCGGCGCTCACGCTGCTCTCGGAGCTTGGCGTGGCCCCGGCCGACGTGGCCGCGACCGGATCGCACGGCCAGACCCTTTGGCACCGGCCTCCGGAGCAGGGGAGGAGGGGCGCCACCCTCCAGGTCGGCTGCGCGGCCACCCTGGCAGAACGGACCGGCATTCCCGTGGTGTCGGACTTCCGCTCACGCGACGTGGCGG
>JAHEKN010000291.1 GCA_024638305.1 Gemmatimonadota bacterium | reverse complement strand
CTCTACTTCTCCTCGTTCTCCGACCATCTTCTCGAGCACAGCCGCAGCCACGCCCTCGGTCTGATCGGGTCGCGCGGGCTGGACGGCGGCCGAGGGAGATGGTCGGTCGATCCCACTCGTACAGGCGGAGCACCGCCCGGCCCGGAGCACAGCAATCGGCCAACGCATGATCCACCGCCATGTTGGTCGGGCCATCGAGGGGCCCGTGACGGATGACCCGCCAGACGGTCACGGTCTGGCGCACGCCACGGTCAGAGCTCGAGGGTGTCTCCCGAGGCCAACACTTCCACTCGAGCGCGGTCGCCGACCTTGGTCCGAAACTGCTCGGGGTCCTGCTTGATGAGGTCGAACGTGTTGTAGTGGAACGGCACCACCACGTCCGGCTGGATGAAGTCCACGGCTCGGACCGCGTCGTCGGGGCCCATCGTGAAGTTGTCCCCGATCGGAAGCACGGCCACGCGCACCTGCCCGCGCAGGAGCTGCATGTCCATGAGCAGCGCGGTGTCCCCGGCGAAGTAGATCCCGTTCTCGCCCGGGTGGAGCACGAAGCCACCGGGCACCGTCGTATACGTGCCCTCCGTGTCCCCTTCCACCGACCCCCCGTGCAGCGCCGGCGTCATCTTCAGGTACCCGAACGGGAAGTGGTATCCCCCACCGATGTGCATGGGATGCGCGTTCTCGACACCCTTGGTCTGGGCAAACGCCACGATCTCGTAGCTCGACACGAGGGTGGCACCGGTCTGCTTGGCCAGGGGAATCGCGTCCCCGAAATGGTCGGCGTGGCCGTGGGTGCAGAGGATGTAGTCGGCCTCGACGTCCTCCCGTGCCCGGTCGGCCACGGGGTTTCCGGTGAACCAGGGATCGATCACCAGGCGGGTGCCGTCATCCGTGACGAGACTGAACGTCGCATGCCCGTGAAAGTGCAGGGTGGCCATGGCTCGCTCCTATTCGGCGTACGATTCGAGCGGCGGACACGCGCACACCAGGTTGCGGTCTCCGTAGGCGTTGTCCACGCGGCGCACGTACGGCCAGAACTTGTGGGCACGCGTCCAAGCGGTCGGATAGGCAGCTTGCTCCCTCGAGTACCCGTGCGTCCACGCATCCGCCGTGACCATCCGCGCGGTATGGGGCGAGTTGGTGAGCACGTTGTCCTCCTGGTCCTGCAGCCCCATCTCGATCTGCTGCATCTCCGCGCGGATCGAAATCATCGCGTCGCAGAATCGATCGAGCTCCTCCTTGGACTCGCTCTCGGTGGGCTCCACCATGATGGTTCCCGGCACCGGCCACGACATGGTCGGCGCGTGGAACCCGTAGTCGATCAGGCGCTTGGCCACGTCGACCTCGGTCACACCGCAAGATTTCTTGAACGGCCGCAGGTCCAGAATGAACTCGTGCGCGACCCGACCATCGGCCCCTCTGTAGAGGATGTCGAAGTGCTCCTGGAGCCGGGCGGCCATGTAGTTGGCGTTGAGGATGGCGCCTTCGGTGGAGTCCCTCAGCCCGTCGGGCCCCAACAGCGCGATGTAGGCCCAACTGATGATCAGGATGCTGGCACTGCCCCACGGCGCCGCCGAGACCGCGCCAATCGCACGTTCCCCGCCCACCCCGATCACCGGGTGTCCCGGTAGGTAGGGCGCCAGGGCCTCGGTCACGCAGATGGGACCCATTCCGGGTCCTCCGCCCCCGTGGGGAATCGCGAAGGTCTTGTGGAGGTTGATGTGGCACACGTCGGCGCCGTAGTCGCCCGGTCTGCAGAGCCCGACCTGCGCGTTCAGGTTGGCCCCGTCCAGGTAGACCAGCCCGCCGTGCTCGTGCACCACGTCGCAGACCTCGCGGATCTCCTCCTCGAACACGCCGTGAGTAGACGGATACGTCACCATGATCGCAGCCAGGCGGTCGGCGTGCTCGGCCGCCTTGGCCCGCAGGTCGTCCATGTCGATCGAACCGTCCTCGTCGGTCGCCACGATCTTGACGTCCATGCCGGCCATGACCGCGCTGGCCGGGTTGGTCCCGTGCGCGGACGACGGGATCAGGCACACCGTCCTCTCCGCAGCGCCCCGCGCCAGGTGGTGCGCCCGGATCACCAACAGACCGGTGTACTCACCCTGCGCGCCCGAGTTGGGCTGGAGCGATACGGCCGCGAACCCCGAAATCTCGGCCAGCCAGCGCTCGAGGTCGCCAAAGATCCGCGCGTAGCCCCTGGCCTGGTCCGTCGGTGCGAAGGGATGGAGGGACCCGAACTCGGGAAACGTCACCGGCACCATTTGGGCGGTGGCGTTGAGTTTCATCGTGCATGAGCCCAGCGGGATCATCGCGGTGTTGAGCGACAGGTCGCGTGTCTCGAGCTGGTGTAGGTAGCGGAGCATCTCGGTTTCGGACCGATGCCGATGGAAGACCGGATGCTCGAGGTAACCGCTCTCGCGAGTTAGCGCAGCGGGGATGCGAGTGCCCGCTGCCGTCGCCAACTCTCGCACCGCCGCTCCGTCCGCGTCTTCGCCGAAGGCGCCGATCACGTCGGCCACGTCCTCCGGCGTCACGGTCTCGTCGAGCGACACCCCGATCGTTCCGTCCCCGAAGTCGCGAAGGTTGATGCCCCGCTCCAGGGCGCTGGCCAGGACTTGGGCCGCACTCCTCCCTTCGGGGCGCACTCGGACAGTGTCGAAGAACGCTTCGGTGAGCACGGCATGCCCGCCCGCCTCGAGCGAGGCGGCCAGCGCCTTGGTGAGCGCATGCACGCGCCTCGCGATCCGCTCGAGACCGTCCGGGCCGTGGTAGACGGCGTACGCGCCCGCCATGACGGCAAGCAGCACCTGGGCGGTACAGATGTTGGACGTGGCCTTCTCCCGCCGGATGTGCTGCTCCCGCGTCTGCAGCGCCATGCGGAGCGCCCGATTCCCCGCAGCGTCCACCGAGACACCGATGATCCGGCCCGGCATCTTGCGCTTGTACTCCTCACGCGCGGAGATGTAAGCGGCGTGCGGGCCCCCGTAGCCCATTGGAACGCCGAACCGCTGGCTGTTGCCCACGGCGATGTCCGCCCCCAGGTCACCGGGGGGCGTGATCATGGTGAGCGCCAGCAGGTCCGCGGCCATCGTCACGGCGGCTCCCACGGCGTGGGCGGCCTCGATCAGCGCGCGGTAGTCTCGCAGGCTGCCGTCGGTCTCGGGATACTGGAGCAGGAGCCCGAAGAACTCATCCGTGGGCGTGAACGTGGACGCGTCGCCCACGTGGACCCGGATGCCGAGCGGCTCCGCACGGGTCTGGACCACCGCAATGGTCTGAGGGTGACAGCTCTCCGCCACGAAGAACCTGTCCCGGTCGCCGTGGGATCCGTACGACAGGGTCATGGCCTCGGCGGCAGCGGTCCCCTCGTCGAGCAGGGACGCGTTGGCGATCGGGAGGCCTGTAAGGTCGATCACCGCGGTCTGGAAGTTGAGGAGCGCCTCGAGGCGCCCCTGCGCGATCTCCGCCTGATAGGGCGTGTATTGAGTGTACCAGCCCGGATTCTCCAGGATGTTGCGCTGAATCACGCCCGGCGTGACGCAGCCGTGGTATCCCATCCCCAGATAGGAGCGGAAGACCTGGTTGTCGGAGCCGAGCTCCCGCAGGCGGTTCACGAGGACGTGCTCGGGCACGGCGTCCTCGACGTCCAGATCGCCGCGCAAGCGGATCGAGGCCGGGACGGTCTGATCGATCAGCTCGTCCATCGATTCGGCGCCGATCACGTCGAGCATCTGTCGGATGTCGTCGGGGCGCGGTCCAATGTGCCGGCCCACGAAATCGGCCGGGATGTCAGGCATGGAGTCCATCACCGTCCAGGGTGTCGAGAGTCGAGTTTTTGCCGCACCCCGTGACCCGGGTCGGCGCAGCCGGAAGCGCTTCGCTCAGCCTCCGATGTGCAGCCGATACCCGTCGGCCGTCAGGAGGTCCGTGACCTGTGACGGGTCCCCGAGCCGGAGCTTGATCATCCAGCCGTCGCCGTAGGGGTCGGTGTTGACCAGCGAGGGGTCGTCGTCCAGCTCCGCGTTCACGTCGACCACGTCGCCCTCCAGGGGGCAAAAGAGGTCGCTCACCGCCTTCACCGCCTCGATGGTCCCGAAGGTCGCCATCTTCGCGAAGGAATCCCCCTCGGCCGGAAGCTCCACGAATACGACGTCTCCAAGCTCTCCCTGGGCGTAGTCCGTGATCCCGACGAAATACACGTCCTCTTCATCGCTGGCGCGCAGGTACTCGTGCTCCTCGGTGTAGTAGAGATCGTCCGGGATCTCGGACATTGGATCCTCCTGGGGTGCCGTTCGGGCGTGCCGGTCTAGGGGCGCCACTATGCTCAGTCCGCGAGGGAGCGTCAACCCTGGAGCGGATGGGAGCCGGACGGGTGCGCGGCTTTACCGCCCGGAGGGCCTCCGGTAGCTTTCGTGTCCGATCTGACGTCACCCGCGCACGTCGTCCCGACGCCGCGTTTTCCAACGTTTTTTCATGGGCATGCTCACCGCCGAAGCCAGACCTGCGCTCACCACGCTCTCCGAGGACGAACGCATGTTCCAGGAGGCCGTGCGTGACTTCGCGCGAGCCGAAATCGAGCCTCGGGTCCAGCAGATGGACTCGGAGCAGAAGATGCCGGCCGAGCTCATCGGTCAGCTGTTCGAGCTGGGCCTGATGGGCATCGAGATCCCCGAGGAGCTCGGGGGCACCGGTGCGGACTTCTTCACATCCGTGCTCATCGTCGAGGAGCTCAGCCGCGTCGATCCCTCCGTCGGCGTGCTGGTGGACGTGCAGAACACGCTCGTGATCAACGCCTTCAATCGCTGGGGCACGGACGATCAGCGTGCCCGCTACTTCCCCCGGCTCGCCACCGACACCGTGGGAGCGTACGCCCTGTCCGAGGCCGGCAGCGGCTCCGACGCGTTCGCGCTCAAATGCCGGGCCACGCAGAGCGACGGGGGGTGGATACTCGAGGGTCAGAAGCTCTGGATCACCAATGGAGACGAGGCGGGGATCTACATCGTCTTCGCGAACGCAGACCCGGACGCGGGATACCGCGGAATCACGGCGTTCCTGGTGGAGCGCGATGCGCCGGGCTTCTCCGTCGGCAAGAAGGAGGACAAGCTCGGCATCAGGGCGTCGTCGACCACCGAGATCGTCCTGGACGGCGTCCGTGTCCCGGACACCGACGTGCTCGGGGCGGTCGGAAGGGGCTACAAGGTCGCGATCGAGACGCTGAACGAGGGTCGCATCGGCATCGGTGCGCAGATGGTGGGCCTTGCCCAGGGGGCGCTGGACCACACGCTACGGTACGTGCAGGAGCGCGAGCAGTTCGGTCAGCCCATCGCGGAGTTCCAGGGGATCCAATTCCAGCTCGCGGAGATGGCCACCGAGATCGAGGCGGGCAGACTGATGGTGTACAACGCCGCCCGGCTGAAGGACGCCGGGGAGCCATTCCTCACGCCTGCCGCCATGGCCAAACTCTACGCGTCTCAGATGGCGCAGAGGGTGGCGTCGGTGTGCATCGACCTTCATGGTGGGTACGGGTTCACGCGGGAGTACCCGGTGGAGAAGTACTACCGCGACTCGAAGATCGGTACGATCTACGAGGGCACGACCAACATGCAGCTCCATACCATCGCCAAGCAGCTCCTCCGGGCCGACTGATGGCCCACCGTCGAGGGGCCGTGCACAGGGAAGGGCGGAAGGCGCGCGCGCGGCGCCCCTTCTGAACGGCGAGGGCACGATTTCGGGGAGGAACGGTGTTAGGACTGGGTGTTTGGGAGATCGTCCTGATCTTGGCCCTGGTGGTGCTGATCTTCGGTGCCAAGCGCATTCCCCAGATCGGTCGGGGCCTCGGGGAGGGCATCCGCAACTTCAAGGGCTCCCTGAAGGGACCGGATGACGACCGCACGCTCCCGCCCGACGACGACAAGGCCTGACCAAGCTCAGGGGGGCTCACCGCGTCGCGGCCTCCCCCTCCTCTTCGGTGCCGTCCTCGTCGATCTCGTCGGGTTCGGCATCATCCTACCGCTGCTCCCGTTCTATGCGCAGCGCTTCGGTGGATCGGGGATCGAGGTCGGGCTCCTCGTCACGATCTACTCGCTCATCCAACTGTTCATGGCTCCCGCGTGGGGCCGGCTGTCGGATCGCTACGGCCGCCGCCCCATCCTGATCATCGGTCTGGTGGGGTCGGCCATCTCCTACGTCGTATTCGCCTATGCGGCCTCGCTGACCATGCTTTTCGTGGCGCGGATTCTGGCCGGATTCGGCGGGTCCACCATTCCGGTGGCCGAGGCGTACATCGCGGACGTCACCCCGCCCGAGCGGCGTGCCGGCAACCTGGGGCTCATCGGTGCGGCCTTCGGCCTCGGGTTCACGATCGGCCCCGCCCTGGGCGGCATCACCTCCGAGATCTCCACGGAAGCACCGGGGCTCTTGGCCGCTGCGCTCTGCGGGGTGAATGCCCTGCTGGCCCTGGCGTTCCTTCCGGAGTCGGTGACGCGGGCGCGGCGGGCCGGACCCCGACCGAAGCGGCGGCGGCTCGGCTACGTGGTCGACATGGCGCGGGACCCGCGGACGCTCAACGTGCTTGCCGTCTACTTCTTCTTCAGCGTCGCCTGGGCCGTGCTCCAGCCTACGCTCTCGCTGTTCGGCGAGCATCGATTTGGTATGAACGCGCGCCAGGTGGGATACCTCTTCGCGTTCCTCGGACTCGTTTCGGCGTTGATGCAGGGCCTGATCGTTCGCCGGCTGGTGCCCCGGGTGGGCGAATCGCGCCTGGCCCGCGTGAGTGGCCTGCCTTTCGTGCTCGGACTCCTGACCATCGCGTCCTCGGGCTCGCTGGCTACGCTGCTGCTCGGGCTGCTACTTCTGGCGATCGGCTACGGCGGCGTGATCCCCAGCGTGCTCGGCCTCCTCAGTCGCCTCGTCCCAGACGACGTCCAGGGTGGGGCGCTGGGTGTGGGGCAGAGCGTGGGGTCGCTGGCCCGGATCGCCGGTCCGTTTGCGGCCGGGGTGGCATTCGACATGATGGGACCGGCGTGGCCATATCTCCTGGGTGCCGTGGTGGCCGCGGGAGCCGCCCTACTGTCCATCGGCCTCCAGCAACCGTCCCGGCGCGGTCCGGCAACGGCAGAGAGCCCAGTGTGAGCCGTCTCCGCCCATGAACCCGCTCGACAACGTGGTAGTCGTCCTGGACCAGCCCAAGGACCTGGTCAACGTGGCCGGGGTGGTGCGGGCCATGATGAACACCGGGGTGAGGCAGCTCCGGCTGGTGCGACCCGACGAGTTCGACGCGTACCGCATCACTGGGATCGCGCACCGCTCGGACGAGATCGTCGATCGGACGGGCTTCTACGACGATCTGCCCGCCGCCCTTGCCGACGTGATCTACGTCGTCGGCACCACAGCGCGTCCTCGGACAGCGGGCCTTCGCTACGATCGTCCGCGTGCGCTGAGCGCGAGCATCCTCGACCGCGCGGCGGCGGGCCCGGTCGCCCTCGTGCTCGGGCGTGAAGACCGCGGCCTCACGAACGAGGCACTCGACCTCTGCAACGCCGTCGCGATCATACCTACGCATCCGGACTATCCCAGCCTCAACCTGGCGCAGGCCTGTCTGATCCTCCTCTATGAGGTCTTCCTCCACTCCTCGGCGGCGGAGGCTCCGCTCCCCAAGGGCCGCCGGGCCACGCCACTGGCCACCCACGCCGAGCTGGAGGAGATGTACGATGCGCTGGAGGGCGGGCTCGCGGCGATCGAGTTCTTCAAGGCCCGCAAGCCCGAAAGCGTCATGCGAACGCTCCGGGCAATCCTGGGACAGGCGACCATGGACCGGCGCGAAGCCCGTCTGGTGGCCGGTGTGGGCTACGAGACGGGACACTACGTACGCAGGCTCGGCGAGCGAGCCGACCCCGGGCACCCGTCTTGCAACGACGAGGTAGATTCAAGCGACCAACGGACGCCATCTGCGGCAGATCCCCTCGAGACCGATGGTCATCAACAGCGGCCCCAAGACGACTGATCTCGGCGATCGATATCGGGTTCTTCTCGATATCGGGCGCACGATCACGGGCACCCTCGGCACGGACGAGCTCTTCCGTGTGATCTACCGCGAGACCGCTCGGGTGGTCGAGGCCGCCGGGTTCTACATCGCGATTTACGACGAGGACTCGGATCTCGCCACCATCGTTTTCTACGCGGATCGGGGAGCGGAGCGCCGGGTCGAGATCCAGTACCGCGGCTCCGAGAGCTCGGTGATTCGGGACGGTGAGGCCACGATCATCAACGATGGGGTGCAGGCCCACTCGCTGATGGTGCTCGGCGACCAGGACTCGGAGATCACGCGCTCCGCCATCTCGGTTCCCCTGCGGTTCGACGGACAGGTGATGGGCGCGATGAGCGCACAGAGCTACGAGTCCGACGCCTATGACGCCGCTGATCGGGAGCTGCTACAGGGCATCGCTGACCTCGCTGCGGTCGCGATCGAAAACGCTCGGCACGTTCAGGCGTTGGACGCCCGGCGGCGCGAGGCAGAGCGCATCGAGGCCATCGGCCTGGCCATGAGCAGCTCTCTGGACGCCAGGGCCGTTATCCGTCAGATCGTCGACGCCGCGTTGGAGCTACTGGAGGCGGACGCGGCGCATCTCTGGCTGGTCGAGCAGGAGCGGGCCACGGTGGCGGCATCGGGAGGGCCCATGGCTCTCCCCGAGGGCTCGCGGTACGCCTTCCCCGACGAAGTGCTCGAGGACGTGGCCGATCTGGGACGGCCCATACTCATTCCCGACGTTCCCGAGAGCCCGCTCCTCCCCGAGGCGATGCGGCGGGAGCTGCAGGAGACGTGTGGCATGCTGGTGCCCCTCGTTCTCGGAGAGCAGATCAGCGGCTTTCTCTCGGTGGGACACCGGGAGCACCGTACGTTCGGGGACGATCAGGTGCAGGTGGCCAAGCGGCTCGCCAGTCAGGCCTCGGCGGCGCTCGTGAACGCCCGGCTCCACGAGCGGGTGCAGGCGCTGTCGCTCACCGACCCGCTCACCGGGCTTCCGAATCGGCGGCACCTGCAGCTGCATCTCCAGCGCGAGTTGGCGGCCGCGCGCCGGGGCCGGGCGCTCACGGTCGTGATCTTCGATCTGGACCGGTTCAAGACCTACAACGACACCCATGGGCACGTGGCCGGCGACGAAGCGCTCCGCCACGTCGGCATGGTGCTTACCCGCGAAGCGCGGGCGATGAACGTGGTGGCCCGGTATGGAGGGGACGAGTTCATCTCGGTCCTTGCCGGTTCCACCATGGAAGAGGGCCAGATGCACGCCGAGCGTATCGCTGTGGCCGTGTCGCAGGACCCGTATCTTTCTCAGCACGGCATGACCGTGAGCTACGGGCTGGGGGGGTACGACCGGGACATGACCAGCATCGACGACATCATCCGCACGGCGGACCGCGACCTCTACGATCGCAAGGCTGCGCGACCCAAGCAGCCGGCGAGGTGAGCGGGAATCCCGCGATCCACCACGACCTCGCGGACCTAAGGCGAGCTGCCGAAGACCTGGCTCGGCAGGCGGGCGAGATCACGCTCCGGTACTTCGGCCAACGTCTCGCGCCCGAGTCCAAGTCCGACGGCACGCCGGTCACCCGGGCCGATCGAGAGGCGGAGACCGCACTCCGTGAGGGGATCCTGAGTCGTTACCCCGACCACGGAGTGCTGGGCGAGGAGTTCGGCGCGACCAACGAAGGAGCAAGGGTCCGCTGGATCGTCGACCCGATCGACGGGACGCGCTCATTCATCCGCGGCGTGCCGCTCTACGGCGTCCTGATCGGTATCGAGATCGACGGAGATCCGGCGGTGGGCGTGGCCCACTTCCCGGCGCTGGAAGAGACGGTGTCGGCGGCGGCGGGCCGGGGCTGTCTCTGGAATGGGCGGCCCGCGCGCGTGTCGACGGTGGATCGGTTGGAGGATGCGCTACTGCTCACGACTGATCCGGAGGTGCTGGCTGCCGGCCCGTACGGCTCCGGATACGCACGTCTGCAATCGTCCGTCCGCTACGCGCGCACGTGGGGAGACTGCTACGGCCACGCCCTGGTCGCGACGGGGCGGGCCGAGATCATGATCGACCCGATTCTCGCGGCCTGGGACGCCGCGCCTTTGCTCACGATCGTCACCGAGGCGGGGGGCAGCTACACCACGGCCACGGGCGAACCGTCCATCCATGGCGGTTCGGGCGTGTCCAGCAACGGCCTCCTCCATCCCGCCGCGTTGGACGCACTGTCGGCGAGCGTGTAGGGAGGTCGCACCGGGACGGTCGGCCCGGTCGGGGCGCGATCAGAAGATCGTATAGATGAAGGGCGCGAGGACCGATCCCTGAGCAAACACCAGGAGCGCTCCCACCAGAACCATCACCACGATCACGGGAAGGAGCCAAAACTTCTTCCGCACGCGCATGAAGTCCCAGAGCTCTCCGACCATTCCCTTCGCCATATTCCGTCCTCTGCTCTCTACGCTCGTTCGCTCGATTGGTCCGCTCAGAACTGCCGGGTCAGACCGCCGCGGCCCTCTCCCTCCCGCGACTGCCAGAAGCTGCCTTCAGACGGCTCGTGCTTCATCGCGTTCCATCCGAAGAGCCGCAGTACGAGACCGAGCGGGGCAATGATCAGATAATAGACGATCCCCATGAAGATGGGGGTCGTGACCTTGGAGATCGCCAACGCCAGCCCCATCCAGGCGTGATACACGGGACCGAGCCGGCCGGGCACGATCAGGCCCGCCAGCACCAGGAGCCCACCGATCCCGGCGGTGATCCGCATGGGCCACTCGTGCCCGCGCCAGAGGAACACGAGCGCCAGGACCACGAACGCCGCTCCCACGACCAGGCCGAACTTGCGGCCCTCGGCCGGGGTCAATCCAGCTCGAACTCGTCCCTCCAATCTCCCTCCTCGGTCCATTCGGGCTGGTCCCGCTTGTCGAGCAGGAACGGCCACAGGACGAGATAGTCCATGTTCGTACGCATGAAGCACTGGTACGCGTCGGCCGGCGTGCAGACGATGGGCTCCCCGCGCACGTTGAACGAAGTGTTCACCACGACCGGGCAACCGGTCCGTTCCTCGAACGCCTTGATCAAACGGTAGTAGCGCGGGTTGGTGTCCTCGGACACGGTCTGTACCCGTGCCGAGTAATCGACATGTGTGATCGCGGGAACGTCGGAGCGCGGTACGTTGAGCTTGTCGATGCCGAACAGCTTCTCCTGCTCCCCGGTCATGGTCTTGCGACGTTCTTCACGTACGGGCGCAACCAGGAGCATGTAAGGAGAATCGCCCTCGAGCTCGAAGTAGTCGGCGGCCCGCTCCTCCAGCACACTGGGTGCGAACGGCCGAAAGCTCTCGCGGAACTTGATCTTCAGGTTCATCTGCGCCTGGATGTTCGGGCTCCGGGGGTCGCCGAGGATGCTTCTGCTCCCCAGCGCCCGCGGTCCGAACTCCATGCGCCCGCTGAAGAACCCGACCACGTTCTCGTCGGCGAGCAGCCCGGCGACTTTCGAGAAGAGCTCGTCGGGCTCGAGGCTCATGCGCGGGGCGCCCACGGAGTCGAGAAAGTCCGCGACCTCCGACTCGGAGAACTCGGGTCCCAGGTACGCGCCCTGCATGGCGTCCCGGCGACCGCAGGTGCTGCGGGGCTTCCCGAGATGACGATGCCAGGCGAGCTGAGCGACGCCCAGGGCCCCTCCGGCGTCGCCGGCGGCGGGCTGGATCCAGATGCGGTCGTACGGTCCTTCTCTCAGGATGCGGCCGTTCCCGACGCAGTTCAGCGCCACGCCGCCCGCGAGGCAGAGGTTCTTCGACCCGGTCATCTCGTGGGCCGTCCTGGTCATGCGGAGCATGATCTCCTCGCATACGACCTGAACGGACCGCGCCAGGTCCATCTCACGCTGCGTGATCAGAGTCTCGGGCTTCCTCGGAGGACCGCCGAACAAGTCATCGAACTTTCGACTGGTCATCGTGAGCCCGGTCAGGTAGTTGAAGTACTCCTGATTCAGGCGGAATGCCCCGTCCTCCCCGAGGTCCATCAGCTCATCGAGGATCGTGTCGACGTACTTGGGCTCTCCGTAGGGTGCGAGACCCATCACCTTGTATTCGCCCGAGTTGACCTTGAACCCCGTGTAGTACGTGAACGCCGAGTACAGAAGCCCGAGTGAGTCCGGCCAACGGAGCTCCCGAAGGATCTCGAGCTCGGCCCCATTTCCCACGCCGATCGTGGCGGTAGCCCACTCGCCCACTCCGTCCATCGTCACGACGGCGGCTTCTTCGAAGGGAGAGGGGAAGAAGGCGCTGGCCGCGTGCGACTCGTGGTGCTCGGCAAAGAGGATTTCCCCGTCGTAACCGAGGCTCTCCCGGATCTGCCGCTCCATGTAGAGCTTTTCCTTGATCCAGAGAGGCCCGGCCATCAGGAAGGAGCGGAACCCCTTCGGCGCCACGCTCAGATAGGTCTCCAGGATCCGCTCGAACTTGAGCAGCGGCTTGTCGTAGAAACCCACGAACGCCAGGTCGGACGGGTCGATCCCCTCGACCTCCAGGCAATATCGGGCGGCGTGCTCCGGGAAGGAGGCGTCACCCTTCTTGCGGGTGAAGCGCTCCTCCTGGGCGGCCGCGACCACAGCCCCGTCGCGCACGAGAGCCGCCGCGCTGTCGTGATAGAAGGCCGAGATACCAAGGATGTACTGGGGTCGATCCACTACTGGAACTCCAAGAGACCGGTCCGGGGGGCTCCTCTACTACTCCAAGGGGCTCGTTGTTGCAACTCCCGGTCCAAAAGCGGAGGTTGGCTATCCCGGGTGCGGGACGTGGTCGGCCCGCTCCCCGGCTATGGTTCAGGCGACTCGGCGCGGACGGTGACGTACCCCGGATCGCGGTCGCTGTGGCTGTTCAAGTCGGGCTAGTAGTCGAGCGAAGGCCAACGAACTCCTGCGCCCGAATCCGTCGCCTACCCTCCACGGCCTGAGGCGGCGCAGTCGGGATGCAGAAGCAGGCGGACGAGCGAGCGCGACCGAGGAGTAGCGAAAGCTACTTCGCAGGGAGCCGAGCGAAGGCCAACGAACTCCTGCGCCCGAATCCGTCGCCTACCTGGAGAGCATTTCCTTGCCAGTCAGCCCCAACTCCGCCTCCAAAGACTCGGGATCGGCCTGGGGCTGCCAGAGCTGGATCACCGGGAACGTGGCGAAGAACCAGCGGACGCTCAGGAGGAGCGCGCCCAGGAAGAACAGCCCGATCGCGGGCTCCCACCAGGTGATCGCCGGTCCACCGTGATGAATGGCCGGCACGACCATCGTGTACTGCCAGAGCCACTGTCCAGCCAGGATGACACCGGCCATGGTGGCCAGCCATGCGGGCTTCATCTTGGGCTGCTTCCCGATCAACCCCGCGAACGGGATCACGAAGCACATGCAGATCACGAGCAGGGACAGCACGTGCCAGGGAGCCTCGGACCGATGGACGATCCAGGCCTGCTCCCAGGGCAGCTTGCCGTACCAGATGACGATGTACTGCGACCAGAAGAGGTAGGTCCAGAACACGCAGAAGGCGAAGGTGAGCTTACCTAGGTCCCAGAGCTGCTGTGACCCCGCCGCCTCGGCGAACTGCTTGTTCCAGAGGCGCAGGAAGACCGTCGTCAGCGCGGTCAGCGCAAAGCCTGCCCAAAGCGCGCCCATGAAGAACCAGCCACCGAACAGGGTCGAGAACCAGTGCGGCTCCAGCGACATGATCCAGTCGTAGGAGATCATGCTGAACACGACCACGTACACCAGGATCAAGGCCGGTGCCATCCGCGTCATCGTCTGGTACGAGGCCTCTTCCTCCTGCTCCTGGCTGGTCCAGCGCTGCGTGAGCCGTTCCTTCCACCGGGACCGCCCCGTGTCGCCCCCGGTGCTGGCCCGACCCAGGTCGGGCCGGAGCGCACAGGAGGCGAAGTAGAGCGACATCCCGAACAGCACGAGCAACCCGATCACGTTCCTGGCGATCAGGAACGGCATGTTCAGGTAGGCCGCCTTGTTCTGGATGATGGGATCGTGCTCCATCTCGGCGACCCACGGAAAGTAGTCGCCGCCCAGTGTGAGCATGGGCAGGAACAGGACGAACGAAACCGGGAGAAACGCGACGAACGCGAGACTGACCCGACGCACGGACCAGTTCCATTTGGCCTTCACGATCCAGGTAACGACCGCGACCACGACCGCTCCCATGGAGATCGCGGTGAAAAACAGCCAGTTGACCACGTAGGCCCGCCAGGCCTGGTCCGCATCGCGACCGAGGGTGATGAAGAACGCGACCGCGCCGACCAGCATGAGGATCATGCCCAGCGTCCGGACCAGTCCGGTGCGGGGAAGGTGGAGCTCGGGAACGGTGTCGGGGACGTGAATATGCGACATGTCTAGTTCCCGGGGCTCGCGGGCTCGGCCGCGTCCTCAGGTGGTGCCGTGCCGGCCGCTGGCAGAACACCCTGCAGGGTCCGCACGTAGTTCACGATGTTCCACCGGTCGAAGTGGCCGATCTGATGTCCGTAGGCCGGCATGAGGCCACGCCCGACCCGGATCATTCCGTAGAGATATCCGTCCGAGTAGGCGACTGCCTGGGGCGAGATGAGTGGGAACGCCACCATCCCCGCCTGTGTCACTGTCCCGTTGCCGAACCCCTGCTCGCCGTGGCACACGGCGCAGGTGCGGAGATAAAGCTGCTCACCCCGGGCGAGCGACTCCGCGGTCGGCTCGACGGGGTTCGCGAGGTTCACGACCGCAGGGTCCGACTGGACCAGGGCGATCTGGGCGAACGGAGCCGGTACGACCGCGCCCTCCGGTTGCCCCAGGTTCCACTCGCCTGGCGCGGCCGCGTAGTTCCCAGCCGCGAACGGAACCGTGCCCTCCGCGGGCATCAGCGGGTTCTCATAGGGGTCGAATGACGGCTGGTCGCGCATGCTCCGGCCGAACACGGTGACCATGACCGTGTCGAACGGGGAGCACCCGACCGATCCCGCCAGCATGAGCAGGCAGGCGCCTGTCCCCAGCCACTTGAGCGGCCGCCTAAGCATGGGCCGCCTCCTCGCCACGCAGCTCCGCGGGCTCCTGCTCTTCCAGTATCCGCCGTGCCTCCGCTTCTCGGCCGGGCGGCGCGTCGACGCGCAGACCGTAGCGTCCGCTCGAGAACTCGGGATCGTAGACGACGAGGGGAGCAAACTTGGGTACGCGGGCATTGATGAACAGGCCGATCACCGTCGCCAGTGCGCCGAACAGGATCGTCAGCTCGAAGGCGATGACCACGTATGCAGGGATGGAGAGCAGCGGCTTGCCGCCAACGAGCATAGGCCAATCCTGCACGGAGAAGATCGTGAACGCGAAGCCCGTGGCCGCGCCGGTCACCCCACCCACGAGGGTGAAGATCCGCACCGGACTCTCCTTGTATCCCAGCGCCTGCTCGATGTGGTGGTCGGGATACGGGGCGTAGGCCGTGATTCCCTTGATGCCGGCGGCACGCAGGTTCTCGATCGCGGCGACCGTGGTGTCCAGGTGGTCGAACGATGCCAGCAGGCCGCCCTTGGTGCCTTTCATCAGTGACCCTCCCCGCTCTTCCGCCGGAATGGGGCGGGAAGCACTTCTTTGAGCTCGGCGATTGCGACCGGAGGCAGAATCCGGGTGAACAGGAGGAACCAGAACCCGAACCAGGCGAAGCTCCCGATCAGGATCCCCATCTCGATCACCGACGGTCGGTACACTCCCCAAGCCCAGGGCTCGTACTCGTGGGAGAGCGACACCACGATGATCACGTACCGCTCGAACCACATCCCGATGTTCACGAACAACGAGATCACGAACAGCGCAGAGATGGAGTAACGGACCCGTTTGAACCAGAGCATGATCGGGACGAGTCCGTTGCACGTGAGCATGATCCACGAAGCCCACCAGTAGTGCCCGAACGCGCGGTTCCAGAACGCGGTGCGCTCGACCTCCTCACCCGAGTACCACGCCATGAAAAACTCGGTCAGGTAGGCGTAGAACACGATCATCGACGTGAGCAAGCAGAGCTTGGCCATCGCGTCGAAGTGCTTGACCGTCAGGTAGGCTTCCAGACGGAACACCTTCCGGAGCGGGATCACGATGGTCATCACCATCGCCACGCCCGAGAAGATGGCTCCGGCCACGAAATACGGGGCGAAGACCGTGGCGTGCCACCCCGGGACGATCGACATGGCGAAGTCCCAGGAAACCACGGAGTGGACGGAGAGGACCAGCGGAGTCGCCAGGGCCGCCAGGTAGATGTAGGCCTTCGAGAAGTGGTGCCACTCGCGCGAGGTCCCCTGCCAGCCCAGTGAGATGATGGTGTAGAGCTTCTTGCGGAAGCCCACCGCCTTGTCGCGCGCAGACGCCAGGTCCGGGATGGTCCCCAGGTAGAAGAAGACCGCCGAGACCGTGAAGTACGTCGTGACGGCGAACACGTCCCAGACGAGCGGCGACCTGAAATTGGGCCAGAGGAAGCGCGAGTTTGGATAGGGGATCAGCCAGTAGGCGTGCCAGACGCGTCCCACGTGGATGAGCGGGAAGAGGCCGGCCGTCATGACGGCGAACACCGTCATGGCCTCGGCGGCCCGATAGATGGACTGGCGCCACGGCGCCCTGAACAGGAAGAGGATCGCGGAAATCAGGGTTCCCGAGTGTGCGATCCCGACCCAGAACACGAAGGTCGTGATGTAGACACCCCACCCCACCGGGCTGTTCAGGCCGGACACGCCGATGCCCCGGACCATCTGGATGCCCCAGGAGCCGATGAACAACCCCACCCCGGCGGCGGCCAACGCGAACAGCGCCCACCACCCCTTCCCGGGCCGGCCCAGGATCTTGAGGATGTCGCGGTTGACCTGCCCGTACGACTCTACGTCCGGGTGGGGCACCCCTCCGCGAACTCTCGCTTCCTCGGTTGCTGTTGCCATTCGCTCGTCGCGTCTAGTGCTCTGCGGCCTGCACGTCGTGGAACGTCACCTTCTTCAGGTACGACACGGCGGGCTGCGTATTGATGAGCTCGTCGAGCACCTTGTAGGTGCGCTCGTTCTGGACCACCTGAGAGACCCGCGCGTTCTCGTCGCGGATGTTGCCGAAGACGATCGCCTCAGCGGGGCAGCTCTGCTGACACGCCGGGATGATCTCTCCGTCGCCGATCTCGCGGCCGCTGATCGCGGCCAGGTTTTGCGCGTCCCGAATGCGCTGCACGCAGAACGTGCACTTCTCCATGACGCCGTTGTCGCGGACGGTCACGTCGGGGTTGAACTGCCAGTTGAGCGGCTCGGGTATGGCCGCCGTGTACCGGTACCAGTTGAAGACGCGGACCTTGTACGGGCAGTTGTTCGCACAGTAGCGCGTGCCCACGCAGCGGTTGTAGACCTGCGCGTTCAATCCTTCGGGCGTGTGGTATGCCGCGTAGACCGGACACACCGGCTCGCAGGGGGCGTTCCCGCAGTGCTGGCAGAGCATGGGGAGATGTCGGATGTCGACCGGCCCAGCGTGCTCCGCGTCCACGGTCTCGTAGTAGCGCTCGATCCGCATCCAGTGCATCTCGCGCCCCATGAGCACCTCATCCTCGCCCACGAAGGCCACGTTGTTCTCGGCCTGGCAGGCTACCACGCAGGCGCTGCACCCCGTGCACTTATCCAGGTCGATCGCCATGGCCCAGCGGGGCGTCGCGTCACCACCATCGTAGGGGGCGTACTCCGAAATGCCCGGCAGAGGAAACGCCCGATCGTCTCCCTCCGTCTCCACGGGACCAAACCCGCCCCAGAGCTGGAGCTCCTTGAGGGGACCGTGCCCTTCCTCTTCGTGCTCTTCGGCCTGCCCGAGCCCCGACAGTGCCACCGCTGGAGCGATCGGCCGATCGTGGGTGTCGCTCGAGCCCTCGGTGGTCGCGGGCCGCTGCCAATCCCCGGTCGGTGTCACGCTCACTCGCTGGCCCGCATAGATCAGCGCACCCGAAGGTCCCTCGGTGGCGCCGCTCAGGAGTGAGACGGCGTTCACACCATAGCCGTCCGCGAACTGACCATAGGCGGTATGCCCGCCACCGGTGGCAAGAGCGATCACGTCCGGCCGGATGCCGGGATACGTGAACACCGGCGCCTCGACGTCACCGTCCGCCGACGTGACGCGGACCACGTGACCGTTCCGGAGGCCCATCTCCTCGGCGACGCTGGGATGCATCTCCACCCAGCTCTGCCACATGATCTTGGAGACCGGATCCGGCAGCTCCTGGAGCCACGGACGGTTCGCAAACCGTCCGTCGCCGAACCGGACGGACGGGTACACGTTCAGGTAGTAATCGCCGTCACCGCTGAACGCGGCCGGCTCGAACGTGAGCGCCGTGTCGGGCGCCTGGAGCGGGGTCGCCTCCGCCTGGCGGGGCACCGAGCTGGTGGCCACTCCAGTGCGCAAAACCGCTCGCCACCACTCGTCGAAGGCAGGGACGCCGGAAATGGTCGTGTGGGCGTCCCGCCAACGGCCCTGAAGGAACTCGAAGAACGTGGCAGCGCCACCGAAGTCGGCGCCCATGCGGGCACCGACCGAGATCATCACGTCTCCGGTCTGCTTCGAATCGTACAGGGGAACCGGCTGCATGGCCGGCTGCTGGATGGACCACGTGTCGTCGCGCGGGTTGGCGTCGCCCCAGGACTCGAGCGCGTGGCGGTCGGGGAGGATCAGATCCGCCGCCGCCGCGGTCTCGTCCATGGTCTGCGCGAACGACACCCGGAACCCTGCGCTCGCGTAGGCCTCGGCGAAGCCGGACCCCGCCGGCAGCGAGTAGAGCGGGTTCGCGCCGTGCACCATGACGACCCCACCCGCGGCCCGGCGCACCGCCTGGACCGAGTCCGCCACCGAGCCGGCCGGGACCGCGCTGGTCCCGTTCACGTGGATGGTGCGGCCGACGTTTCCGGCCACGGCGTTGAGCACCAGCACGGCCAGGTGTGCCGCGGTGGCGCCTTCGTGGTTGCCCTCCGGGCCTGGCCCGATCGCCAGGCTGGGGCCGTCGCTCATGAAGGCCCGGGCCAGCGCCTCGATCGCGTCCGCCGAAACCCCCGCCTGCGTCGCTGCGCCGGCCACATCGTACGAACGGAGCAGCGAGGCGTACGGGCCAGCGTCCCCGCCGGCAGCCGAGATCATGCTCGCCATCGCCAGCGCCACGACCGCCTCGGAGCCCGGCCTGATCGGGACCCACTCATCTGCGTTCTGACCCGTCAGCGAGAGCCTCGGCCCGACGAACACGAGCTTGCCCTTCGAGCCACGCTCGTCCGCGTGCGACATAGACGAGAACGCGCGACCGTGCTCCACCGGCGAGATCCAGCCGCCGAGGAAATCGGCCCCGAAGGACACGACCATGCGAGCGGACTCAATGTCGTAGATGGGTACGGTGTCGCGCCCGAAGGCGATCCGGGTGGCCTCGCGTAGCGGGGCCGCGGAGAGCGCCTCGAACTCGACCATGCTACCGCCGGCCGCCGCCATGAACTGGCTGGCCGCCGCTTCCATGGCCGGACCCAGGTGGCCGTGGAGCAGCACGGCATTCCCCCCGGCGCCCTGGATCTGCTGCGCCAGGAGCGCCTCCGCCTCGTCCCATCCGATGGGCTCGAAGGAGTCGCCGCTACGGCGCATGGGACCGCTCAGGCGATCCGGATGATAGAGGGCCTGGAGCGACGAATGTCCCACGGAGCACATGGCTCCCTGGGAGATCGGATGCGCTGGGTTCCCTTCGAGCTTGACCGCGCGACCCTCGCGTGTGCGCACCCACACGCCACAGCCGGCGGAGCACTCCCCGCAGGTCGTGGCGTACCAGGTCGCGACCCCGGGCGTGATCTCCTCAGGGGGGACCACGTAGGGGATCAGCTTCTCGACGTTCTGGGTCGAGCAACCGGACAGGCCGGCTCCGGCGCCGCCGACGCCGACCACCTTCAGGAAATCTCTTCTTTGGATCCCGTCGCTCATCGACTCACTCGGGTCGAGGTCACCAGCTGGTCCGGCGCCCTCAATAGTGACAAACGCTGCATTCGACGCGGGCGTTGTACTGCGGGTCGCGATGGCACGAGACACACCAGCCCATGGCAAGGTCCTGCTCGACCTCGGTGATCACACCCATCTCCTGGACCTGGCCGTGACAGACCGTGCAGTCGACGTCGGCCTGGACGTGCCTCAGGTGAGGGAAGCGCACGTGGTCCGAGACCTTGTAGATCCGAACCCACTCGATGGCGCGGCCGGCGTTGTAGTGCTCGGCCACCTTGGCGATCTCAGCCTGTGCCGTCTCGGTCGAACCGAGCACGACGCGGTGACAGCCCATGCACGTCTCGACCGGTGGGATGCCGGCGTCCACGGAGCGCTCCGCGGAGAAGTGACAGTACTGGCAGTCCATCGCGTATTGTCCCGCGTGCACATCGTGCACGAACGCGATGGGCTGCTCGCGTGGGGACGACGAAGAGGCCGCCGTGGACTCGGCGGCCTCGGGGTCCGTCTGTTGGGTGCCCTGAACGAACGCAACGGTCCCAAGGACCGCGGCGCCGATCACGGCTCCGACGGCAAGGCGGATTCTCATACGCAGGCGAAGCCCTGAAAACAGGGCGTTTTTGTCTCGTTACCCGGCAAGCAAACGGCCGCAAACTAGGCGGGTCTCCCGAAGGATGTCAACGCTCTCCGGGCGGCCCGCCCCTTGCGGTTCGCAAGCTCAATCTACCGAAACAATCAACCGGCGTAAGGGGTTACCCTCGGACGGCCGGAGCACGCCGCCCGAAAGGGCGCGCAACCCGCGGGTGCGAGCGATGCCAGAAGTTCGAACACAGTCCGTGGCCGCGTCCTCGACGGGGGCGCTCCACCGAATCAAGGCCGAGGTCGATTCGGTCTTCCGCGGCAACCCCGAGATCGTACGGTTGGCGCTGGTGGCGCTGCTCGCGCGCGGACACCTCCTGATCGAGGACGTGCCGGGGGTGGGCAAGACGACCTTGGCGCACGCCTTGGCGGCGGCCAGCGGGCTCCGGTTCCGGAGGGTCCAGTTCACCAGCGATCTGCTCCCCTCGGACGTGCTCGGGGGGTCCGTCTACAACCCCCAGACCTCCAGCTTCGAGACCCATCCGGGGCCCGTGTTCACCAACGTCCTCCTGGTCGATGAGATCAACCGCGCGCCGCCGCGTACCCAGAGCGGCCTGCTCCAGGCCATGGAGGAGCGGCAGGTGTCGATCGACGGCGAGACGCTCGCGCTCCCGGACCCGTTCCTCGTGGTCGCCACGCAGAATCCGTTCGAGCACCACGGCACCTATCCACTTCCCGAGAGCCAGCTCGATCGCTTCCTGATGCGGTTGACGATCGGATACCCTGACGCCGACGCCGAACGGGAGATCCTCGAAGCGGGCCACGACCTGAACGATCGTGGCAGCGACGCCCGCACGGTCGTCCACGAGGGCGACCTGCTGACCCTGCAGTCGCAGGTGCGCGGGACGCACGTCGACTCGGACGTGCTGGATTACCTGTTGACGATTTGCCGTGCGACTCGAGACGACGACAGGCTCCGGGTCGGCGCCAGCCCACGCGGGTCGGTCGGGCTGCTGCACGCGGCCAGGGCCCATGCGCTGCTCGACGGCCGCGATTTCGTCGTGCCTGCCGATGTGCTCGCGCTGGCCGAGCCCTGCTTGACGCACCGCGTCGTCCTCGCGGCGCCAAGCGGGGCGGGCGACGACCACGAGCGAGCGGCGCGGATCATCCGGGAGATCGCCGCCACCGTCGTAGTCCCGGTGTAGGGCACCGAGCGGCCGTGCTCCCGCGAGTGCGCTTCACCAGGGGCGGTGCCTTCTTCTGCGCGGGCGCGTTGGCCGTGGGGGCCGCCGCCATTCACTCGGGAAACAACCTCCTCTTCCTGCTGCTCGGCGGGATGTTGGGCACGATCACCGTCAGCGGCGTGGTTTCGAGCTTGATGATGAGGCGGGTGGGGGTCGAGCGCCGGGTGATCGGCCCGTCTCCGGTCCACCTGCCCCTCCTCATCCAGTACGTGGTCGTGAACCGCAGGCGGTGGATCCCCACCTTTGCGCTCACCGTCAGCGAGGACGGCCTCGGAGAGACCGCCTACGTTGCGTGGGTGCCCGCCGGAGGGACAGTCACGGTCGAGTGCGAGCTCCGTTTCGAGAAGCGAGGCACCTATCCGCTTGGCGTGATCCGGCTGGCCACGGGCTTCCCGTTCGGGCTCTTCATCAAGGAGCGGCGGATCCGGAGACCGGCCGAGCTCACCGTCTGGCCGCGAAACGACCGCCGGGTCGGGACGCTCGGGGGGAGCGGACTGGGTGGAAAGCCCATGTTCGAAGCCGTCGCGACGGCCGCACTGGGCGCGCGCGGCGAGTTTCGGTCGCTTCGCGAGTATCGGCCCGGTGACGACCGCCGCGACATCCATTGGAGATCGAGCGCCCGAGCCGGTCAGCCGGTGGTACGCGAATATCTGGGCGAGGCCAGCGCCGATGTCTGGCTGGCCCTGGACCCAAGGGGCCGCGGCGGCTCCGAGGCCGAGGCAGCTCTGGAGGGTCTGGCGTCGGCCGCCACCGCGGCGGCCGCGGCCAGCCGCCGCTTTGCGGTGAGCATCGGTGAGCGACTGTTCGAAGCCAACACGGGATCCCAACACCTGTCGGCCGTTCTCGATGCGCTCGCTCGGCTCGACTTCTCCCCGGCTGCGCGCCCACCCCTCACCCCGGCGGGCACCCTGTTGTTCTCCGAGTCGGCGCCGGCCGGGACGATTGTGCGCGCGGGCGCTTCGATGGCACCATGAGCATCGGTCTGCTCCACCATCGTCTGGCCGTGGTGGCGGCCCTGATGGCGCTGATTGCCTACGCCGGTGGTGCCGGCCCCGACCTCGTCACGGCGCCCGCAGCCGGCGCGCTGCTCGTGCTCTCCTTCTTCTGGCAGCCCGCACTCCGGACGATGGAGCGCTTGGAGCGGCTTTGGCTCCCACTGGCGCTGCTCCTCGTGGTCCGGGCCCTCTACCATGCGTTCGTCCTCGGCGACGACGTGATCTTGCCGGTCGTGGACCTGCTGCTGCTCCTCCTCGTGGCCGAGGCGTTCCGACCGCCAGGCGCGCAGAACGACGCGCGCCTGTACGCGCTCTCGTTCGCTCTGGTCCTGGCTGCCACCGCTTACCGTCCGGGTCTGCTCTTCCTGTTCGGCTTCGGCGGCTTCCTGATCGTGGGTACTGTCGGCCTCATGGTGGGATATGTGAAGCGACAGTCCTCCCGCCGTGATCTGGCCCCCCCGGTCCTCAGCCGCCGGTTCCTGTGGGGCGCCGTCGGCGCCTCCGGCGGCGTGCTCGTGGCCGCCGTGGTCGTGTTCGTCTTCTTCCCCAGATCATCGCAGGCGTGGCCAGGCAGGCTGGGTGCACCGCCCGCCGCGGTCGCCGGATTTCAAGATCGCGTGTCGATCGGGGACCACGGGTCGACCATTTTGCCGAACCCCGCGGTCGTCCTCCGAGTGGAATTTCCGCGCGGGCGGCCCGGCGCTCCGCTCTACTGGCGGGGTCGCTCCTACGACCGGTTCGACGGTGTCACCTGGTCGCGGTCCCGCCGTGTGCCTCCGTCCTCGGGCCGCACCACCTGGTACGAGCAGCGCTGGGGCGGAGACGTAGTCGAGCAGAGGGTGTACGCGTCGCGCCTGAACATTCGAGTGCTGTTCGCCCTTCACCCGCTCCTTCGGGTCCGGCCGGACTCTCCCATCCAGCCAATCTTCGACAATGCCGGCGACTACACGTACTGGGGATCGACTGCGCCGGTTTACTCGGCGTTCTCGGTCGTCAGCCGACCGAGCGGCGAGGAGCTGCGGGTCGCCGCCGGCTCGTTCTATCCCGGACGTGAGCTCTACCTGCAGGTCCCCGAGCTCGACGGCCGTGTTCGCACCCTTGCGGACTCGCTCGCGGCCGGAGCCAACAACCGGTACGACCGGGTGGCGGCGGTACTCGATTACTTCCGCGACGGCTTCGAATACACCCTGGAGCTGCCCGCGACCCGCGCCCAGGCGACCCTGGAGCACTTCCTCTTCGAGCGGCGCGCCGGCCACTGCGAGTACTACTCGACCGCCATGGTCATGCTGCTCCGGTCCGTCGGGATCCAATCCCGCGAGGTGAACGGCTTTCTGGGGGGCGAGTGGAACGAGTTCGGTGGCTATCTCGCCGTCACGCAGAACCAGGCCCACACATGGGTGGAGGTCTGGTTCCCCGGAGTCGGCTGGGTGCCGTTCGACCCTACTCCTCCTGGCGGCGCCGGAGCGGCCGCCACGCTCTCCTGGAATTGGCCGGGTCGGTTCTTTCTCGATGGCATGCGCCATCGTTGGAACAAGTGGGTGCTCGACTACGACACGGGATCGCAGCTCGAGATCCTGGGCAGTGTCCGGGAAGCGCTGGCCGCCGACTCGGTTGCCGAGGAGCAGGCGCCGCATCCGTACCGGTGGGCCCTGGTGGCCGCGTTGATCTTGCTCGGAGCGGCCGCACTCGCGGTGGGACGCAAGTGGGGCCGGGCACGTCCTGCGGTCTCCCCGGAATCGACGCTCTTCCTCAAGCTGCGGAGAGCTTGCGTCCGGGCCGGAGTCATGGGAGCAGAAACGGTGCCGGCCTCTCACCTTTCAGGCATGTTGCGCGGTGAGGGGTGGCCTGCCGCCACGACGGACTCGGTCGACCGGTTCGTCGGGCTCTATCTACGCGCCCGCTTCCACCCGGAGGGTCCGTTCGAGCGAGATCGCTCCGAGTTGGAGGCAGCCTGCCGGGAGGCCAGCCGAGCTCTACGGAAGCGGACGCTTGTCGGAACCGGACCACTGCCACATATGTGAGGGAGCACGAATCGCCCTCGGGAGCAATGATGACCGACACGCACGGGAGGGGTCCAGGCACGCACCTGGCTACGGTCAGCCACGACGGCCGGTTCTGGGACGTCTATCTGGACTTCGACGAAGATCTGGCGCATCCCGACTCCTACCGCGGATTCCTTCGCTTCGCCGCCGCCGACGGGAACGCAGATGAGATGGTGCGCACCACCGCAATCCTCATCGAGGACTCGGACGAGCAGGTGGTGAGCAAAGCCAGGAGCATGCAGGACCACATGCTGGTCGCGCTGTTGAGGTCCGCCCTACCCGACTAGGGGCGGCCGGGAAACGGAGGCGGGAACGGATCTCGTCCGCGATTTCAGCTGCGAACGGCCTGCAAGGCGACGGGCTGGACGAGCTCGACGGGAGCCGGGAAGCGCTCGCTGGGGAGCCAGTGGTACCGTAGCGCGTCGGCCGCCCTGACCAGGATGCGATCCACGCACCAGTCCCCGGTGGACTCCTCCACCTCCACGACCGAGGCGTTCCCGTCCTGGTCGACCAGAAGCCGGACGGCCCCCTGGAGCGGTGTTCGGTCGTTCCCCACCAGGTGGGCACAGAGCATCGGCAGGTCCGTCACCCGCGTCGCGCGGAGCACCCGGTCCTGAGGCTCCTGCCAAACCGTTCCGTCCGGGGCGCGGATGGCCGGAGGGCCGAACACGACCTCATAGACGGTGGTTGGAGTGACGTCCGAGGCGCGGAACTCAGAAGACGCGGCCTTGGACTCGCCTGGCGGCACGACCACGAAGTCGGGAGAGAAGACGAACACGGCCACGTGGATGACCAGCGCGAGAGCGAGGGACCACCCGAGCACCGTACGGTACCGATCCCCGTGCTGACGTGCGGACGATCTCATGGTCGCAGCCGAATGTCGGAGAAGGCGTTGGCGACGCGCGAAGGTCTATACGGGTCAAACGCGTTCATCTTCCCAGACGCAGGGAGCCGAGCGAAGGCCGACGAACTCCTGCGCCCGAATGGGCGGCCAGCATCCAATGTCCTGAGGTCGTTCAGTCGGGATGCAGGAGCAGGAAGGCAAGCGCGACGAGTGAGGAGTAGGTAGATCCTACTTCGCAGCGAGGAGCGCGTAGGCTGACGAACTCCTGCGCCCGAATGGGCGGCCGCATCCACCGCCGTCCGCATGGTCTGAGGCAACGGAGTCGGGATGCAGGAGCAGGAAGGCAAGCGCGACGAGTGAGGAGTAGGTAGATCCTACTTCGCAGCGAGGAGCGCGAAGGCTGACGAACTCCTGCGCCCGAATGGACGGCCGCATCCACCGCCGTCCGCATGGACTGAGGCAACGGAGTCGGGATGCAGGAGCAGGAAGGCAAGCGCGACGAGTGAGGAGTAGGTAGATCCTACTTCGCAGCGAGGAGCGCGAAGGCTGACGAACTCCCGCGCCCGAATCCGTTGCCTATCCGATGCCTATCCGGTGCGGACCCATCGCCATATCTCGGGCAGATTCGGCCGCTTCCCCTGCATGAGGATACCGACTTTGTAGATGCGGCCGGCCACCACGGCCGCCAGCCAAATGGCCCCCAGCAGCAGGACGATCGAGAGCGCGACCTCCCAGGCCGCGGCCACCCCCGACGACGCCCGGGCGAACATCAGGATGGGCGAGAAGAAGGGGACCTGTGACATCAGGGCCGCAAGGAGGGAGTCTCCTCCACCCCCTTCGAGGATCGTCACCAGCAGGAAGAACGGGACGACGATGAGGATGGTGATCGGCTGGGCCGCCTGCTGCGCCTCCTGCTCCGTCGAGCACATGGCGCCCGCGGCCGCATAGAGCGTCGCATACAAGAAGAACCCGAGCACGAAGAACACGACGAAGAGGAGGAAGACCCCGATGCCGGGCAGGAACTCCGCCCAACTCACCATGTCGGCTAGCTCCGGACGCGCGGCGATCAGCATGGGGATCCCGGCCAGCGCAACGATCCCCAAGAGTGTCGCCCACGCCGCTACCTGGGTCAGGCCGACGCTGCCGACACCCACCACCTTGCCGAGCATCAGCTGGGACGGCCGCACCGAGGCCAGCACCACCTCCACCATCCGCGACGTCTTCTCCTCGAGCACGGCGCGGAGAAGCCAGACCCCATACACGATGAGCGTGACATAAAGAATGGTGCCGCCCACGAACGCGAACCCGATCCGCACGTCGCGCGCACGCTCGTCGTCCTCCGTGCCGACCAACTCGGCCACGAACTCGCCGCCGCGGAACAGGTCGGCCGACCCCTCGGCCGCCTCCGCGTCGAATTGCGCCTCGACGGCGGCGCGCACCAACAGGGTCTGCAAGGCGAGTTGTCTCAGCCGACCCGGCCGGCGCTCGCCTCGATAGAGGACGCGGCCGCGGCTGAGCGTCTCACCGTCCAGGACCACATATCCGCCGAGCTCCCCGCTCCGCACCTCGGCATCCAGGCGCTCCGGGAGCGCAGCGTCTCCCGTACGCTCTTGGATGCGGAAGCCCGCATCGGTGAGGGCGGGGACCGCGTGCTCGGCTATGATCCCTGTTCGGTCCACGACCGCAATGCGTTCGTCCTGCGAGCCGCGACTCCCCATGTAGGCGGTGAATCCTCCAAATCCGACCACCAGCAGCGGCGCACCGATGGTCGAAATCAAGAACCACTTCGATTTGACGCGCGCCAGGTACTCGCGGCGGGCGATCGCCAGCACCGCCTTCACGACGAAGCCTCGTTCGGCTTCGGCGCTCCATTGCCACCGGCGTGCTTCACGAAAATCTCGTGCAGGGTGGGCTCCACCCGCTCGAAGTGGTCGATGCGGACACCGGCCTCAACGCCTCGGCGCAGAATCGGCTGTGCATCCGCGCCATCGGCCAGAAGCACGTGTACGCCGATGGTGGCCGGCTCGACATGGAGCACTTCCGGACCAGCGATCCAATCATCCGCACCCTCGAACAGCAGATGAACGACGCCTCGTGATTCCGCCCGCTTGAGCTCGGCCAGCCGGCCGTCGAGGACCTTCTCGGCCCGCGAGATCAGGCAGACGGAATCGCAGAGCCTTTCCGCCTGCTCCATGAGGTGGGTCGAGAAGAGGATGGTCGTGCCGCGGCGGTGGAACTCGACGACGATCTCCTCGAGCACGTCCTGGTTGATTGGATCAAGACCGCTGAACGGTTCATCGAGGATGAGGAGGTCGGGCTCGTGAAGCACGGTGCCGATGAACTGGACCTTCTGCTGCATTCCCTTCGAGAGATCCTCGACCTTGGCGCTAGCCCACTCACCCAGCTCCAGGCGATCGAGCCAGCGGTGCGCGCGCGCGGCCGCTGTGGTTCGGTCGACTCCGCGGATCTCCGCCAGGAACACGAGGATGTCGACAACCGCCATCTTCCTGTAGAGTCCGCGTTCCTCGGGGAGGTAGCCCACTCGCCTACGCGTGTCGGGGTCGGGCTCGCCGCCGAGCAGCGTGACCGTGCCCGCATCCGGCCCCAGGATGCCGATGATCATGCGGATCGTCGTGGTCTTTCCCGAGCCGTTGGGTCCGAGCAGGCCGTAGATGCTTCCGGTCGGAATGACGAGGTCCAGTCCCGACACGGCTGCGTGCTCACCGAATCGCTTGGTCACGCCCTCCAAGCGCACAGCAGAGGCTGGGGTCACGAGCCGGCTCCCTCGCGGTCAGGGGTGGAGGTCGAGAGTCGTAGGGAAACTACGCAAGCGCCGCCTCCGATCTTCATTCGCGGAGCTCGCGCACGAGGCCCCGCTCGGCCGGGGGACCGGGCCACGACGGAGAAAGTGTTGCAGAAACGCAACATCAAGTTGGCGACCTCCGCCCTCGGATTTAGATTTGAGGATTCATCGCCAATCGGAGGTTAACTATCTATGGCCATCTATCGTACGCTTTACTACGGAGACGTGACGGTGGGCGTCGGCGGCCGCATCACGATCCCGCAGGAGATGCGTGACGATCTACGTCTCGACGAGCGAGACACGCTTACGGTTCGGGTCGAGGAAAACCCGAACGGCACGCGGCAGATGGTCCTCTGGAGGGCGGAGCGCCCGGCGGACGAGGAGTAGCCCCCTCCCCGGCCAGCCCCCGCGTCGAGCCACCGCACGAGAGTCCGGAGCGGACGCACGAGGCCACCGCGGTCCGCCCGCTCAGGCGCGGTGCAGTCGGCCCCGGACAGCCCGTCCGCCCTGTCGGCCCGACTGCTCTCCGTCCCGTATGGTGATCACGCCATTCACGATCACGAGCGGAATCCCCCGAGGGTATTGGTGGGGGTTCTCGAAGGTGGCCCCGTCGATCACCGAGTCGGGATCGAAGGCAACCAGGTCGGCGAACGCTCCGACCGCGATCGTGCCCCGCTCCTCGATCTGGAGCTTTCGGGCCGGAGCTGAAGTCATCTTGCGGATGGCACTCTCCAGTGTGAGCGCCTTTCGCTCGCGCACGTAGTAGCCGAGCACGCGGGGGAAGCTCCCGTAGGTGCGGGGGTGCGGCGAGCCGCCGGACAACGCCCCGTAGGGCGCGTACGAGCCCCCGTCCGAGCAGACCATCCCCAGCGGGTGGGCCAGGAGCATGGCCGTATTCTCTTCGGACATGCCGAACCCGATCATGCCCACGGACCCGCCGCCCGCCTCGAGCAGCTCGACCGTCAGCGTGTACGGGTCCATGCCCAGCTCCTCGGCCGCGTCGCCCAGCCGCCGACCGCGAAGCGACGCGAAGCGCCCGCCGGCCGACACCAGTTGGACGGCATTCCAGCTCCCGAGCATGGCGATCTTCTCGCGGGCCGCGCGCTCCAGGACCGGCCCCTCCTGCGCATCGCGGAGGCGCGCCAGGAACGCCCCCGTGCCGCCGCTCCGCATGGACGCGGGGTACAGGTTCGACAGGCCGGTCTGGTAAGCCACGTAGGGGTAGCGGTCGAAATGGATGTCCAGACCGCTCTCGCCCGCTCGCCGGATCACCTCCACGGCGGCATCGGCCTTCCACCAGTTGCGCTCGCCCTGAGCCTTCAGGTGCGAGACCTGGACCGGCACGTCCGCGACCTTCCCAACCTGGATGGCCTCCTCGATGGCCTGCAGCAGACGGTTGTCCTCGTTCCTCATGTGACTCGCGTACGGATAGCCGCTGCCCTGCAGCTCGCGAGCGACCTCGATGAGCTCCTCGGTGCTCGCGAACGACCCGGGCGTGTACTCGAGCCCGGAGGAGAGACCGACCGCCCCACCCTCGAGCGCCTCCCTCACGAAGCCGCGCATCATGCGGATCTCGTTGTCGTTGGCGGGCCGGTCGCGGAATCCCACGACGTGGCCTCGGATGGTCCCCTGGCCGACCATGGAGGCCACGTTGACCGCGGGCCGCTCACTGTCGATGCGGTCGAGGAAGCCTCCGACGTCGCGGAAGTCGATTTGGACGCCGTAGCTCCGCTGGTACCGCTCGTTCGTCTGCGCCCGCTGCTCCTCCGACCAGGGCCCGATCGAGCTCCCGTCCTGTCCCACGACTTCGAGCGTCACGCCCTGACGAATCCGGCTCTCCGCCCGACCGTTGACGAGCAGCGACAGGTCGGCGTGCGAATGGATGTCGACAAACCCGGGAGCCAACGCGAGACCCCGGAGATCGATCTCCTCGATCCCGGACTCGGCCACTCGTCCGACCGCCGTGATGCGGTCCCCCGTCACGGCGAGGTCGCCCTCCCTCGGAGGTCCACCACTCCCGTCGTAGATGGTTGCCCGTCGTAGCACCAAGTCGGCGCGCGCACCGGTGGTCACCGGCAGCGGGGCTTGGGGCCAGACCGCCGCACCGATCGCCGCGCCGCCCCCGACCACGCCGGCGGTGGCCAGGAAACGCTTCCGATCCATCAATCGACTGCGCTCGCCCGTCGCACCCGTCCGGGCTCCAGGCCGCCCGTTTCCAGGATCTTCATCTGAAGTCGAGCCGACTCCTGATCCGCGAAGTCCTGGAGCCTCCGCATCCACTCGAGCGCCTGGTCGTACGCCTCCTCGGGGAAGTCTGCCCCCTCGGCGTGGCGGATGGCGCCGGATACGGCGGAGAGCTCACGCTCGGCCTTTTCGACCGACCGGCGCAGCCGGTTCATCGCGCGCCGCGCCTCTTTCTCGACGGGACCCAAAGACCTCGCCTCCTGACATTTTCCGGGTGGCGCCCGACGGGCTCGGCGGACGCCATTCTAGGATGGCCCGAACCCGGTGTGCGGGCCAGGGGGTAGCCTGGGTATGTCGTCGTCTCCAACCCGCCGCGCCCGTCCT